>CAYTJG010000172.1:0-13483 GCA_964437865.1 uncultured Bifidobacteriaceae bacterium | reverse complement strand
GGCACATTCAGCTCGCACTCCACGCCCGTCATCTGGAAATACTCCTGCGCGTATTGCGCCAGATAGGAAGCCGCGTGTTCGAGCGTGTCGTTCTCCGGGTTCACGGCCCAGACGATTTCATCCAGCGAATGCAGCACCTCGCGCGAATCGTCGGAAATGGATTCGATCTGTTCCCGCAAGGCGTGCGGCTCCACGGCCCGCCGCGCGTGTTCGCTTAAAAATGAAATGCGGCACAGCTTGGCGCCCATCTCGTCGTGCAAATCCCGCGCGATCCGCGTACGCTCCTGGTCCAATGCCCGTTCGCGCTCCAACCGGTCCAGGCGGCGTTTCATCCGCTGCTTCTCCACCACGCGCACGGTGCCCGCCACGGCCAGAATCAGCCAGGCGCCCGCCGAGCCGATGAACCACCACGACTGCCAGAAATGGCGCGCAAAAACCAGGTGCAGCCCGGCGTCTCCGGCGCCCCAGGTGCCTTCCCGGTTGCCCGCCATCACATGAAAATAGTATTGCCCGGGTGGCACAAAATTATAGACCGCCGCCCGGCCGGTATCAGCCTCGATCCAGTCCGCGTCCCAACCCTCCAGCCGGTAACGGAAGCGGGTGGTTTCGGGCGCGTCGCCCCACAGGCCGGTGTAGCGAATTTCGAGCCGGTGTTTGCCCGGCGGAATGCGAACGTTGGTTTCGCCCACCAGGGTTTCATTGACGGGCAGGCCATCCACGAGAATGGCCTCCAGCACCACGTTGGGCATCGGCGCATTCGGTGGCAGAGTTCGCGGAGCGACCACCGCCACGCCCTTCTGGGTGGGAAACCAGAGGAAGCCGCCGCTCGTTTTCAACCCGGGCGAGCCAAAGCCGGCCACGCACTCGTCCGCCGGCATGCCATCCATGCGATTGAACACCCGCGGATACAGCGCCGCAATTTTGCCGGCGGCAAATTCCTCAAACCGGCGACGCGCCACACAGGCAAGGCCCTGGCCGGTGCCCAGCCAGAGCCGTCCGGCATCATCCTCCAGAATTTGGGAGATCATATTATCCGGCAGACCGTCCCGCGTGGTGAACAACGAAATCCGGCCGGCCGCCTCGCGGTATAAACCACCCGTCGTTCCAATCCACAGCGTGCCTTGCGCGTCGCGATACAGCGACCGCACATCGGCCTCGGCCAGCCCGGCTGTCTGATCGAGCCGTTCCGCCGCCCCGTCCGGCAGATGGATCAGCCCGGCTCCGCCCGAACCAATCCAGACGGAATTGTCAGGAACCGGGAGAATCACATTCACCGGTCTGCCATGGGGAACGGAACCTTGCTCCGCCCATTGCCCCGCCGCCAGGCGCCAGATTCCACCGGTCCGGGTCCCGGCCCATAATCCGCCGGCGCCATCCTCCGCCAGCGCCACGATGTCCGCCCCCGGCAAGGCAAACCAGGAAAACTCGTCGGCCGCGGCCACCGGATCCTTGTAGCGCAGCAAGCCGCCCCGGCTGGCCACCCAGCAACCGCCGTCATGCGTGACCAGCAGGGCGTTCACCTGCGCATCGTGAGCCGGCAGCCCGGCCGCTTTCAGCCGGCTGAACGTCCGGCCATCCCAGCGATAGAGCCCGTCCCCTGTCCGCGCCGCCCAGATGACGCCCGGCAACACCTGCGCCAGCCCTTGGACCGGTCCATACCCCAGCCCCTCGTCCTGGCCAAACGCAAAGAGCACTTTGCGCTGCAAACGGTTCAGCGCCTCATCGGTGCCCACCCAGAGCTGGCCCTCGCGATCCACGAAGAGACCTCCAATCGCCACTCCGGCCAGTTTGCTCCGGGCGGGAACCTCGGCAAATTGACCGCCGGATAATTGAAAAAGCCCGCTCGCGGCGCCCGCCCAGATTGTGCCATCGGCCGCCTCGGCCAGCGCGCTCACCGCCGAACCCGCCAACCGCCGCGGGAGACGATAGCGATGCCAGCCGTCCGACTCGCGGTGCAACACCACGTTATCGCCGCCCGCCAGCCACAAACCGCCGCGTTGATCCACCAGCAGATTGCGCACGGACGAAAGCAGCGGAGCCTCCGTGGCATTGGTCACGGGAATAAAGCGTCCGCCGCGGGACTCGAAAACCCCGCGTTGTTTGACCGCCACCCACAGCGTCCCGTGACGGTCACTGAACAGCGCACTCACGGATCCTCCACGGATGGCCTCGGCATTGGCGGGCGGTCTCAGACGGCCATCTTCCAGCCCCACCAAACCCGCCGCGGTGCCCACCCAAATTCGGCCCAGGTCATCCTCGGCCAGGCTGGTCACCGAATTTGTCGGCAGGCCGTTTTGGGTCGACAGCCCGTTCAAGCAGCCGTTGAACCAGCAGAGCAAACCGTCGGCAGTCCCCAGCCATAACGCGCCGCGGCGGTCGCCCAGCAGCGCCTGCACCGGCTGTCTGCCCGGCAACAACCGCGCGGTCAGGGAAACGAACTTCAAACCATCAAACCGAAACAGGTCGTTCCCGCTGGCAATCCAAAGATAACCGTCCCGCGTCTCCGTCATGGCCCGCACCGGCAGCTGGGACAAGCCCTGGCTCTGCTGCCACGACTGAAAGCTAAAAGCCCCTTCGCTCCGGCTCAGGTCCGGCTCGGTGCTGCCGGGCTGGTCGCTGCTGGAATCGATGAAATCATTAAACGAAGTGGCGATGGCCAGATCGCTGAACGTCCAACCGCCGCCACCGCCGGCATGGCGCAGCCGTAATTCATCAAACGACGCATCAGCATTAAATCGGGTGGTCAAAGTTTCCGGCTGCTCCGCCTCCGTGGCCCCGGGGCCCAGATCCGGATTCAGCCAGACCGTCACCAAGTCGTCCCCGGCGGGAACGAATTGCACCTTGAAGATGATGGTGACGCCCACGCCGCGCTGGGGCAGTTGGTAATTGCGCAGGGATTCGTTCGGCGAGCCATACGGCCGCGCGGAATGGAGGTCGATATAGGGACGGCTCGCACCGGCATCGGCGGCGGGGCCTGATTTGAAAAAAGCGCTGTAGCCCCAGGCTTCGAGCGCATTGCCGATTCCCAAATGCTCGCTGTCACCGTCATACAATTCGAGGGCAGCGAAGTAAGGCTCCGTGGTGGCGTCGGACAAGGGGTCCACGTGGAACTTGAAATAGAGGGTGTCATTGGCGTGATCATCCCGTTTGACCGCTCCATTGAGTAGATCGGTTCCCGGACCGTTATTGGTCACCGTGATGAAACTCAAATCACTCCACAGCACCACTGCGTGGAGCGGCCACACCAACGCCATGGTCATCAGCCACCCACAAATCCAGCGAGTGATCCGCCCCGGACGCTCCCCGGCAGCACGCGCCCCAAGTCCAGCCGCGGGTCTTGATGTGGAATCACAGCGAAACATCGGTGGTAACCTCGGCATTATGAAATCAGCCGCCGCGGGACACAAGGGGACAATGTAACGCCGAATAGAGCCGCGGCACGAACCTTCCACGTCCAATAAGTCGCCCGACACAAATCGTCACCTTTTCATGCGACATGCGAATGGGGGCGGGACATGCGACACTAGCCACACCCATGAAGATGCCGAGACGGAACCCGAACCTGGCGAGTCTTTCAATCCACAGGAACAGTGGCGCGTTCACCCTGATTGAATTGCTCGTGGTGATTGCGATTATTGCCATCCTGGCGGCCATGCTTCTGCCGGCGCTTAGTCTGGCCAAACAAAAGGCCATGGCCACCTCCTGCATGAACGACAAGAAGCAACTGGCGATTGCGTGGTTGATGGGGGCAAGCGACAACAACGAAGTGCTCCCCTATAACAATGACTCCTCCACCAGCGGCTCCAATCTTTACAACAATCAACCGTCTTGGGCCGGCGGCAAAGTGGATTGGACCGTGGGCAGCTACAACACCAATGTGATCGTGGTCAACACGGACGCGTACTCCTCCCTCGCACAGTACGTGGCCAAGACGCCCAAGATCTTTGCCTGTCCAGCCTGCAACTTCGCCAGCTCCGCCCAACGAGGCTTGGGCTGGGACCACCGGGTGCGCAGCCTGGCCATGAACGCCGCCGTGGGCGACGGCGACAAGTACGACTCACCCCATCCGTTCGGCTGGACCCAGTGGTATGTCGCCAAAAAGACCAGCGATTTCCACGTACCCGGCCCGGCAGATTGCTGGGTCATCATGGACGAACACCCGGACAGCATCGACGATTGCATCCTTTACACCGCCTCCTACGGGGTCACGGAGTTCACCGAATTGCCGGGCAACCAGCATGGCGGTGCGTGCGGCCTGAACTTCGCCGATGGACACGCTGAAATTCACACTTGGAAAGGGCCGGTGATGAACGCCCATCGCAACGTGATTTTTCAAACCACGGTCGGCCTCACCCAGCAAGTTCCCTGTGCGAATACGGATATGGACATGCTTTGGCTGGCCAATCGCACGCCCAGCCAATAGAGTACCGCGGTTGCCCACGGCGCAGCAGCGTCCGCAGCCACCCGGCCAGCGCGCAGCGGCTGCTGGCGGGAACAACCGTTCAGTTTGAAAGCCGTCCCAGATAAACGGCGGTCGGCCCGAGCCGATTCGCAACCGCACCACGAACCGCTTTCGCGCGGCAAACGCTGGCTGTTTCGTTGCCTGCTCGGCTTGCTGCCGTTCCTATTGTGTGCCGCCGCCGAAGTTTGTCTCCACCTGGGCGGCTATGGCTATAACCCGGATTTCTTTCAAACCCTTTCGATCAACGGCTCCCTCTATTTCGTTCAGAACGAGGATTTCAGCCTGCGCTTTTTTCCGAAGGAGATGGTGCGCAACCCCGGCCCGCTCCGATTTCCCGTCCACAAGTCCCCCGACACCTTCCGCATTTTTATCTTTGGGGAATCGGCGGCCATGGGCGATCCCGCCGAAAGCCTGGCGCCGGACCGGTATCTGGGCGCGTTATTGCGGGCGAAATACCCGAAACAAAAATTCGAGATCATCAATACTGCGATCACCGCCATCGATTCCCATGTGGTCCTCCCGATCGCCCGGGATTGCGCCGCCCGCGACGGCGATTTGTGGATCGTTTACCTGGGCAACAACGAGATGGTCGGCCCATTTGGCGCGGCCACCGTGTTTGGCCGCCAGGCGCCGCCGCTGGCCTATGCCCGCTTGGAGACGGCCTGGCAGAAGCTGCGCCTGGGACAATGGTTCACGGCACTGGGGCGGCGGCTCAGCGGCGGGCCGGCCAAGGGCCATGCCTGGGGGGGCATGGAGATGTTCCTGAGCAACCAAATACCCCCCGACAGCCCGAGGCGGGAAACGGTCTATAAAAACTTTCAAAAAAACCTGGACGACATCGTCCGGACCGGCTGCCGCTCCGGGGCCAAGGTGCTGCTGAATTCAATCGCGGTGAACCTCGCGGATTGCCCACCGTTTGCCAGCCTGGCGAATCCCCGGTTGACGGCGGCGGAACACGCGCAATTTGAGCAATTGTACAACGCGGGTCTCGCGGCGGAAGACCAGCGGGATTTCGCGCGGGCCGCCGGCCTCTTGGCACAGGCCGGACAACTCGATGCCCAGCGGGCGGACCTCCAGTTTCATTGGGGACGATGCCTGCTGGCCGAATCCAACCCCGCGGCCGCCACGGAACATTTTCAACTCGCCTGCGACCACGACGCGCTGCCCTTTCGCGCCGACTCGAGAATCAATGCCGCGATCCGCCAGGAAACCGCGCGCCGGCGCGAGCCCAACCTGATCTACGTGGATGCCGCCGCCGCGCTGGCGGCGGGCAGCCCCAATGGCATTTGCGGCAACGAAACCTTCTTCGAACACGTTCACTTTGATTTTGCTGCCCGCTACCGATTGGCGCGCGCGTGGGCGGAGCAGATTGTCCCGCTGTTGCCGTCCACGACCAATGGCTGGCTTTCGGAGGCGGACTGCGAGCAACAGCTCGGTTTGTCGCCTTGGAATCGCGCCCAGACCCTGCATTTGATGGTCGAGCGCATGCAGGTGCCGCCATTGAACAGTCAGCCGGGCAACCCGGAACGGCGCGCCGCCTTGGAAACGCGCATCCAAACCGAACTCACCCGCACGGACCGTGAGGAAGCCGGCCGGACCCGCGGGAATTTCGAACAACTCCTGGCCCAACGGCCGGATGATTTTTGCGTACGGGAAAACTACGCGGTATTCCTGGAACTTTCCGGCGACGTGCCGGCAGCCTGCGCGCAATGGGCGTCCTTTCGCGACCAGTTGCCCCAGGATTCGCTGGGCTATTTCGAGGCGGGACGTTTGCTCATTCCCCAACAGCGGTATGCCGAGGCCGAAAGCCTGCTGCAGCGAGCGTTGGCCATCCGCCCCGGCCGCACCGACGGCTGGATCGAACTGGGTAACGCCCTCGCGCTGCAGCAGAAATACACCAACGCCCTGGCCGCCTATGCTGTGGCCCTCCAACAGTATCCGGACGATCCGCAGACCCTGCTGCGCCGCGGCAAGGTGCTCGCCCATTTGAACCAGCACGAGGCAGCCATCGCCAGCTACCGGGCGAGCTTGGCGGTGAACCCGGCCGACGGTCTGACCCATCATGAACTGGCCTTGGAATTGACCGCCACAGGTCAGGGGGAGGCCGCCGGGCCGGAGTTCCAGGCGGCCGCGCAGTTGAGTCCGGACAGTGTCGCGGCGCGATTTGACTACGGCGCGTGGCTGTCTGGGCGGCAGCAGTGGCCGGAAGCCCAGCGTGAATTCGAGGCGGTCCTGAAGCTGGAGCCCACCAATCGCCGGGCCCAAGACCACCTGGCGTGGTTGCGGTCCAAGCCCGGCACCAGTCACCGATAAGTGTCATTTGCCACCGGCCGCCGCCCGGGAAAACGTTCTGCCTCAGCCTCATCCCCAGCTCGCCCAGCGCGCCCTTGTCACCACTTCATGCGACGTGCAGGCTGGAGCATTTATGGTATAAAGGCGACTGTCCCAGTCACGATGAAGCGGAAATGCCGTTTTGTGGGCTCGTAAACCGATAAAAAAATCAACCCTTCGAATTATGCAAAATACCGTGATACAAACAACCTCCCGGCGAGGAAAACACCTGTTGGCCATCGGCGCGACAGCGTTGGTAGCCGGTTTTGGCACCCTGGCAACCCAGGCGGCCACCGACTATGTCATCACTGACCCGAATGAAGTTTTTTACGGGTACGAGAATGTTTACACCAACGGACTGACGACCACCACGTGGCCGGCCTACATCTCCGATTTTTTGGGCTCCGGCGGATCCGGTCTCGGGGCGGCATTCCTCAACAATTCCAGCTCGGACCTTTCGGGCAACATCACGATCGGGGCGGACGACTGGCCGGACGTCACCACCCCTTACAATACCGACACCCTTATCTGGGCGGATGCCTCGGGAACCAGCGCCGCCATCTGCAAGACGATAAGTGATATTTACTGCCAATACGGCAGCGCCGCAGCCGGCGACAGAGTGATCTTCACCGGCTCGCTGGTTACCAACTCACTGGTGACGCCCTACAGCAACAACGCGGTGGTTTTTATCAAGGATTATGACTCGTCGTGGTCAATGCACAGCTTCGTCACGGTAAGCCTGAACACGCTGACCAACGGACAGGGTTTTGCCGTGACTTTGCCTTCGGCCTACGCCACCGGCGATTTTATCCAATACGGTGTGGAATGGTCGGGACCGCCGGTGCGTCAGGCGAACGTGGCCAGCTACGGTTCGGCAACCATCAGCACCAACGGCGGAACCGTCGTGGTGGCCCCGCCGAAGAATGTGTACGTTTACATTGATCCTTCCCAATCCTGGCTGGGATACCGGACGGTCACCGATGATACCGGCTCCACTTACGCCGCCGCCACCGGCTACATCGGCGTTGGTGGCGAGACTCCGGACCTTCAGGGCTCAATCAGCAGTGAGGGTTTGGTCCGCTGCGCCCCGGATATCAGCCTCGATGTCTATTTCCATGACGACACCAACATTTGGGCGGACACCTCGGGAACCAGTGACGCGGTGGCCACCTATGACAACACGTTTTATGTGGACACCACCTCTTCGGGCGCCAACGGCGGCGACACGGTGATTTTCTCGGGCACCCTGGTGACAAACGGCTTGACCGACGCCGGCATGGGGGATTCCTTGGTGGCGTTCATCAAGGACTTCAGCACCGGTTGGGCTTATTACGGAGAATCGACCGTGCTCCTGAGTTCGTTGACGAACGGCCAGACTTTCACCATTTCCAAGGCGATCAACACGACGGGCGACCACGTACAATGGGGGTTTGAATGGCAGGGCTCGCCCTACCGCACCAATCCAGCGGCGGCCAATTATGTGGGCCAGTACGGTTACGTGCTCTTTTCGAGCAACAGCGTCATCAGTTCCGGTCCGCAGATCCTCTCGGTCTCCCCGAGTTCGGCCAACATTGTGGTGGGGACCAACATCACCTTCACGGTGGACGCCACGGGCACCGGCCTCACCTACCAATGGGAGCAAAACGGGACCAAACTGACGGACGGTTCCGGCATCAGCGGCTCCACCACCAATGTACTGGCGCTCACCGATGTGCAAGCCGCGCGGGAGGGGACCTACAAGGTGATCGTCACCGACTCCAGCAACCTCTCCGCCACCAGCAGCGTCTCCTTGATCGTTTGCAATCCAGGCTGGCTCTATTATGACCGGGCCTTGGCGCCGTTTAATGGCTATATTAATGTGTGGGATGGCACGAACCTCCTTTCTGCGCCGCCCTCCAGCGGCGCCGCCGGCACCCATCCCGCGTCCAGCTTTGGTTTCAGCGTGTCCCCGACATCCCTCCTCCGGGCCGCCATGAACACCACCAACGACGAGGTCACCCTCCAACCCAACACGTATGTGTTTGATGGGGCCACCAATTCCATGAATACCAATTACATCGCTGCCGACGGTTCATCGGCCGCGTATTTGGAACAGGATTACTACATCCAGAATGACAACCTGGCTGGTGATACGGTCGTGTTTTCAGGCTTCTGCACCACCAACAGCCTCAATGCGAAATATACCGCCCGCGCCTGGGTCAAGGACGGGGCATCCGACTGGAGCGTGGAGCATCGATATGACGCCCCGCTAATAGCCGGCCAGCCCTTCACCGTCACGGTGGCCACCACGGCCGGCGACCATATTCAGTATGGGTTTGGATTGTGGGGACCGGCCAACTCCGCGACCAATCCCATCACGCAGGGGGTGGTGAAGACCCGGGTGTATTCCTCCCTCAGCTCCGCCACCAGTTCCGGCGGTGCCCTGAACCTGGCGTTCCCGACCACCATCAATCATAGTTACGCCATCCAGTACAAGACGAACCTGACAGACGGCGTTTGGAATATTCTGACGACCATCAACGGCACGGGCAGCAGCGTGAGCGTACCGGATTCAACGACCAGCGGCCATCGCTTCTATCGGTTATCGACCGAATGACGATTGCGCCTGGTCGATTCAATAATCGATCCCCGAGCCGTCGAGTCTGCCGCGTGGCGGGCTCGACGGTTCGTTTTGGCGGCACATTGCCCGGTAAACATTGCGCGGCGCTCCGCCGCCGATTAGATTTCTCACCATGAAACCGGGACGACTTCCGATCGTCGCCTTGTTGCTATCGTGGCTGCTCGCGGGGACCGCTTTGGGTTCTCCCACCGCCCCAGGCGGCAAGCCGGTTTTCGTCTATTACATGCCCTGGTTTGCGGCCAAGCCCTACAACACCAACTGGGGCTGGCATTGGACCATGGACCATTTCAATCCCGACCTCAGGGACGCCGCCGGCCAGCAGCAAATCGCCTCCTGGTATTATCCTCTGATTGGTCCGTACGATTCCACAGATCCGACCGTGTTGGAATATCACGTGCTATTGATGAGGCTCGCCGGCATCGATGGCGTCATGGTGGATTGGTACGGCTCCACCGAAGACTTCGACTACGGCGCCAACAACCGTGCCACCGCCCGGCTGTTCGACTTCACCCGCAAGGCCGGCCTGAAATTCGCCATTTGCTACGAAGACCAAACCATCCAGCACTTGATCAGCGCCGGTCGCCTCGGTGAGACCGAGTCCATCCGCCACGCGCAGCAGGAAATGCTGTACCTGCAAACGAACTATTTTGGCGACCCCAGCTATTTTCGGGTCAATGGCCAGCCGCTCCTCCAGAACTTCGGCCCGCAGTACTTTCAAGCCAGCACCAACTGGGAAGAGATTTTCTCCGTGCTGGCCCCGAGTAACCATCCTGCCCTGTTCACGGAGGATAACCGGCTGGCAGCCGGTCTGGGGGCCTTCGATTGGCCGCCCATGTGGATGAGCCAGTTGCCCGGCACCGGCGGCGTGCTGTCCGGCGCGGCGCTGAACAACTATCTGGCCGGCTTTGAAAAACGGGCCGAAGCCTGGCCGGGCTTCATTGCCAGCGCGTTTCCCCGATTTCACGACATCTACCAACGGGCCGGTGTGCGCAATTATTGGGGCTACCTGGGCGACCGCAACGGCCAGACCCTGCGCGAGACCCTGGGGCGGGCGGTCACCAACGCCTCCGCCATGGTGCTCATTGTCACCTGGAACGATTTCGGCGAAGGCACCGCCGTGGAGCCCACCACCGAATACGGGTTCCGCGACCTCGGCCTGATCCAGGATTTCCGCAGCCAGTTTATCGACCCGCAATTTCACTTCCGCACCAATGACTTGGCGCTGGCGGTCCGACTTTATCAACTCCGTCGCCGGGTGGCGCCCGGCAGCGCCGCCGCCGGCCACTTGGATGAGGCCTTCACCAACCTGGCGGCGGGTGATATTCAGGCTGCGCAACAGCGGCTCCAGGCGGCATCCCCCACCACGCCAGGTTTCTGAGACTTATTCAGCCTCGTGGGTGGCGGGCGATCCTTCCCAACGGGTGGCCGCCGGCAGGCGCTCGCCTTTGGCGACCAGCGTGAGCGGCCCCAACCGGACATCGTCGCCCACGTGCGTGTCGTACAGGATGGTGCTGCGCACGCCCACCGTCACCCGCCGGCCGATTTCCACCCGGCCAATCTTCATGACGCGATCCTCGAACAAATGCGTCTGCGGGCCACACCATGCGTTCAGTTCCGCCCCGTCGCCGATGGTCACACAATCAAACTCGGTCAGGTCAGTCGTGTTCAAATACACGCCCTGACCGACGCGCGCGCCCAACAATCGCAACGCCCAGGGCAACATCGGCGTGCCGCGCAGCAGGTCCAGAAAATTGGGCACCGCCAACGATTCATACAAGTTGGTCACCGCCTCGCTGATCCACACAAACGGCGTCCACATGGGCGCCGCGCGCGGACGATACCGCCCCACCAGAATCCATTTCAGGGCCACCACAAACAGGAACGAGGCCACGCCAAACAACGAGCCTGCCAGCGCCAGCGCGTTGGCCACGCGCATCCCCCAGCCGTTGGCCGCCGCCAGCGGCAGGATCAACACCACGATCAAATAGCCCGTGGCAATGATAAGCGCGAGCGGCAAGACAATCCGCAATCCCTCCACCCCGGCGCGCCCCAGGCGACGCCAGAGCGAGGGGCGAAACGTCAGCGACTCCGGAAAACCAGTCAAAGCCTCCCGTGCCGGCAGCAGCAGCGGCGGCGACCCCATCCAGGTCTGGCCCGACTTCAGCTCATCATTCCCGGGCGCGCGCGTCTGGACGCCAATCAGCACGTCGTCCGGAATGGAGGCGCCATCGGGAACATAAGCACCATTGCCAATGAACGACCGATTGCCGATGCGCGTCGGTTTCAGGATCATCCAGCCGCCGCGTATTTCCTCGTCACCCAGCATAGCGCCGTCGGCCACAAAACTGTCATCCCCCAAAGTGAGCAATTCCGGCACCATGCCCTCGGCCGTGGAAATCTCGGCGTGGCGGCCCACCTTCACCCCGAGAAAGCGCAGCCACATCGGCGCGTAGACGGAGGCATAAACCGCGTGCATTTCGCGGAGGCTGCAGTCCAAGATCATGCTCACGGCGCGCTTGTGCCAATAGGCGAAGGAATCCACTGGCGTCAGGCCGGCCACCGGCCGTGGCAGCAGCCGGCGCAACCCGCCTGTGATGAGCATGGTGACCGCCAAAAACACGGCGCTGGCGGGAATGGCCAGCAGAAAGAAAAACCCAAAAGCGACCGGGGCGCTGACGCCGGAATCAAACACGTTCAAGGTGTTGGCGTCCAGCCAGTCGATCAACATGAAAGCCGGAAACGTGGGCAGGAAGAACAAGACCGAGACGACAATCGCGGTGAGGGCAAACGCCACCGCCAAGGCCGCGCGGCGCAAGCGGGACACGGCCGGACGCGGCGGCAACGTTCCCGACGTTTGATTGGTGCGGCGGGCCGGCGCGCCATCCCAGATTTCGTCGGCGGGGATCCGCCGATGGGCGGCCAGCGCGGACTGTCCGCACAAGCGCGCCCGTTCGCCCAATTCGGTGTTCTCCTCGAGCACGGCATATGAATCCACCGCCGAATCTTTTTTAAGGAGGATCGGTCCAATCACCAGTTCGCCCCCCTCCACCCGCGCGTTTTCGAGGTTCACGAACGTGCCGATGCTCACGCCATCCTCCACGGTCAACCATTCCGGAGCCGCCAGGGTGATTGTATCCACCGTCACGTGGCGACCCACGCGCGCCCCCAGCGCCCGCAGGTAAAGCGGCATCCACGGAGTGCCCGCCAGCAGAAACACATCCGGCAACTCGCAAAACTTGTTGGCCAGCCACCATCGGAAATAGGTAAGGCCCCACAACGGATGGCGCCCCGCCGGCAACCGGCCAGCCGCCACCCTCTTGCCGGCGATGGCGATGGCGAAATTTACAAACCGGGCCAGCACAAACACCGCCAGCGAGTAAAGCACCGCCCGGGGGATGCTGTCCCCGGGATCGCCGGTAAAAAATTGGTACACGAAAAATGGCGCCAGCCAATCGGTAATGTGGAGCAATACGAAAAAGGGAATGATCAGTGCCTGGGCGAAAGCGCAAACCAGAAAATTGCGCTGGCTGACCGGCTTGCGCTCCGCCGCCACCTGTGGCCGCCCGGCCGAGGTTCGCTCCAGGCTGCGAGCGATCCCGGACAAACGGCGCTCGCGATAGATTTCCTGTACGCTCAGCGACGCGTAGCGCTTATGGGTGCGGAGATCCGACACCAATCGTGCCGCCAGCAGCGAGTGCCCCCCCAGATCATTGAAGAAATCCTGCTCCAGCCCCAAGGCCCGGCCGGGGAAGAGCCTGGCCACGGCGGCGAACAAGGCCGCCTCGTGTTCGTTACGCGGTTCCATCTCCCGGTCCGGTTCAGCCGGCGGCATCCGCAGCGGCCACAAGCGCAATGCCTGCTGGTCAATCTTGCCCGAAGCCAACCGCGGCAAGGCTGGGATGAGCTCGAAATGGGTCGGCACCATGTACGCGGGCAAGCGCGCTGCCAACGCCTGGCGCCATTGCGGCACGTCGCCCGCCCCGTTCGCCTCAGGAACCACAAAACCAACCAATTGGTCCACGTCCGCCAGTTGCCGCAGCGTCACCGCCGCGGCGGCCACCCCCGGCAGC
>CAYTJG010000171.1:7512-13493 GCA_964437865.1 uncultured Bifidobacteriaceae bacterium | reverse complement strand
GATTCTTCAGGGTATTGGAGCGAATTCCGTCGTCTCGTTCTCGGCTTCGCGGAGGCCGGCGAGGTAATCGATCGGCGAGTCTTTCCATATAAACGTGACCAGTATCGAATCACGCTCTTGGGTGACGTTCAGCTCATCTTTCCTCAAACGAAATCCAGTGTCCCGCAGCAACTTCTGGATGTGCTTAAAAAACAGCCGGTTATCAGCGATACGTTGCGCGTCTTTGCGTTTGGCACGAATGATCCAAATCGGATGTGTCGGCGCCGCCTGAATAGTTTTTGGTGCATAACCGTTAGATGTAAACATCACTCGCAACCTGTACGCGATTTCCGATTCACAGACCCGCCAGTCACAATCGTATACTTCTTTATAAAAGTCTGCGTCGTCGTCGAAATCCGGGGTGGTAGCGGGGACGGCGGCATCAATTCCGGGAGTTCTTTTGCGTTTCATTTCGTTTGGTTGTTGTGTTCAAGATGGACATTCCCAGTAGCTGGTTCGGAAAAACTATCCCCCACCGATTGGAGTAATTGAAATCGCTGCGGGATGAGCTTATTTTCGTATTCTTCCAGCGATGGACAAACCACCTTTGCGCGTTTCGCATAAGCGGCATGAATTGCCTTGCTGGCATGTCCCAGCGCAGCTTGGGCAAATCGTTCCGGGTAGCCATTTTCAAAAGCACGTTCAGCCCACGCATATCGATAGCAGTGTAAACTGACGCCATCTATTTTTAGGATTTTACATCGCCGCCGGAATTCGGCCGCCCGATCTTTGGCCAAGAACTGGCCCCAGTGCGGAAAGAGCGGCCCCTCACAAGGCAGCTGGCGCAGCAGTGCCTCCAGCCTTGGCCCAATGGTGATTCGAGCCGGTTCAGCATCAGGATCAAGTTTCTTGCGATGATACCAGAGCATACGACGCTTCCAGTCAATGTTTGCGTTGGTGAACGCAGCCGCATCCGACTGGGAGGCTCCTGTCTCCCACAATAGTTCGTAATATAGCCGTCGTTCGGGGTTGCACTCCGTTGAGATGATCCGCAGGTGTTCCTCCTGCGTGATCCCGCGCTTTTTACGCCACTGAACTTTCGGCCATAGTTTGGGGGCCAGTAACGGCCAACTGAGCCAGCCCAAGTCAACCACCAAGTTGTGCAACCGGCGGAGAATGTGGTTCGTGCTGTTTGTGCCGCTGCGCAGACAGGTGAGCAGGTCGGCGGCGGTGGTCTCGATAATTGGCTTGTCGCGGATACCATCGAAGGCCGGATCGCGCATGGCACGTTCGTAACGTTCCTGCGTACTGGCGCGCCCATGGGTGCGAAATTCCTCCATTGCCGCTGACCAGGTGCGTTTTATTGCTTCTGGGTCGCAAGCCGACATATAGACGCGGCCCAAATCTCGATTCAATCGCGGAGTCTGTGCCGATTCATTTTTGGCGTGCAACAGTTTCTCCGCTTCGGTACGGTCGCGCGTACACAGGCTTTGCTGCTTGCCGCTGGAATTGTCATGGGCGTAATAAACGCCGTTGCGCCGAAACATTCGATACTGATTCCTCATAACACATCAATCGCTGTGAGGATACAGGACGGCGGGAACGGTTCGTTAGCGAGTACAAACTGGATTCGCGCTACCTTGGCGCGAATTGTGACGGAATAATGGTCCGTCTCTCCGTCCTGCTGACAAAACCGTTGACAGTGGCCCGCCAAGCGGCCTTTTCTGAAGCGCAAGTCATTGGCCAAGAAGCACAACAAGATTGGCTCCAGAGGAAGGACTCGAACCTTCAACCCCACGGTTAACAGCCGCGTGCTCTACCATTGAGCTACTCTGGAACGCAAATGGACGTTTAATCTACAAACCGCCGCGCTACCCGTCAATTTCATTTGCCGAGAATTTTGGGGGTGCCGGCGCGGCGCCGATTGGATCGTTGCGGTCGACCGGTCCGCCGGTTCGCCTGGCGCCGGTGGCGGGTTGGGGCAAATGTCGGCGCCGCGCCGCGGCCCCCGCCCCAAATCCTGCTCGACGCCTTGGTTTTTCAGGGCTATTTTGGGGCAATATGTCAAAGGAAACGCTCGCCGCCCCGAAAATCAATTTGCGCCGGCCGGATATCATGGCCGCGGTCCAGGCCCAGGTGTTGTCGCATTACCGGAGCGAACTGGTGGAGCGGGTGCGGGCCAACGGCGGCGTCTTGAGCGGAGATGGCCTGACGGTGAAGCTGGCCAAGGAATTCGGCTTTTGCTACGGGGTGGAACGCGCGATCGACCTGGCGTACGCCGCTTGCAAATATTTCGCGGAAAATGCGCCGGATACCCCCATTTACCTGCTCGGCGAGATCATTCACAACCCCGAGGTGAATGACCAGATCCAGAACATGGGCATTCAGATCATCGCCGCCAAGCCCTCGGCCCTGGAGGTGGACCGTTTGCAGCCGGGCGACGCGGTGATCATTCCGGCCTTTGGCACGGAAGTGAGCACGCGCAAGAAGCTGGAGGCCAAGGGCTGCATCCTGGTGGACACCACGTGCGGCGACGTGATGAGCGTGTGGAAGCGCGTGCGGCAGTATTCCATCGAGCACGTCACCAGCATTATTCACGGCAAGGCCAAGCACGAGGAGACCAAGGCCACCACGTCGCAGGCGCGCGCCTATGGCAGCGGCCATTATCTGGTGGTCTTCAACCTCGATGAGACCGATTACGTTTGCAATTACATTCTCCACGGCGGAGACAAGGAGGAGTTCCTCAAGAAATTCGAGGGCGCCTATTCCGCCGGCTTCGACCCGGACCTGCATTTGCAGGCGGTGGGCGTGGCGAACCAAACCACCATGTTGCGCGGCGAGACCGAAGAGGTTCAGCGCCGGTTCAAGGCGGCCATGGAAAAGCGGTACGGCACGGAGACCGTCGACCGGCATTTCCGGTTCTTCGATACGATTTGCGGCGCCACTCAGGACCGGCAGGATGCCCTGCAAAAGCTTTTGGTGGAGCCCATGAACCTGCTGGTGGTCATCGGCGGCTATAATTCCTCCAACACGTCGCACCTGGCGGAAATGGGTGAAGCCAAGCTCCCGACCTTTTTCATCAAAAACGCGGGGAAGATGGTCTCGGACAAGCTGATCGTCCATTACAACCAGCATTTGCACAAGGAAGTGGAGACGCACGATTGGCTGCCGGCTGGCCGGATCACCGTGGGCGTCACGGCGGGCGCCAGTTGCCCCAACAACCTGATCGAAGAAACCATCCACCGGCTGTTTGAGATGCGTGGCATTTCCGTGCGGGAACTATTGAATTGATTCAATGGTCCGCGGGCCTCTTGGGTTCGCTTTAAAGCATGCCCCGTTACCGACAGGAGTTGGAAGAAATCGAGCGCCGCACGCTCGCACCGTATGCGCAGTTTAGCGGCGATACGCGCGGACGTCAGTTGCCGGAGGAACCGCCGCTCTGGCGCACGCAGTATCAGCGCGACCGCGACCGGGTGATTCATTCCCGGGCCTTTCGCCGGCTGGAATACAAGACCCAGGTGTTTCTCAACGGGACGGGCGACCATCTACGCACGCGGCTGACGCACACGTTGGAAGTGGCCGCCATTGCGCGGAACATTGCCAGCGCGCTGCGGCTGAACAGCGACTTGGCGGAAACCATTGCCCTGGCGCATGACCTGGGCCATTCGCCCTTTGGTCACAAGGGCGGGACCGTGCTAAACCAGCTCATGCGCGGCCATGGCGGCTTCGAGCACAACCGGCAAAGCCTGCGCATTGTGGAGGAGCTCGAACAGAAGTACCCGAGCTTTTCCGGTTTGAACCTCTCTTGGGAAGTCTTGGAAGGGCTGGCCAAGCATCAGACCGCGTTTGCCCGGCCAGGCATGCGCCGCGGCTTCGTGGCCAAACAGCCCTCACTCGAGGCGCAGATTGCCAACCTCGCGGACGAAATCACCTATTACAGCCACGATCTCGATGATGGTTTGGATTCCGGGTTGTTGTCGGAACGGGATTTGTGCCGGCACGTGCGCCTCTGGGCGCAGGCGGCCCGGCAGGTCAAAAAGCAATTTGGCAAACCGCCGGATGAATCGCGCCGGTATTTCGCCATCCGCACGATCATTGACCTGCAGTTGGCGGATGTCATTGCCACCAGTGAACGGCTTATCACGGCCGCGGGGGTGAAATCGGCGGATGAAGTGCGCCGGCACGCGCGGCGGTTGATCCAGTACAGCCCGGAACGCCGCCGGCTGAACCAGGAATTGCGGAAATATCTTTACGAAAATCTCTACTTCAATCCGGTGGTCAATGAACCGCATATCCGGGCCAAGCAGTTATTGCGCGATCTGTTTCGCCATTATGTGAAGCATCCCAAGGTCATCGGCGAGCAGGCCCGCAAGCGCATTCGCCGGGACGGCATGCATCGAGCCGTGTGCGATTACATTGCCGGCATGACGGATCGGTACCTTATCTCCGAGCACGCCCGCCTCTTTGGCAAACAGTTCCAGTGGGATTAGGGGAGTCTTCAAGATGCGGTCCGCGGCCGTCCCCGGCCGCTGAGACAGGATTTTAAACCCACCATCATTTGCCAAGGTCATGCCACGACGCTGGCGCGTTTGACGGCCGCCCCGTTGGTCGCGCCACGCTGAGGCCTTCGCGCGGAGTCCGGGAGGGGCGCGCTCGATTTTAAAGCGGCGCCCTGGCCGGGCATCACGCCGCCGACACCCGATGATTGCATTTTTCTGAATTTCCTCCATTATGCGGACGAATGGAGGCTAAAAGAGTTCACGTGGTGGTGCTGGGCGCCGGTTTTGGCGGATTGACGTTTTGCCAGCGCTTGGAAAACCGCCGGGCACGCATCACGCTGGTTGATCGCACCAATCATCATTTGTTTCAACCCCTGCTTTACCAGGTGGCCACCGCCGGTTTATCCGCGCCCGAAGTCGCGCAACCCATCCGGTCCATCCTCTCCGAACGCGAACAGGTGACGGTTTTCCTGGATGAAGTGGCGGATGTGAACCTGGCAAAACGCGAGGTGGTTCTGTGTTCCAAGACGCTGGCATACGATTACCTGGTGGTGGCGCTGGGCGGTCGGACCAATTATTTCGGCCACCCGGAATGGGAGCAATTCGCGCCCGGCCTCAAGACGCTGGGTGATGCCGTGCGCATTCGCAGCCGGGTGTTGCTGGCGTTTGAACAGGCGGAAAACACGGAGGCCGATTCGGAGCACATCCGGTTGATGACGGTCATCATCATTGGTGGCGGGCCCACCGGGGTGGAGTTGGCGGGGGCCTTTGCCGAACTGGCGCGCCATGTTTTGCGGCACGACTTCCGCCATATTGATCCAACCCAGGCGAATATCATTTTGGTGGAGGGCGGGTCGCGCATCCTGGCGCACCTGCCGGAGGATCTTTCGCTCAGTGCGACGCGCCAGTTGGAAAGGCTGGGTGTGCATGTGCGCACCGGGGTGCAGGTGAAAGACATCCGCCAAGGGGAAGTGGAACTGGCGAACGGTGAGATTCTCCGGGCCGGGAACATCCTGTGGGCGGCCGGCGTTTCGGCCTCGGCGCTGACCGGGAAACTGGGCGTGGAACTGGACCGTGCCGGCCGGGTGAAAGTGAATCCAGACCTGAGTGTGCCGGGCCATCCGGAAGTGTTTGCCATTGGTGATCTGGCGTTGGTCATGCAGGCCGACGGCAAGCCGGTGCCCGGCGTGTCGCCGGCGGCCATGCAGATGGCGCGTCACGTGGCAGGGATCATCAACCACGAACTTGCCGGCGTGCCCATGGCGCGTGAACCGTTCAAGTATTGGGACAAGGGCACCATGGCCACCATCGGGCGCACCAAGGCCGTGGCGCAGGTGGGCCGGTTGAAAATGTCCGGGGTGATGGCGTGGCTGGCCTGGCTCACGCTGCATCTGGTCTTCCTGATCGGTTTCCGCAACAAGGTGGCGGTAATGGTAAACTGGATTTATTCGTATTTTGCGTACAAGCGGGGTGCGCGGATCATTATGAACGAGCCGCCGCGGT
>CAYTJG010000171.1:0-7412 GCA_964437865.1 uncultured Bifidobacteriaceae bacterium | reverse complement strand
TCGTATTTTGCGTACAAGCGGGGTGCGCGGATCATTATGAACGAGCCGCCGCGGTAAAGTGAGGAAAAGCGGCAGGCAAGGGGAGGAGGGACGGATACAAAGCCGGAAGGGAGACACGAATTGCACCAATTTTTACGAACGGGGAGGGAAAGGCTGAACCTTTGCCGCCTTGCCGGGAGCTTGGCGCTCAAGTAAAAGAATGGAGCCCCGCTACTCGTAGCCGAACGCCTTGGCGAATGGTTCTAGTTTGGGCAACAATGGTTCGAGATATTTCTGGTAGCGGTGCCAGCGGCCGACCGCGCCCTTGAACACCGGTTTGGTCACGTCGGCATAGGTGGGCGAGCGCACCAGCTTTTTCCGGGCATGCTCGTTGAAGCGCAGGACGCGCTCATCCCAAGCCACGCCAAGAAACCCGAGCACCCGTCGCGCCGACGATTCCAGATCCTCAACCATGTCCTCGTAGCGCACTTCGAGGTGCGGGTTGGGCAGCTTGGGCGCCACGGTTCGCCACAGGCCCATGACTGAGACGTATTCCGCCACGGTGTCTTCCAGGGTCAGAAAAGTGGCACTGACCTGGTTGAGGGGCAGGGGTTGCATGAAGCAGCTCAGGCAGACATCACGCGGATCGCGCAACGCCACGAGGAATTTCGTCTCGGGAAAAACGCGCGCCATGGCCGGGATGAGAGTGGTCAGGGACGGGTTCTTATCGATCAACAGCCGGCTGCCGATCGGGTCCTCCCGCAACGTGTCCATGCAGCGGAAATAGCGTTCCCGCAGTTTTGGCAACAACGCGGGGGCGGCGGATTCCAGGCTGGCGACAATGGTCGTTTCGTCCCCCAGGTTGCGGCGGCAGGGCAAATAGACTTCCGTGAAGAACACCGTGGTTTCCTCGGCCGAAACGAGGTCCGGATGCGAATCCAGCACCTGCTCCAGCAAGGTGGTACCGGAGCGGGGATGGCCGCCCAGCAAGGCGAGCCGGCGCGCCGGGCCCAGCGCCGGCGCGTGGTGGAACCAGCGCTGCAACTGTTCGGCGGAAAGCTCCACTTCCACTTGGGCGAGCTTTTCGTGCACGAGCCGCTGGCCGGCGAGGTAGCCTGCGGCGTTGGTTTTGGCCATGGTCTTGGCTTCGAGAAAGGCCGCCATGGCGTCGTCCGGGCGGGCCTGCGCGTCCAGGATGGCCCCCAACTCGTACCAGCCGCGAATGCGGGTGGACCAACTGTCAGCATCGGCGCGGGCGACCAGGAGGCGGGCGGCCTGCTCGGCCTCCTCGAGGCGGCCATCGAGCCGGGCGAGGCGGGCTTGAACAAGCTGGGCAAGGGCGCAATGGGCGTCGAGGTGCAGCGCCCGTTCGATCAGCGCCCGGGCCTCCTTCATGAAGCGGAAGCGTTCGTAGAGTTCGGCCAGTTTCACGCAGGTGTCGGGCGTTGCCTGCGGCTCGGCCATGGCGCGCTCGAAGTAATGTTTGGCCATCTCGTAGCGGCCAAAGCCGCGGCTTTGCAAGCCGGCGGCGGCCAGCACCTCGGACTTTTGCGGCGCCACCCGGGCCGCGCGCTCAAAATACTTTTCCGCCGCGGCGCAATCGTAACGCATCCCGTAGGCACGCCCCAAATCGAGCAGCAGGCCGGCGTTGGCGGGGTCCCGCCGGCTGGCGCGGTCCAGAATGGCGATACTTTCGTCGTAATCCTGCCGGTTCCAGGCGTCAGTGGCCTCCTGCTGCATTCGGGCCAGGGTGCCTTGGGGGATGAGCTGCCAGCGCTTCATGCTGCGCGGCATGGTAGAGGGAGGCGGCCGCGAGGGCCAAGGCAAAAGGCGGCCAGCCAGCATAAAAAAGGGGGCCGGGGAAAAATTCCCCGGCCCCATGCGCCCGGCAAAACCCGAGCCAAACCGTGCTTTGGCGCCTGTCTTATGGGAGCACCAAGCGGAAGAACTGGCTGCCGCTGGCAACCGGTACCGTCACCTGGAGGTTCGCACCGACGCCGATGGCCGCAGTCGAGACCGTAGTCCAACTGGCGCCGGTCAAGCTCGATGATTCTTGCAATACATAGCCGCCCACACCGGCGGGCCAACTGATCACGATGTCATTGCCGCTCCGGGAGGCAGTCAGCTCGGCCTCCGGGATATAGCTGAAGTTCGAGACCGTTTGCACGGAGTTCACGCCACCCGTCGCACCCGTGAAGCCGATCAAGGCGGTGTCGCTGCCCACGTACTGGGAGATCGGACCGACGATGATATTCGTCATGAACACGTTTGTGGTGGCAAAGGTGTCGACCATCTTCACCGCCATCGTCTCGCCGTCGTAGTGGATGGTGAAGTCGACCGGATGCCCGGTGGTCAGCACGACTGGAGTGGAGATGGTATAGGTTCCGTTCGCCGGGTTGGCGCCGCCCGAGACGAATTGAATTCCGCCCGGGTTGGCATTGTAAAGGTCGATGGCGAGGGCCGCACTTTCGGTGATGCCCGCATAGCCCAG
Source organism: uncultured Bifidobacteriaceae bacterium (assembly GCA_964437865.1). Classification (GTDB taxonomy): domain Bacteria; phylum Verrucomicrobiota; class Verrucomicrobiia; order Limisphaerales; family UBA11358; genus UBA11358. Next base: position 4,942 of record CAYTJG010000171.1, on the reverse strand, counting down.
TGAACCGCCACCGCCGCCGAGGGCCGTGACGCCTGCCGACGAGTTCTGGATGCAGAACGTCGTCCCATCGGCCAGACTCGTGCTCGAGGCGACGCTCGGATTATTGGTGGCCGTATACGTGAAGGAGGCCGTAAAGGCTCCCACATAGACCGGTGTGCCAAAGAACATGCTGTCGTATTCGCTATTGTTGCCGTCGGTCAGCGTCAGGAGATTCGCCGCCACGTTCGCCACGGTGCCATTGATGGTCCAGCCCGCCCCGTTCGTATTGAACACCGGCTCCGATTCCATGATGACCTGTGCGACCTGGCTTTCGGCAGAATAGGGCGGCACGCCATTGGTCGCCCACACCTGGTAATAGCCCGCATCGCTGAGTTGTGCGTTGGTGATGGTCAAGGTGGCGCTGGTGGCACCCCCGACGCGACTGCCGTTCTGCAGGGTGGTGTTTGGGGTGGAACCGGTGCCGTAGAACCATTGGTTGGTGATGGGCACGCTACCGCCCTCGACGACGGACAAAACGAGCGGTGCGCCAATGATGCCGTAGACCACCTGCGGCAAGTCCTGAACGAAGAACGGGTCGCTGGCGCTGATGGTAAGCTGTACCGAACCATCGTTCGGCGTATTGGTGCTGCCGTAAGCATTCGTAATGGTGCAGTAATAGGTACCCGCCCCGTTGTTGGCGGGCGTGTTGAGGGTGAGATTGGAGACGGTCAGCGTGGTATTGGTGGCGCCCGCAATCACGCCGGCTGGGCCGGTCCACTGGTACGCCAGCGGCACCCCGCCTTGGGCGCTCACCGCGAAGGTGGCCGAGCCACCCACGTAACCTTGGATGTTCGTCGTCTGCACTGATATAAAGGGCGGGGTCTCACCGGCCTCGAACAGCGTCAAGACCTGCGCCGCCGTAAGCGCGTTGGTCAGGATGGCCACCTGAGCCAGCGAACCGCTGAAGGCCCGGCCACCGTAAGTGGGGTCGGGGGCGCCCCCAATCCAGAAATCCAAGCTGTCCCCGGGCGTGGAAGTGTCTTTCCCCGAGGCTACTTGGACGCCATCCACGTAGAGATAGATCTCGCTGCCAGTGAACGTGCCCACAATCTGATGCCACGTGCCACTCTCCACATCCTGCGCGCCGATGGCTTCGGTTCCGCCATCGTCATTGAAATGGGGCAGGCCACTGCCGTCAATGTCGAAGCGGTAGGAAGCATCGCCCTTGCCCAGCGCCGTCTCAAAATTATCCGAGCCCCCGAGAGCCCAGGTGATCAGCGTCATCGGTCCCGAGAAGTTGAGGTTTGCCCCCGGGACATCCACAGCGGATTCGGAGGTACCGGCGAACGTGTACGCGAGACTGGAGGAACCGAACCCGGTGACGGGGCCGGGCTGGCCTACGACGTAGGCGGCGCTTGCTGTGGGCGTGCCATTGTTTCCGCCGACGTAATCATAGGTGACCGTGCTGCTGGTCTCGTTCAAAGGCCAGTAGGCAAAGGGGTTGAGCCCCAGCAACGCGCTCGCGTATGAGTTGGCCGGCGCCGTCACCGTCGTCACGGCGAGAGAACTGCTCCGGACCGTACCGTAAGAGTTGCTGAGGAGGCAGGAATACGTGCCCGAGGCTGTGACATTGACCCACTCGAAAAAGTTCGTTCCACCGACCCCGGTATTGGTCGTCACGGCGGTTGTGACCCCGTTGTTTTGCCAGTAGCTGTACAACGGCTGGGTGGAGTCGGCGTAGGCGGTCACGGAAATTCCGAAATGATTATGGCCGTTATACAGGAGCACCGCATTGGTGCTGGTCGTCATGGATTGGGCCAAAATTGCCGGCGCCGACGCGACCGTGAGTGTGGCGACCGAACTGGTGACCGAGCCGTAGATGTTGGTGGCCACGAGGAAGTAATTCCCGGATTGGCTGGCCAGGGCTCCGGTGAAACTGAGCGTGCGGTTGGTTTGGCCGGCTACCCGCGTGCCGGGTGGATTGCCGCTATACCATTGAAACGCCACCGCCGGATTCCCGCGCGCGTCCGCTGGCAACGTCGCCGTGGAGTCTTGCGCGAAAATGGCATTGATGGGCGGCGACACAACGGTGGGCCCAGCCTGCACGGCCTTGCCGGGCACGAGTTGCAAGCCATTGAAATCGCCTTCGCCGGTGTAACCGCTGATATCATTGCTCACCGCGCCCCACGTGATGTGGATCGTGCTATCGGCGTCGGGCGTCACGTTGTTGTAAACCGTGTAGTCCACGCCGAGCACAAAGTTCGTTTCCGGCCCGAAGTCGGCGGCGGCGAACGGATTTATGGTTTGATAGATGCCATTGGTTGGCGTGCCCGAATCGACCACAAAGGTGGCGCCCCGGGTTCCGTCATAATTGGCGCCATAAAGGTAAACATCGTAGGTACCTGCCGGCACATTGCTCAAGATCATCAAGCCCTTGGGATAGGCGGGAGTACCGGCGCCCGGGGTTGTGGCATTCACCACCGCGGCCTCGGAGAATAGCATCAAGGCTACATTGGTGCGCGCCGTTGCTGGTTGGTCGGCGCTGTAGGAGCCGGCCGGCGCCAACGCGGTGGTGCCGCCACTGTTGGCTCCATAGGTCATGACTGGAATCGTCACCGAGGATAACTTACCGGCGGAGGTGGCGTTGCCGGCTCCGGCGGCCGAATAGTCAGCCGGTGAAAACAGGTTGGCGCCTTCCGCAAAATACGGCGAGCTCGACCAAGCATACGGGTTGCCGGGGTTGCCGGGAAAGAGCAGGTCGTTCGGGCGGTTCCCGCCGAAGGAGGCCGTGCTGCCGGGCTTGGCCGCGTTGCCGAACCCATTCCAAATATTGTTGCCGGGGTCCGAAGCGGCGCCCTGGCCGAAGGCCATGGCATTGTAGCCGCCGTAAAAGAAGTATCCGTGTTGGATGTTATGGACGTTGAAGACTTGTCCATTGGCCACTGAACCGGCGGCCATTCCAACCAGGAATCCGAGCTTGAGCAAGACGGATCGTTTCATAGTTTGTTTGCTGAGGGGGTTAGGGATTTCGACTCACGGTTTACTTGAGTTGTATGGATATATATAACCTTAGCAGGTGAATACACGCAGAGTTTTGCATGCAACCACCTATTACGGAACCAGGGGACCTTCCTTTTAGACACTATGCTCTTATGTCCCCAAACAAAGAATCTCATATCGCAAAGGGACCGTAAAGGCGAATCAACTTGTTTGAATACAAGACAAGTGTTGGGGACGGTTCCGGGCGGAAATGACGGGGCTGATTAATTGTCGTCAGCCGTCATAAAACGTTTATTACAAAAGACGTATATTAGGGTTGTTGCATTGAGAATGTCCGGACAAGCCGTGTCAGTTCCGTCACCTTGACCGCCGGCCCAGGCGGTTTCTTTACGCGCCGGGGGGCAGCAATTTGATGGAGTCGAAGATTTTTTCCGCTTGGGCCTTGAAGGCGGGAAAATCCTTCGGACCGATCACTTGCACCTCCCACGCGAAGGGTTGCTTGAAGAAAATGATCGCCTCGTCCCGGACTGGGGTTTCCCGGCTTTGGAATTCTGCCGAGAGCTTTTTGGCGGGGAGCCCGTCCACCAACCCATCCTGACTGCCGGATTTAAAATCCTGCGGGAACTTCTCCCGCAGCAAATCGGCGGCTTCAGCGGTGTAGCTCTCCAAGGTGTCCGCCGAGTTGGTGGCCAGCTCCCGCCGGTTCAAGGCCACGGTGAAGGCGTAGGGTGGCAACTGTCCCACATACACCTCCACCTTTTCCGAGGGATCGGCGGTCATGACCTCTTGCTTGCCCAAGCCAACCGGCGAAAGGAGTTGCAAACCGGCCACCCGGCAAGACTGCCATAAGGCATCGGCAATTTTGTAATCCTTCAGACCCGCCATCACCTGTTGCTGGGCAGCGGCGCGGGCCTGGATGAAATTCGGAATGGCGATGGCCAGCATGATGCCGTTGAGCAAAACGCCCGCCAGCGCCGGGTTGAGGATGTTTTTGGCGCCCAGTTTGGGTATCAGAGCCAGCAGGACCAGGCCCAACAAGAAGCCGAGACAGATCAGCAGCAGGGCCAGGATTTCCGCGGGAAGCTTGATGGAGAGTCCCCGCGTTAAGATGGTGATGGCCATGGCGGCGAGCCACAGTTGCCAGGTCAATTTGGCGAGCTTGGAGGGCAGGTCGCGCGGTTTTGCTGCTGTGGTTTGGTTCATAGGCTTGATGGCGGCTCGCTTCAAGGGCCGGCGTAAAATTCAAATTCAACCCGGGTTTTCTGGTTGGGGCGCGCATCATTCCGGCTGCTGCCGGCCTCGCGTGCGCGTCATTACACTCCTCCCCGGCCTTGGCGTCCAGTCTGGAGTGGGCGCTTGCCGCCGATGGTGGGGCGCGTCTCTCCGAGCGCGCCGCGAGCGTAGCGTGGCGGTTCGCGGTCCTTGAAGATCGCGAGTGAAAGGCGGCTTTTATGACGCGCAGCGGACCGGGCAGAGCGTGAATTCAGGGCGACGCGTTGGGTTTGGTTTGAATGCGTCGGTTGGCAGGTGCGGCGCGTTCGGAGGCCGAACATCGGCTTCGCATGCGGCCTACCGCCCCTGTTTTGCTGGAGTGGGTCACGACCGCCTATTTCATGCCCGCACTCGTGATCTGCTCTATTTTCAACAGCGCGCTTTGGGGTGCTGGTTTGACTTGGCCGATTCATCGCCTCAGTAGGAGGTTCCGCCGCGTTGAGCGGGTTTAGGTTATGGGGAACGGTTATAGCGGCACTCTGGCGAGAGCCGCCAGCTCAACGAACCAGCCGCCGGACTGGACCCTCGATTGCTGAATTCCATTCCACCGCTCCACCGACCAAAACCTTTCGGGGTCGGCCTTTTTGCACTTTGCCCGGGGCCGATTTTGCCCCATAGTAAGCCTCTGGTTGCTCCCGGTGGGGCGCTTGGCGCAGCGGTAGCGCAGCTCCTTTACACGGAGAAGGTCACA
>CAYTJG010000170.1:5822-13498 GCA_964437865.1 uncultured Bifidobacteriaceae bacterium | reverse complement strand
CCAGTCCGGTTTGGAGGGAGGGGCAAGGTCAATCCCTTGTCCCTACCCCTATTTTTAGCCAGACACGCCAGTGTCTGGTCTCGCGCCCAACGAATTCATGCGTCCTGAAGGGACGCCGGATTTCCCCTGTCCCTTCAGGACGTTTTCATTTATGACACCAGTACCCGGCACGCTGTGCCAGGCTAATCTCCAGCGTCGCTCCGCGACCGCCGAAAGGCGCCTTGAAGATTTCGCCCACGATAAACATCGACCCTTCTTTATTTACTGCGCTTAATTCATTGGACAAAACCCGAAAAGCACCATGATTTGTTCCAGTTCTCGTCCCATGACAGGCCCCCTCCAAATCCGTTCGATGTAGTTATTCATGAACTGGTCGTAGCGTTCCGGTGGGGCGGGTAGCGGGTCGAACAGACGCAATTGAGTTTTTGGACACTACGGGGTCATTTGTTTCGCAGTTTGCATGGCTTGCAAGATTGCTTCATACGCCCGCTGAGCATGGGTTAGATGGGCTAGCTCTCCCGTGAGGCTGACGTTTGAAAACTCGAGGTATCCCTGACGTATTGTACCAAAACCGATGCTGGCGGGATTGCCCAGTTCGGCCGTGCCGGAGGCAATGGTCTCCTTGAAAAGATTGCTACCCGTCGCTTCCAAAGCGGCGGGATTTGCGAAGCGTGCCAGTTGCACCTGAAATTTTGTAACCCCGCTCGAGGTCAAATAAGAGGCCTTCCCGCCGTCGGTGATAACGGTGCTGGCCGTGCCGGCGGGCATCGGCTGGAAACCGCCCTGCACGGGATAACCGTTGCAGGTGACAATGCGGCCCTGGCAGTCAGTCTTGAATCCGCCGTCGCGCGTGAACACCAGCGAACCGTCCGGCATCTGTATTTCAAAAAAACCACTGCCTTGAATCGCGAAATCCAGGTTGTTTCCAGTTTGGCCGAGTTCTCCTTGCGTGAAAAGGCGCTCGACCAGCACAGGTTCCGAGCCATTTAACGAGGTGGTAAGCCCCGCGCCATCGCTGGTCTGGTCTTGAAAGCGCAGTTGATTTGCCTTGTAGCCCGTCGTGTCAAGGTTCGCAAGATTGTTGGCGATTACTTCAATTGCCAATCGCTGATTACGTAGTGCCGCCGCCAAGAGGCGGATGTCATTTGTGTTGCCAGGTAGGAGCACGTGGCCAAGGTAGTTGGTGCCGGCCGCTGCGGAATCCAGCTTTTCTTCGACCGCTGGCATCGCATTGTCCGCGAACACGGAGAGCAGTGAGGCGCCCAAGCACGAAAGCACAAGCGGACAGATGAGAATGGCGAAAAAGCTTTTGAGTTTCATCAGGGTCGGAGATTGTTGCTGTCCTTAGCCTTAAGCAATTAACGCGCCGCGCTCATTTTTTGAGGGTTTTTACCGCCCGGTGTCACCAAAGAGGAAAAAACTGCCCGTCTCTCGCTCCACCGACGATTCTTAAAGAATGAACCCTCAAGACCGATTAATTCAGGATCAGCCATCATTGACCACAACACCTCGGAAGTCCTCGCGGGGCGGAGAAACGATTATAGCTGTAGCACCCATTACTGCGCCGAGACTGACGGGGACTCCCAGTGATGGTCGGCGGGATGGGCGCTGGCCAACGGAAAAGCGGAGATGCGCAGCCGCGCGGCCCCCATGGGAATGAGCGTGATCTTGGTCTGCGGCTGGTCGGTGAACACCGGACTGGGCTGCAATACCGAGCACAAACCGTGGCGGTCCAGCGTCCATTGAGGAACCAGCCGGCCTTTGGCTTGAATTTCCAACGGCGCACTTTCCGGGGTAAAGGGATAATTGTCCGCTGGCCAGGCCAGTTTCTTCACCCGGAAAAACTTTTTTGGCCGGTCCGGATTGACCACCAGCGCGTAATTCCACGGGGTTGCGGGGCTGATTTCGAAGGAAGGCCACTGGGTGGGATCGGCCGACGGTTGCCAGCCGGAATCGTCCATGGCCGTCCGGGTGCTGTCTTTTTGCTGATAACGCTCGCCGATTTTCAACGAGAAGGTCAGCGGACCGTAGTTGACGCTGACGCTATCCTCGTTGGCGTGCCACTGCCGGACGACCACCTTCATCGGCAGCCGCAGGGCCACGGTGTCGCCGTCTTTCCATGACCGTTCGAGCCGCACGTACTGGCCGGCATCCGGCGTCAGGGACAGGGATTTGCCGTTAACCACCACGGTGGCGGCCGCGCACCAGCCGGGAATGCGCAGGTACAGCGGGAAGGTCACGGTCTTGGCGGCATGAAAGGCCAGGTTAATGGTATCTTCGAACGGGTAGTGCGTGCTTTCGATGAACGACACCCGGGAGCCGTCGCCAGCCTGGGCGGTCACCTCGTTGGGCGAATAGACGGTGGCGCACAGGCCGTTGTCGGGCGTGGCGAGCCAAAGGTGTTTGTCGAAATAGGGCCAGCCCATGGAAAAATTATGTTGGCAGCAGCGGGAACTGAACGGGTTCATCATCAGGAAAGGCCCACCGTTTTGAATCCCGGGCGAGTGGTCTTTGGCGTCGCTAACCACCAGGTTGGGCGCCGTGAGATAACGTAGCGCGCGCATATTCGGGGTGAGGGCGGCCGGGTACATATTGAACGCCACATTTTCACAATGGTCGGCCCAAAACGGGTCGCCGCTGATCTGCGTCAACAATTCGTCCGAAAACATTTGTTCCACCATGCCGCAGGTCTCGATAGCCTGGCGCGGATCGGCGTAGCCCGGCCGGCAGTTTTCGTCCCCGCCGAACATGCCGCCCGGCACCTGGCCATAACGGCGGCGGACTTCGTTGAAATCCGCATAGGTGGCTTGCAGTTCGGCCGGGTCATGGGATTGCAGAAAATGCTCTGCCGGTTCGCGGAAGCTCTCGGCAATATTGACGTTGTGCCAGTTGGGCAGGTTGTCTTTCATTTCCCAGTTGGCGGTGCAACGATGGATCTTATCGGCCAGTTGCAGCAGGAAGGTGTCGCCCGTGTGGTTGTACAGCCAGTAGACGCTGTAGAGGTTGTCGCCCCCGCGCATCTTCTGCCAGTAGTGGGTCAAGAACTTATCATCCGGCACGGAGAGCTGATAGCGGAAATATTTTGTGAGCATCACCAGCACGCGCTGGTCGGCGGAATGTTCGTAATAGGTTTCCAGGCAGAACATCATCAGCATGTTTGCCCAAAAATCCCGCGAACCGTCGTCGTCGAATTTCTGGTCCGGCCCGAAGTCGCCGTTGGGCCGCTGGCTGTTCATGGCGCCGTGGATCCAGGTCTCGGCTTCGGCGATCATTGGGGGATCGTTGGCCAGATAGGCGAGCTGGAGATAGCCGCGCAGCCAGTAGGGGGCTTCCTCCCAGCCATGTTTGCCGCGGCCGTTGGGATTCAGCCAGGCGTTGTCCTCCTTCTCCAGCCAGATGCTGATTTCACCTAGGTGGCCGCCGAGGCCGTCCCGCTGTCGCTGGAGCATTTCCTGGAGCCAGCCGCGGGGCTGTACCGAGCCGATGGGCAGGGCCATGAATTCGCTGGGGGCGAGTGGGGCGCGGTTGGCCACGTAAAAGGCATTGGTCTGGGAAACGGCCGGCCGGCTGACGACGGAGACGGTGGTTTGGGCGCCGGCCCACCAGGCCGGGAGCAGGATTGCCGCGAGCACAAAAAGATTTTTCATGGCATGTTCGTGCGCGATGCTAGCGGAGTCCCTTTGGCGGCAGCCAGTTCTTTTTATCGAAAGTGGCGAGCCGTCAAGCCCGCGGGCGCCCCGCCTTAAAACTCATAAACGATATGGGCGATCAGGTCGTACCGATCCGATTGGCGATTCAAGCCCACGGGGACGCCGAGGCCGACTTCCGTGTGTTTGAAGGGGTGCCACAGCCAGCCCGGCGTCACGTATAAATCGTCTTCCTCGCCGTGATGGTTCCAGCGGTTGTTGGCCAGGTTGAATTCCAGCGTGAAGGCGCCCTGGGGCAGCAGGGTGAAAAATCCAGCTCCCCAATCCAGTTCGTGGGCCGCGGGTTTGGCATCGTCGGCATCGGCTGGCCGTTTCAGGCGTTGTACCAAACCCAAGCCGATTTCGGTGAAAAGCTGGGTGTGATGCCAGGTCGGCATGTCCCGGGCCAGGACCAGCGCTGGCTGGTATTTCAGGAAGCCCTCGCTCAGACCCTTGTTAACGCTGCCCAGCGGCAATGTTAGCGAAAAGCGCGGGGCGAGGTGAAACAACGACTGGCCCAGATTCAGGAAACTATATTGCGTGCCCAGCTCGAGATCGCCCACGCCGCCTACGGCCGGGCCGTTATGCGGCAAGCGTTCGCGGTAGGCGTCCCATTCCCCTTCCACCTGCCAGCGGGAGGTCAATCCGTATTCCACAGAGACCGGCGTGGTCCAGGTATCCCCTTGGGCGTTGTTTTGGTAGACGGGTAACAGTGCAATTTCCAGTTCGCCTTTTTCCTGGGGATAGACGGTATCGGTCATGAACAGCTCCTCGATGGGGCGGATTTCCCGGTTGGTGGACGACTCGGCATCGTCTTCGGCGGCGACGGCAGGGGACAACCCGGCGGATAGGCCCAAAGCGGTTGCCAGGCAAAGCCAACACGGGGGACAGAAGACGCTTGTCCGAACGCTCAATTTCATCAATTTGAAAATGCGACCCTATCAGGGCGGTTGGCCGGAGAGCAATGCCGAAGCTTAGAATGACAAAGAATTCATGAATCCCGCACGGCGACGCTGGACTTTTTTGGTCGGGCTTTTTAATGTTTCATCACGGGCGGGATCAGCCGACCGGAACACTTATGAACTATACACGACTTGGTTCCACCGGACTTAGAGTTTCCCGGCTATGTCTGGGCTGCATGACCTACGGCGTGCCAGAACGCGGACCGCATCCGTGGACGCTGCCGGAAGAAGCGAGCCGGCCGTTCATCCGGCAGGCGCTGGACTTGGGCATCAACTTCTTCGACACCGCCAATGCCTATTCGGACGGTACCAGCGAGGAATTCGTGGGGCGCGCGCTGCGGGATTTTGCCCGGCGCGACGAAATTGTGTTGGCGACCAAATGTTTCATGCCGTGGCGGGACAAGCCGAATGCCGGCGGATTGTCGCGCAAGGCCATTTTCTCGGCGGTGGATGACAGTCTGCGGCGGCTGGGCATGGATTACATCGACCTGTACCAGATTCACCGGTGGGATTACGAGACGCCCATCGAGGAAACGATGGAAGCTCTGCATGACGTGGTAAAGTCCGGCAAGGTGCGGTATTTGGGCGCGTCGTCCATGCACGCCTGGCAGTTTGCCAAGGCGCTGTATCTGGCGGAGGCGCGCGGCTGGACGCGGTTTATCTGCATGCAGCCGCATTACAATCTCATTTACCGGGAGGAGGAGCGAGAGATGCTCGGGCTGTGTCAGGCCGAGGGCGTGGGTGTGATTCCGTGGAGTCCGCTGGGCCGCGGCCGGCTGACGCGGCCCTGGGCGGACAGCGCGCCCACGGCGCGGGCGCGCACCGATGAGTATGGCCAGACGCTGTACGCCCATACGGAAGCAGCCGACCGGGTGGTGGTGAATCGCTTGGCGGAATTGGCGGCGCAGCGCGGTCTCCCCATGGCGCAGGTGGCGCTGGCGTGGGTCTTGCACAAGCCGGTCATCACGGCGCCGATCATTGGCGCCTCGAAGGCCGGCCATTTGGAAGATGCGGTGGCGGCCCTCACCGTGGTTTTGTCTCCCGAGGAAATCGCTGCGCTCGAGCAGCCGTACCTGCCGCATGCGCTCGCGGGGTTTAAGTGAGCGAGGGGACTACCGGGGAAGCAGCCGATAAAACCGGGTGGCACTGGCCGGTTGGAATTATGGCACGATGTGGGCCACATACCAGGCGCCCGGACCCACGCTGACTTCGGTGGTGACCGTGAGCGTCGTGACCGGAACCGCATGATGGGCCGCCAGCCAGGAGTCGATGGTTTCGTGGTGGGCGTCCAGGAAGACCCCTGTGATGACGACATATTGAATGCCGCGGTCGTGGATTTGCCCTTCGGAATCCGTATCGAGAATATCTTCCACCCGGCGGTTGCCGTACGGTCGCCAGAAAGAAAGCTCGGGATCATCGCTGGCGCCCACAAAGCCCACGATGCGGCAATCAGCGGGCAGGGCGGCCCGGGCGGCGGCGAGCGGATCGGGCCGCTCGGCGTAAGTGAGATAGACGTCGCGGAGGCGCCGGACGGCCGGGCTGGAGCCGGTGGTGCCCAGCTTGGAGAGGATGGTTTTGGCGGGCCACAGCGGCCGGGCCGGAGTAAGCACCACGGCGGCTCCGGCCAGCAACATCACGATGGCGGTGGCGTAGCCCCACCATTTTTGCCGCACCACGGCAGCGGGACCAGGGCCGCGCAGCAGAGCCGGCAAGAGCAGGGGATAATACGCCGAGACCAGCCGCGCCAAGGTCATCATGCCCGATTTGGCAAAAAAGAAGAGCAGTGACACATAGGGAGTGAGCAGCAATGCCCGGCACGACCATGAAGCGCGCGGGGGGGGCGGTCGCGATCGGCTGAGCCAATTGGCCGCCACGCCCAGCGCCAGCAGGCAACTCAAACCGAAGCCCAAGCCGGACCATTCTTCCGTGGGCAGCTCACCGAGCCGGCAGAAATTCGCCTCGAAATTGTGCTGCACCAGGGCGGCGAGGCCGGCCGGCAGATGGTCGGGGATGGTGTGATTCCACCAGCCGGCGAAGGGAAAGAGGGTTGGACAGAAATTGCACAAGAGGAACATGGCGGAATTGCCTGCCAAGCCAATCAACGGGTGCCGCATCGCGATCTTTGAAGCCTCCAAAGACAGGCCTGTCCAATCGCCGCAATGTTGCCAGTTGAGCAGCGCCGTGGGCAGGAACGATACGAGGGCGGCCGTCAGCAGTACGAGCAAGGTGGCTAGCGATTGTGCGAGACGCCGGCTGGCGGACGCGTCCATCCCGGGCAGCATCAGGGGCGAGACGGGAAGAAAGGCGATCAACCAAGGCAGCAACAGCGGCAGGTTGCCGGACTTGGCGCCGGTGAGCAAAGCGGCGGCCAGGAGGGAAAAAAACACGTCGGCGCGGCGGCGGGATACGGCGGCGCGCAGGGCGAAATCCACGGCGGCCAGGGCGTAAGCGGCGGCAAAGGCATCGTTGGCGAGGCTGCCGGCTTGCAGCAGAAAGGTGTAGCCGGTGGGCAGCAGCCACATCCAGTGCCAGGCCACGCGGGCGCTCACGCCCAGCCGGGTAAAGACGCTGAAGACCAGGCCCGGCAGGAGCAGAAACGGAAGAAAATTGACCAGAAACAGCGCGCGGTCGGACCGGGTGGCGGCCACGAGGGGAGTCAGAAGCCATTCGCAGCCACAACTGCGGTCATTCATCCGGTAATTCGCCGTATGGATCCAATACCAATGTCCCGCGGCCAACCAGTGCAACAAGCGCGGCAGCCGGTAGGTGAGGCCGTCGTAGTTGGCGGGTGCATAAAGTACACCACCCAGGAAGACCAGCGCCGCCAGGCCGGCAAAGGCCAGCGGGAGGAATCGGGAGAAACGACGGCGAAAGCGCGTGGCGGAAAGCACCGGCCGGGCATCGGGTCGGGGGTGATGCAGCAACAGGGCGGTCATCAGGCACAGCCCGGCCACCACGGCGTAGCCGGCGCCATTCAACTGCCCAAGGGCCGAGAGCACCCAGCCGGCGGCGCTGGCCACCACCGACA
>CAYTJG010000170.1:0-5722 GCA_964437865.1 uncultured Bifidobacteriaceae bacterium | reverse complement strand
TTCAACTGCCCAAGGGCCGAGAGCACCCAGCCGGCGGCGCTGGCCACCACCGACAGGAGGATCCAGAACCTGACGAGCGGGAGGAAGGAGTTCATGCCGGCGTGGAACGGCCCCGGCAGGGTGGCTGCATGGGACGAATTTGTTTGAGCGCAAAGCGCATTGTTTGTATCAATAAATTGTTGCAAGATTCGTTCCTAAAAGCATGAACAAAAAGTCCCTGCCCTATGGCCTGGAGCCGCACGAGGTCGGATTCCTGATACTCTTGGGGGCGGCTTTTTATGTTTCGCGGCCGGCGCTGGGGGAAAAGCCCTGGCAATTCATGGTCTTCGCGGCAGCCCTGCTGGCCGCCGTGGGGGTGCTCATCTGGCGCTGCCGGGAGGAATGGCGGCAACTGCCGAACCGCGGTTTTTTTCTGGGCCTGGCCGCGGCCTGGGTGGTCTTGTTTGGTTTTCTGGGCAACGCCAAATTCAGCCTGGAACCGGCGTCGTTGTTTGTCTGGGTTTACAACATCGACACGTCTTCAAACGTGGATGAGCAGCATGGCTTGCTGATGCCCTTCGTCGTGCTGGTGTTGTATTGGTGGAAGCGCAAGGATCTGACGGCCAAACCGGCTGGGTTATGGTGGCCGGCACTGGGCCTGATCGTGTTTGCCCTGTTGTTGCATTACATCGGCTTCGTCTCGCAGCAGCAGCGCCTGTCGGTCATCGCGTTTTTTGTCGGTTTGTACGGCCTGACGGGGCTGGCTTGGGGCCGGCATTGGCTACGGGCCAGCTTTTTCCCCTTTTTTCTGCTGGCGTTTTGTGTGCCGGTGGCCGAGTACATGGACCCGCTCACGATGCGCCTGCGGCTGCTGGTTTCGCGCATTGTGGAGTTCATTGCGCAGGCCGGCTTGGCGCCGGATTTGGTGCGCGACGGCACGCAGTTGTTTGACGCGCATCACACCTTTGCCTACGAAGTGGCGGCGGCTTGCAGCGGTATCCGCAGCCTCATGGCCTTGACGGCGCTGGCCACGGTCTACGGTTTTGTGGTCTTCAAAGAGCTCTGGAAGCGGGGGGTGATGATGTTCATTGCGCTGCCGCTGGCCATCATCGGCAACGTGGTGCGGCTGTGCTTCACGGTGGCTGTGGCGGAGAGTTTTGGCCAGGGCGCCGGCAAGGCGGTGGAGACCAACGCCGGCTACATCACTTTCGGTGTGGCCATCATTTGCGCCTATTGGGTGTCCCGCTGGTTGGAGCGCGGGCTGCGTCCCCCGCCCAAGCCACCCATCGAACCCGCCACCACATGAACCGTTCTAAAACCATTTTGTTTGTCACCGTGCTGGTGCTGATTGCCGCCACGGCGGGAGCGCTCGCCCATGCCCGCGCGCACCAAAAGCTCGGCCTGCCCGGCGTGAAGACCCAGGCGATTCCCGGCAGCGCGAACCTTGAGGTGCTGTTGCCGCCCGCAGCGGGGGGGTTCCATTCCGTCAGCATGCCGCAGGCGGAAGTGGTCACCAACAGTCTGCCGCGGGACACCAGTTATGGGCAGCGGCTTTACACGGCGGACGACGGCTTCCAGGTGCTGGCCAACGTGGTGTTGATGGGCAGTTCGCGCGCCAGCATCCACAAACCCCAGATTTGCCTGACGGCCCAGGGCTGGGAAATTGATCCCACCGTCTCCCAGGTAAAAGCTGTTCATATCGATGAACCCGCTCCGTATGACCTGCCGGTCATGAACCTGGTGGCCACGCGCACCGGCCAGGCCAATGGCCGGGTGGTCACCCAACGCGGCCTCTACACCTACTGGTTTGTGGATGCCGACCGCTGCACCGCCTCGCACCAGACGCGGATGTTGTGGATGGCCCGGGACGTGGTGTTCAAGAACGAACTGGACCGGTGGGCCTATGTTTCGTTCTTCACCGAGTGCGCTCCCGGCCAGGAAACCGCCACGTTCGAGCGGGTGAAGAAGTTGATCGCGGCCACGGTGCCCCAATTTCAACTGGCGCCGCCCAACGCCAAATGAGTTGATCTATTTTAGTTGTTGTTTATGCTGAAGCCCATCCGAGGGCTTTAAGTTTCAATGCTGCAACGTGACCGTCAAATTCGCACCCAGGTTCACCAGATGGTTGATGCCTGCCTGTTCGCCGCCAGCTTTTGGCTGGCGTATGCCGTGCGTAGCAGCGAGATGTTTACCCGGTGGATCAATGTGGTCATGCCGGCCGGGTTCGAATTGCCGGTCGTTCCCGCGGAAATGTTCGACAACGTCTGGTGGATCTACTTCGGTCTGGTGCCCGCGGCGCCACTCGTGCTGGAGTCGCAGGGCTTCTACAACCGGCCGGGGTTTAGTTCCCGCCGCTCGATCATTCTCCCGCTGCTGCGGGGATCGGCGATTGTCACGGTGGGGATCGTGTTGCTGCTGTTCCTCTGCAAGGCGCCCGCGCCGCGCGGCGTGGCGTTCATCTTTATCGTGTGCAGTTGCGCCTTGGTTTGGCTCAAGGAAGAAGTGATCATCGCCGCCCTGCGCAGTCCCATGGCCCGGGCGCAGTACAAGCGCCGCGTCATCGTGGCCGGGACGAGCGCGGAAAACGGCCGGCTCCGGCAAATGCTTAAAATCTGGGGCGGCGACGAAATTGAACCGGTCGCGGATTTCAACATCGCCGAAGCATCCACCTTTCACTTGATCGAGTTGCTGCATGAGCATTCCGCCAGCAGCGTCCTCATCAGCGCCAAGCACACCAATCTCGACCGGGTGGAAAACGTCATCCGCTTGTGCGAAACGGAAGGCGTGGAAGCCTGGCTGATCGCGGATTTTTTTGCCACCAAGATCGCCCGCGCCAGCCTGGACGAGATGCTGGGGCGGCCGCTGTTGGTGTTTCGCTCCACGCCCGAAACCTCCTGGCAGATGCTGGCCAAACAAATGCTCGATTTCGCCGGCTCATTTGTTTTGGTGGTGATCAGTTCGCCGTTGCTGCTGGGGGTGGCCCTGGCGATCAAGTTGACCTCGCCGGGGCCGGTGATGTTCCGCCAGCAGCGTTCCGGCCTGAACGGCTCGCCGTTTTCCATCTACAAATTTCGCACCATGGTCACCAATGCCGAACAGTTCAAGCATGAGCTGGCGGCGATGAATGAAATGTCCGGCCCCGTCTTCAAGGTGACCAACGATCCGCGCATAACCCCCATTGGCAAATGGCTTCGCAAGTCCAGCCTGGACGAACTGCCCCAGTTGTTCAATGTGCTGCGCGGCGAAATGAGCCTGGTGGGCCCGCGGCCACTGCCGGTGGATGAGGTGAGGCGTTTCAATGACCTGGCCCATCGCCGCCGTTTGAGCGTGAAACCCGGCATTACCTGCCTCTGGCAGATCAGCGGCCGCAACAAGATTTCTGATTTCAGGGATTGGGTCCGCCTGGACCTGCAATACATTGACAACTGGTCGTTTTGGCTGGACCTCGTCATCCTGGTGCGGACTGTTCCGGTGGTCTTCCTGGGCATCGGTGCCAAGTAACCTTTCCCGCGGTCGCCGCGGGGCGCGCCTTGGTCCGGCGGCGTGTCCCACCATTCGCCATTTTTTAAAAACTGGAAAATCCCCCCATTCCAGAGCAATATTGAGCCATGCTGGCGACCCCTGAATTGTTGCGGGAAGCAACGCAATGGGCGCGGTTGATGGAAAACCTGCCGCGCTGGGCCGATGTGCCGCTCTACCGGGCGGCGCGGACGGACGACTTTTTTCAGCGGCCGCTGATCGGCAAGCGCGAATTGCGCGAGAATTTTCCGCACAATTTTCTGCGGGCCGGGCAGGATTTGGACGCCTTGCTGGCGAGCCAGGCGGTGGAGTTGGAGCACACCTCGGGCAGTTCCGAGGAGCGCACGGCGGTGTTGTTCGGGCGCGGGTGGTGGAATGCGCAGGAGGCGCGGATGTTGCGGCTGAACGGCTGGGTGGCGCAAGTGCTGGCGGCGCACCCGCAGGCGCGCCGGGCCACGCTCGTGCCGCCCGTCTGCAACGGTTTGGTGTGCTTTTCCAATTACACTTCCCGCACCGCGCGCACGGTGGGCCAGACCCTCTTTGTGAACCAGGCGCGCATCCCGTTCCTCCAAAGCGAGGCCGATTTGGCGCGCATGGCCGGTGAAATCACCGATTGGTCGCCGGTGTTTCTTGACGTGGATCCGGTTCACGGAGCGTGGTTCGCGCAGTACTGCGAGCGGACGGGACTCCGCTTCCCCTCGCTCAAATTCATCTTGTGCAGCTACGAGTTTGTAAGCGTGGTGCATCGCCGGATTTTGGAGCGTGTGTTTGGCGTGCCGGTGTTCAACTTCTACGGCTCCACCGAGACCGGCCATTTGCTCATGGAGAATGAGCGCGGCGAAATGAAGGCCAGCTTCGAGGATGTCGGCTACGAAATCGTGGAACCCGACGCCCGCGGCGTGGGCAGCTTGGTGGTGACCACCCTCACCAACGACATCATGCCGCTGGTGCGCTATCGTCTCGGGGATCTGGCCGAGCGTCGCGAGCATCCTTATTCCACGGACTACCGGGTTCATGGCCGTGCGCGGGACACTCTGCTGCGTCGGGACGGCCGGCGGGTGACCACGCTGGAGGTGGACCGCTGTTTTGGCGGTGTGGATGGCATTTTGCACTACCACCTGCGGCAAAATCCCAATGGCGATTGTCATTTGCAGTTCATTCCGGACGGTTGCGGGCCATCGGCTGGGGCGCTCCGGCGCGTGACCGAGCACTTGGGCGAACTGTTGCCAGCGGAGCGTGAGCTTCCGGTCGAGCCGGTGAAAATGCTCCCGCCGCTCACCTCGGGCAAATTCCGCCTGACGGCCCGGGCGGAGTCTTGAGGCCGGGGCATGTTCCGCTTTCGCATCCTCCCCTTCGGCGTTGAAGGTTGAATGTTTCGGTTCGTGCCCTTCGTGTCTCCGTCCATTTTTTGCCTCTGGTGCCTTTTTGCGGCTAAGGTCTATTCCGGTTTTCTGATCCGTGTCCATCGGTGTTCACTTGCCGCGCCGTAGTGTAACGAAGGCGGGTCTGTGGTTAAAAATTCGTTAACATTGTGTTTTTGTGTGTTTTATTGTGTTTTTGTGTGTTTCTTTGTGTTGAACCCACACCCGCCATCCGCCCCACCGGGGCGGCTGAGCCGTTTTCCCCCCAAGACGTCCAAATCGAAGATCAGGCATCCCTGAATTCGAGGTGTGTAATGATGATATGCTCTGAAAACCCGCAACACCCGCTACAACGTTGATGGTCAGCTATTTAGTGTGCAACATTTCAGCAACAGAGGATGCAACAGCCTGCAACATTCCGGTCCGGCGGCCCGGGTCGCAGAATTGCGTAAGCCATGGATTTGCAGCAGCTAAACGCCTTGGTGCCAGGTGGGGCGCGTGCGAAGCCGGCGTTCGGCCTCCGAGCGCGCCGGGGCGGCAGGGTGTTTTCTTGTACGGTACGAGGTGACGAGTGCGGGCTCCTGGGGGACCTTCAACCGGGTCCCGCTCGGCCGGGCTCGGAAACTTCAGCCTTTGGTTGTAGGGCATGAGGTGACGAATGCTCTTCGCTTCATTTCCCACTCCAGCCTTGGACGTTGAATGTTGAGAGTTGAATGTTTTGGTCCCCTTCAGCATTTAGCCTTCAGAATTCAGCCTTTTTTCTTGTAGGGCACGACGTCAGGAGTGCGGGCACACGGGGACCTTCACCGCAATGATTCTGGAAAGGAATAATCGGGATGAAATGCAGCTTGTTTTTGTCAGAA
>CAYTJG010000169.1:0-13555 GCA_964437865.1 uncultured Bifidobacteriaceae bacterium | reverse complement strand
TATGGCCGCTGGTGGCGCAGCCTGAACATTCTGGTGCAGGCGCCGGACCGGGCCAGTTACGAGGCCACGGTGGAGGAGGTTCGGGGCATCATGCGCGTGATTCGCAAGGTGCCGCCCGGCAAGGAAGATGATTTTGAGATCGCGTCCAATAACTCCATGATCGAGCAGTTCAACAAGTTCACGCAGTCCGTGCGCATCGGCGTGGCGGTGGTGAGTTCCATTGCGCTGCTGGCGGCCGGCATCGGGATCATGAATATCATGCTGGTATCCGTGACGGAACGAACGCGCGAGATCGGCATTCGCCGCGCCATCGGCGCCCGGAAACGGAACATCATGGTGCAATTCATCCTGGAGGCGATTGTGTTGTGCGAGGTGGGCGGGGTGATTGGTGTGGTGTGCGGCATTCTGGGCGGCAATCTGCTGGCGCTGCTGTTGCACCTGCCGCCGGTGGTGCCCATGGACTGGGTGTTGTTGGGCTTGGCCATCTGTTCGGTGGTGGGCGTGGTGTTCGGCACCTATCCCGCCTGGAAAGCCGCCAATCTGGACCCGATTGAATCACTCCGGTACGAATGAATTAGTCCTCCAGATGGCTGGTTTCAAGGGGTATTTGAAACGGGAAGGCGGCGAGCACGGAATGTTCCGCGCGCACGGAGGTTAATTGGCTTTGGACCAGTTGGACCTCACTGGCCTGCCAGTCGCCAAAGTGGCGGTCATGCAGCGCGGCGGCGGCCTCGAGCAACCGCGGTATGCCCCCATGCCCCCCCGGCTTGAAGCGCCCGAGGGTGATGTGGCTGGCAAATTTTTCCGGCCGTTCAGCCGGGGCGAATCGGCGCGTGGCCTCATCGATCTGCCGGTGCAGTTCCGGCAGGCGATGGTGGTGGTCGCCGGCGCCAGCCCAAATGACCCGTGGCTGGCTGGCATGCGGGAAGAAACCAATGCCGTGGGCGGAAAGTTCCAAGGGGCGGCCGGCCGCGCAAATGGGGGCGAGGGCTTGCTGCAGGGCGGCCAGTTGTTCGGCGGGCACGTCGCCCAGAAATTTCAAGGTGATGTGGAATTGGTCCTTGGGCGACCAGCGGACCGTGCCGGGAGGCGTCTCGCGTCGCAAGCGGGCTTGCAGGCGGCCGATTTCCTGTCGCACGTCCGCCGGCAGCGGTATGGCGATGAACAGACGCAGGAAAGGGGTTGGATTTTCGGCGGCCACGTGACGGCCAATGTGTTGTTCCGGGCGCCAGTCCGCAAGCTTGGAAATTGTCCCCGGAGCTGGTTTTTGCATCGGGGGTCGGAGCGCGCCCGTCCCGGGCGCTGAGGCGTTCGCGCGCTGCGGCCGCTCGACATTTTTGAGGCGTGACCTGGCGATCGGATGTTGCCGACTGCCTCTGGGCGCCATGCCTTGGTGAATACCGGGCGGGAAGACTTGCCGGCTGTTTCCTTTCAGGAATAAGATGGCGCGCGTCATTCATGAGCGTTTTGCCCATTCAGCCCGATCGCCGCGGTTTGTCTCTGTGGCAGTTTGGCCTGCTGCTGGGGCTGCTGGTGGTGGCCGCCTTCCCGCAGGTGGTTTTTGGCGCCGCAACGTTTGTGGCCCGCGACTTCGGCTTTTTCGTGTACCCGCTGGCGCATTTTCAACGGGCATGTTTCTGGCGCGGCGAACTTCCCTTTTGGAACCCTTACAACGACTGCGGTATTCCGTTTCTCGCGCAATGGAACACCATGCCGCTCTATCCGCCATCGCTGCTCTACCTCACGCTGCCGTTGCCGTGGGCGCTGAGCTGTTTCAGCCTGTTGCATTTGTGGTTTGGCGGCCTGGGCATGTTCCTGCTGGCGCGGCGGTGGACGGGGCACCCGGTGGCGGGCGCGTTCGCGGGCACGGCCTTTGCCTTCAACGGGTTTTCGCTCAACCTGCTGATGTGGCCCAGCCATATCGCCACGTTTAGTTGGATGCCCTGGGTGGTGCTGGCGGTGGAATGCGCCTGGCGGGAAGGCGGCCGGCGGATTGTGCTGGCCGCCTTTGTCGGCGCGCTGCAGATGCTGGCCGGCGGACCGGAAACAATATTGCTCACGTGGCTGATCGTTTCGGTGCTGTGGTTGCAGGAGTGGATTCCAGCCGGAGCGCCGCGCGCGGCCATGCTCGGACGGTACTTGCTGGTGTTGGTGCTGGTCTTCGCCCTGAGTGCCGTACAACTGTTGCCGTTTCTGGATCTCCTGGCCCACGCCCAGCGCGAGACCGGCTACACGGATCTGCGCTGGTCCATGCCGGCGTCGGGATTGGCCAATTTCCTGGTGCCGATGGCTTTTGGCACCACGGCGACGGAGGGCATCTTTTTCCAACACGGCCAGTATTGGACGTCTTCGTATTATTTGGGGCTTGGCGCGCTGTGGCTGGCGTTGTTTGCGTTGGCTGCCGGGCCGCTGTTCCGGTTGGCGAGCCGGGGTGGACCAGTCACCAGTCTGCCCGGCACCGGAGCCGATAAGTGCTCCGCGCGCCTTTGGCTGCTGACCGCCGTTTCCGTGCTCGCGTTGCTTTGCGCGCTGGGGGACAACACGCCGTTTTATCCGCTGTTGCGCCGGGTCGTTCCGCAACTCAGTTTCATTACGTATCCCGTCAAGTTTGTCATGGTGTCGGTTTTCGCCGTCCCGCTGCTGGCGGCGTTTGGCTTGGCGGGGCTGCTCGCGGTGTTCGCCAGTCCGGCGACCGGCGCGGCGCCCCAACGCGCCGCCCGCAGGCGTTTGCTCGGATTGGGGCTGGTGCTGCTCGCTCTCATCGTCGGCATTTTGGGGTGGACCCAGTTCGTGCCTGCGGCGGGCGACGATACGCACGCGGCGTTGGTCAGCAGCTTGACCCGGCTGGGCTTTCTGGTTTTGACGGGCGCTGTCCTGCTGCGGGTGACGCGTGGGACGGAATCCGCCTGGGCTCGTTTTCTTCCGTTGAGCTTGGTCGTCGTGGCCTGGCTGGACGTGTTCACGCATGCGCCCGGGCAAAATCCGGTCGCGCCGGCCTCGGTGTACCAGGAAAACCTGGCGCGCGACCATCACGGAATGCTCCCGCAGCCGGAGCTGGGCGGGTCGCGCGCGATGCTCTCGCCGACGGCGGCACTGGAACTCACGCGCTTTGCCGTGAGCGATGCCCGCAACAATTTCCTGGCCAAGCGCATGGGCTATTGCGCGGATGTGAATCTGCTCGATGGCGTGCCCAAGGTCGATGGCTTCTTCTCGCTGACGCCGCGGGCGTTTGATGGGTTGCTTTCGACGGTCTATGCGGTGACCAATGGCAACTGGCGGGCGCTGGAAAACTTCCTCGGCGTCTCGCAGTACAGCTCGCCGACCAATGTCCTGGGTTGGAACTCGCGGGCCGGTTTCCTGCCGCTGGTGACCGCCGGGCAGAAGCCGGTGTTTCTGGACGAATCCAACACGCTTTGGGAACTGGCGCGGGGGCATTTTGACGGCGCCCAGATGGTGTACCTGCCGCCCGCGGCGCGGACGGTGCTTACGGTGTCCCCTCAAACCACGGCCAAGGTCACCGACCTCAAATTCGGCGAGCAGTCGGTTGATTTCGGGACCGAGGCCGACGCGCCGGCGCTGGCGGTGATTGCGCAGACGTATTATCACAACTGGCGGGCGGAGGTGGATGGCCAGGCTGTGCCGCTGTGGCGGGCGAACGCGGCGTTTCAAGCCGTGCCGGTGCCGGCGGGTACGCACCGCGTGCATGTGTATTACGAGGACCGGGCGTTCGAAATCGGCGCCGCCGTGTCGGGCTGCATGTGGTTGAATTGCCTCGTGGCCTGGCTGGCCTGGCGGCGTCGGGATCAGGCCCTGGCGGGCCACCGGGGGGCGTAGAAACCCGCCGGCCAGCGCGATCAGACGATGAATTCATCGCTGCGGCGGAAGAATTTTCAAAGTTCTGCTCGACAAAAATTTGCCGCGGGTTTCAAATCAATCACGGCATGGCGAAATCATCCAAAGTAAAACGTATTGGTGTGCTCACGGCCGGCGGCGACAGCCCCGGTCTGAACGCGGCCATTCGTGGTGTCGGCAAAACTTGTTTGGGGTATTACGGCATGGAAATCATCGGCTTTCGCGACGGTTTTCGCGGGCTGGTGGAGAATCGGCGGCTGAAACTGGACCGCAACACGCTGGCGGGCATTCTCACGGTGGGGGGCACCATCCTGGGCACCAGCCGGGACAAGCCGCATCGCATGGTCATCGACGGCCGCACGCGGGACATGACCGAGACCATTGTGGAAAATTACGATAAATGGGGCTTGGATTGCATTGTCTGCCTCGGTGGCGGCGGCACGCAAAAAAATGCGCTCCGGCTGCATCAAGCCGGCCTCAACGTGGTCACGCTGCCCAAGACGATTGATAACGACGTGGCCATGACCGACGCCACGTTCGGCTATGCCACCGCCTTGGACATTGCCACCGAGACCATCGACCGGCTGCACAGCACGGCCCACAGCCATCACCGGATCATTGTGGCGGAGATTATGGGCCATCGCGCGGGCTGGCTGACGCTGGGTTCCGGGATTGCCGGCGGCGCTGACGTGATTTTGATCCCGGAAATTCCATATGACGTGGAGAAAATCTCGGAGGCCATCGGGCGCCGCAGCAAGCACGGAACGAATTTCAGCATTGTGGCGGTGGCTGAAGGCGCCATGAGCCGGGATGAGGCCCGCTCGTTTGACGCCGCGGAAAAGAAGCTGGAGCGCGCCAAAACGCTGCATGACAAAAAAGAGGCCAAGCTTGAGCTGGCCTCGCTGGAAGTGCGGCACCAAGGCAACACGCTGCGGCTGGCCAAGCAACTGGAGGAACTCACCCACCTCGAATCGCGGGTGACCATTTTAGGTTATGTCCAGCGCGGCGGCACGCCCTCAGCGGCCGATCGCATTCTGGCCACCCGGCTGGGCAGCGCCTGCGGCGACCTCATTCACGAAGAGCATTTTGGAGTGATGGTGGCATCGCGCGGCGACGGCGTGGAACCGGTGCCTTTGGAACGCGTGGCCGGCAAACGGAAATGTGTGCCGCCCGATCACTCCTGGGTGCAGACCGCGCGGCACGTGGGCACCTGTCTCGGGGAGTAAGCCCCCCCTGCGGCCTCGCCGGCCGCTGACGGGCAATTCGGCCGCGGTCAACCCGTTGCCCCGCCCCGGTATCCCTTCATGACGGCCAGCAGGTCGCGTACGGCCGCCTCCATGCCGGTGAGCACGGCTCGGCTGACGATGCTGTGGCCGATGTTCAATTCCACCACCCAAGGCACCTGGAAAAACACCGGCAAGTTGATATAATTCAACCCGTGCCCGGCGTTCACCTTCAGGCCGAGCGAATGCGCCAGATTCGCAGCGTCAATCAAACGGCGGACTTCGGTGTCGGCCTTGGGAAAGTGCTCGGCAAACTGCCCGGTGTGCAACTCAATAAACTGGGCGCCTACGCGGGCGCTGGCCTCGATTTGATCGAGGTCCGGCGCGATGAACAGGCTGACTTCAACGCCGGCGTCGTTCATCCGCTTGCGGGTGTCGGTCAGGGCCTGCTCCGCCGCCACCACGTCCAGCCCCCCTTCGGTGGTCACCTCCAGGCGGCGCTCGGGCACGATGCACACGATGTCCGGCTTGAGTTTCAGCGCGATGGCCACAATCTCCGGAGCATTGGCCATTTCGAGATTCAAGCGGGTCTTGATCTTCTCACGCAGCGCCCAGACATCCCGGTCCTGAATATGACGGCGGTCTTCGCGCAAATGGGCGGTGATGCCGTGGGCGCCCGCCGCCTCGCAATGCAGTGCCGCTGCCACGGGGTCCGGTTCGCCAAATCCCCGTCCCCGATACCGTGCCTCACGGATCGTGGCCACGTGATCAATATTGACACCGAGTTTTAGCATAAAAGTTAGTGGCTGCCTTTGGGTGCCGGGGCGGCCGCCGGGGCGGGCTTCTTCGCCGGAGCGGCCGGGGGCGGCGCGTCCTGCGCCGGCAAGGGCAGGGTCTGGGTCAGATCGAAGCCGGGAAAATTATTGGCCTCCAGCCAGTTGGCCAACGTGAACAATTCCATGGCGGTGAACAGCCCCGGTCCCTGGCGGAGAAAGGTGAATTCCGCCGGGCCGGACTGGCTGATGCCGGTTTCCGAAGCCCCTTTGACGGAGGCGGATTTCTGCAACCACCGGTACGCAGCGGACTTGCCGTCAAGTTGCTTGTGTTTGGTGAGCATCAGCCCCAGTTGGGTGATCTGCAACAGCTGCGGCACGCGCTCCGAGGTGCTTTCCCAGTGATAGAAAACGAGGTTTTTTGTGTCCAGACGCGAAATGAGTCCCGGGGGCAGCGGCAAGCCGTTCGGCGGATTGGGAAATAATTCTGCGAACAGGAATTGGCCGGTTGGTTCGGTCAAGGCGCGCGCGCGCACGGAGGCGAACGGCACACCGCTGACGTCCAGTTCATCCTTGTTGAGGTTGGCATTGACTGGGCTTATCAGGCTGTCGCTGCTTCGGGCCGAGAGCAAGGCCGTCTGCAAATGTTGCTGCGTCTGCGCCAGGGCCGCGGCCGCATTCGGCACCGGCACGGCCGCATAGCTTGGAAAGACAGCCCCGGGGAGGGACCACAGGAAAAGTTGATTGGGGACGGGCGAGAGTTGGTAAGCCGAAGCCCACTTCTGAGTGGGCAGCCACGAGGAAAATCCGCGCACGGCAGTAAAGCTGTCGAAGGGCGAGTGGATCGAATTTAAGGGTATTTGCCAGGGGGCGAGCTTGAGCGCCAGATTGTCCGGGAAATGAAATCGCCCGCCGATTTTTAGTTGCTGTCCGGCGGCCGAGACACCGAACTCGGTTTCCGGCAGGCCCAGTTCCTTGAACTGCGGATACCATTGCGCGAGGCGCGGCCAATTGATGTCCAAGTTGAACCAATCGGCGGGTGGGGGCGCGAGTTCCTTCGTCAACTTGTCCCCAAGCCCCATCAAGGCCGGAGCGGAATCAAAGATGAACCAGCCGGCGGACGATCTGAAGGTGGCCTGGGTAAAAAACGGTTTGAGATTGGCCTGCCAGAGTTGGGCGCGGCCCGGAGCTAATTTGATGGCGATGGCCGCCTCGGGCCGGCCACCGGCGGCGGCGCGGATTTCCAGCAGAAACTCCGATTGTTGCAGATCATCGAACAGCGGCCGCAATTTGGCCGCGCCGTCCGGTACGGGAGTGTTGAGATTGGCCGGCAACCAACCCGCCAGCCAGCCCGCCACCTTGGTGGCCACTTCGGTGCGGAAGGCCAGGGCCTCCGGCGAAGTGAATTGATTGGTGAAGGCGTTGGCGCTGGGCGCGGCGGCGATCGTCTGCGCCCCGGCAAAATAGATTTTCGCAATCAGATCCGGCTGTGGCAGCGCGGCGCGCGCGGCGAGCCCAAACAACATGAGGCCAATAACGGCGGACAGGTTCTTCATCGCGCAGTGGTGTGCCAAAATCACAGCTAATTTGCAATTTTAAATGCTCGCCGACCTCGGCATTTGTTGGCTTGCACAGCGGGCCGTTTGGCGAAAAATCGCCAGCCGGATGACCCCGTTGAAAATCAGGTTGATTGTGGGTGGCTTCCATCACCACGCCTGCGCCTTGCCGACCCGAACCGTCATTCCTTGATTTCAGGATCGGCGCGGTTGCGCCAGCGCGTTCCGCTCGGCCGGGTTCAAAACAGGTGCGCCGCGTAAGAATCCGCTTGCTTCGGCACCCCCCTCCCGGGGATGCTGTTGCCCTGATGAAAACCGTTCTTGTGACCGGCGCTGCCGGCCTGATTGGGTCGGAAAGCGTCAAGCGCTTTGCCGCTGAAGGATTCAAGGTGGTGGGCGTGGATAATGACTTGCGACAGTGGTTTTTCGGAAAGGAAGCGTCCACTTTGGGCAATCGACAGAAACTGATCAAGACGATTCCCGGGTACGAACACCACGATTTTGACATTCGCGATCGCTCCGCCGTGGAGAACCTGTTCCAAAAACTGGGCGCGGATCTGGTTTTGGTCATCCATACCGCCGCGCAGCCGTCACACGACTGGGCCGCGCGTGATCCGCACGCGGATTTCAGCGTGAATGCGCTCGGCACGTTGAATTTGCTTCAGGCCACCCGCCAGTTCTGCCCCGAAGCGGTCTTTATTTTCACCTCCACCAACAAGGTCTATGGCGATACGCCGAACCGGCTGCCGCTGGTTGAGTTGGAAAAGCGGTGGGAGATCAAGTCGGGTCACGAATACGCGGTGGGCATCTCGGAGACCATGAGTATTGACCAGACCAAGCACTCCCTGTTTGGCGCCAGCAAGGTGGCGGCGGATGTGTTGGTGCAGGAATACGGCAATTACTTTGGCATGAAGACCGCCTGCTTCCGCGGGGGCTGTCTCACCGGGCCCGCGCATGCCGGCACCGAGTTGCACGGTTTCCTGGCCTACCTGATGCGCTGCACCGTCACCGGCACACCTTACCGCGTGTTTGGCTACAAGGGCAAGCAGGTGCGCGATAACATCCACAGCCACGACTTGGTGGAAGCGTTCTGGCAGTTTTTCCAAAAGCCGCGTTCCGGCCAGGTTTATAACATGGGCGGCAGCCGCCATTCCAACTGCTCCATGCTGGAGGCCATCGACGAATGCGAACGCATCAGCGGCAAGAAATTGAAGTGGACGTACGTGGAGGATAACCGCATCGGCGATCATATCTGGTGGATCAGCGACGTGCGCAAGTTCCAGGGGCATTATCCCAATTGGAAATTCCGCTACGGCCTCACCGAAATCCTCACGGAAATCCACGCGGCTTGCGTGCATGACGCGAAATGAGTTCCGGGCCTGAGAGTATTTTAATCACCGGCGGGGCGGGGTTTGTGGGGAGCAGTCTGGCGCTGCATCTCAAGCAGTGTTTCGCCGCCAGCCGCGTCGTATGCATGGATAATCTGTACCGGCGCGGTTCGGAGCTGAACCTGCCGCGGCTGCAGGCCGCCGGGGTTGAATTCGTCAAGGGCGACATCCGTCAGGCGGCGGAGTTCCCCGCCGGCCCGTTTGAATTGCTCATCGAATGTTCCGCCGAGCCCTCGGTGCTGGCGGGCTACGGCGGGTCACCGGATTATCTCGTTGAAACCAACCTGCTGGGCACCTATCGCTGTCTGGAACAGGCGCGCCAGTGGCGCAGTAAGACCGTGTTTCTCTCCACCAGCCGCGTGTATCCCATTTCCGTCCTGGAGCAGCATCCATGGACGGAGCAGCCCACCCGGTTTGCGTGGCAGGATGTGTCCGGGGCGGCCATTTCCTCCCACGGCGTGAGCGAGCAATGCCCCATGAGCGCGGCCCGTTCGCTGTATGGCTGGACAAAGTTTGCCAGCGAAAGCCTCATCGAGGAATACCGCAGCGGCTTTGGGCTGCGCGCGGTGACGAACCGTTGCAGCGTTATCGCCGGGCCGTGGCAGATGGGCAAGGTGGATCAGGGCGTGGTCGCCCTCTGGGCGTTCCGGCATTATTTTGGCAAACCGCTCAAATACATCGGTTACGGCGGCACCGGCAAACAGGTGCGCGACCTGCTCCACGTGGCCGACCTGTGCGACCTGGTCACCGAGCAGATTTCAAATTTCGACCGCTGGGAGGGCTGGCTGGGCAATGTGGGCGGCGGATTGGATATTTCGGCTTCCCTGTTGGAACTCACGGGCATTTGCCAAAAGGTCATTGGCCGGCAGGTACCGATCGGGGCGGAGACGGAGAACCGGCAAGCGGACCTGCGGATTTTTCTGGCCGATAGTTCGAAACTGTTTTCCCGGACTCACTGGCGTCCGCGGCGGGGGGTGGAGCAGATCGTGTCGGACGTGTTTGCCTGGGTGCAGGCGCACGAAAAGGAGGTTCAGCCGCTCGTATGAGAACCGAGCAGGCTGGTTCTGACGACGGCTGCGGTGTCCGGCTGGGGTGTTTTCGCTGCGCCCAACTCCTTGCCGCGCTATGAAAAATGGTTCCACCGCCACCAAGCTGCTCCAAAGCGGGATAATATTCTCGGCCATCAGTTTTCTGACCGGGCTCGGTAACTTGGCGTTTCAGAGCGTCATGGGCAACCACCTGACGGAAGCGGGGCAATATGGCAACACCAACAGCGCCCTCAATACCTTCATGCCGCTGCTGGGGTTGATTCCCTCGATCGCCGTATTTGCAGTCACCCATTATATCGCCCACTACAACTCCATTGGCGACACCTCCGGTTTGCATGGCTTGCTGGCCGGCTGCCGGAAGTTTTTGTTTCGCCTCACGCTCTTCGGTTCCCTGCTGGCCATTGCCCTGGCCAAGCCGCTGGGTACCTTGTTTCAATTCTCCACCAGTCTGATGATCGTCACACTGGTCTTCACGCTGCTGGGGTTGTGGACGTCGCTGGCCACGGCATTATGCCAGGGCCTCGCGTGGTTCAAGCGGTTGGCCCTGATTGCCTTTCTGGCCATGGTGTTGAAGGTGGCCCTGGGCTATGGGATCACCCTGAAATGGCCGCGGCCGGAGATGTTTGTGGTGGCCGCCATTTTCTCGCTCACGGCCTACTTGATCCTGCTGTTCTGGCGTCGGGATCTGGCCATGCCTACGCAAACGCCGGTGACCTCACCGTGGAATCGCGAATTCATAGATTTTCTGATCGTGAGCGCAGCCTTGGTCGTGGGCAATTACTGTTTTTCCCTGAGTGATCTGCTGGTGATGCAATGCAATTTCCCGCGGAACGATGCCTATACAGCGGCCGAGCGATTGGGGTTTGCGTTGCCCTCCACGGTGGGACCGCTGCTAACGGTGCTGTTCACCAACCGCTCGGCGGCGCGCACCACGGATGCCTTTCGCGCCCAAATGAAGTTGATTGCGCTCTATGCCGCCGGGTTGGTCTTTGGGGCGGTGTGTCTGTGTCTGCTGCGGCACTTGTGCCTGAAAATATTGCACAAGGACTCACCGGAGGCCGCCGAGATGATCCGTCCCCTGGCCTTCACGATGGTGTTTGTGGGGCTGCTCCAGGCGATGGGCACCTGGGCGCTCGCCAGCCGGTGGCGGAAGATTGCGCTGCTTTACGGTGCGCTGGGCCTGGCGTACACGATTTGGAACCTGATGGTTGGGAAAACCTCGGCGGCGCTACTCGCAACCATGCCCCTGGCGGCCGGGATCGCGTTTGTTCTCTTGTTTGCCGTGTGGTTTATCACCCTGCGGCGCCACCAGCCGGTGGCCTCCTCGCCCTCACCGTAGCGCCCACCTGCTCGTCGGCGAGTAAAGGCAACCTTCCAGTTGCCACTTTCCCGGCGCGAGGGCAGGGGAGTCTGATCCGCCTGCCCGTTTGCCTATGCCTTCAGCACCTCGATGAACGCCTCTTGCGGGATGTTCACGTTGCCGATGGACTTCATGCGCTTCTTGCCCTCCTTCTGCTTCTCGAGCAGCTTGCGTTTGCGCGAGACGTCGCCGCCGTAGCATTTGGCCGTGACGTCCTTGCGGAAGGCGCTCACCACTTCCGAGGCCACGATCTTGCCGCCGATCGCCGCTTGGATCTTCACCTGAAACTGCTGGCGGGGGATGACTTCTTTCAATTTTTCCGCCAGCGTCCGGCCACGACTTTCGGCCTTGCTGCGATGCACGATGCACGAAAACGCATCCATGGCCTCGGTGTTCACCAGCATGTCCAGCTTCACCATTTCGCTTTCCTGGTAGCCGGCCTCCTCGTAATCCATGGAGCCGAAGCCGCGCGTCATGCTCTTGATGCGGTCATGAAAATCAATCAGGATTTCGTTCAGCGGAATGATCGCGGAGAGCATCACCCGCTTGGCGTCGAGCGTCTCCGTGTTGGAGACGTTGCCGCGCTTTTCGGAGATGAGCGCCATCATGTCGCCAATGTTCTCATTAGGACAGATCACGAACGCCTTCACGATGGGCTCCTCGATTTTCTCGATGTACGTGACGTCCGGCAGAAACGCGGGGTTGTCCACCTGCTTGAGCGTGCCGTCGGTCAGGGTCACCTTGTACACCACGCTCGGGTAGGTGGCGATGATGTCCATGTTGTATTCGCGGCGGAGCCGTTCCTGCACGATTTCGAGGTGCAGCAGACCTAGAAAACCGCACCGGAACCCAAAGCCGAGCGCCACGGATGTTTCCGCCGAATACACGAAAGCCGAGTCGTTCAGCTTGAGCTTGGCGATGTTGGACTTCAGGTGCTCGTAATCAGCGGTGTTGATCGGGTAAATCCCGCTGAACACCATCGGATGAATCTCCTTGAACCCAGGCAGCGGGCCGGAGGGATTCCGGCCGTCGGTGATGGTGTCACCCATCTTCACTTCGCCGGCAGTCTTGATATTCGCGGTGAGGTAGCCGGTCTCGCCGGTCTCCAGTTTCTCGCGGGGGTAGGGCTTGGGGTTGAAGCTGCCCACTTCCTTCACCTCGTAGTTCTTGCCGGAATGCAGCAGCTTGATGCTCATGCCCGGCTTCACCTCGCCGTTGAAAATGCGGACATGTGTCACCACGCCCTTGTACGTGTCAAAATAGGAATCGAAGGCGAGGGCTTGCAGGCTGGCTTCGCCGGTGGGTTTGGGCGCCGGCACGCGCGCGACAATGGCTTCGAGGATGTCCTCAATGCCGATGCCTTCCTTGGCACTGCACAGAATGGCCAGTTCGCTGGGGAGGGCCAGCACCTCCTCAAGCTGCTGTTTGGCCTGCGGGATGTTGGCGTGCGGCAGGTCGATCTTGTTGATGACGGGGATGATCTCCAGGTTTTGGCGGGCGGCCAGATGGTAATTGGCCACCGTTTGCGCCTCCACGCCCTGGGCGGCGTCCACCACCAGCAAGGCTCCCTCGCAGGCGCTGAGACTGCGCGACACCTCATACGAGAAATCCACGTGGCCGGGGGTGTCGATCAGGTTCAGTTCGTAAACCTCCCCGTTGCGCGCGGTATAGCGCATCGTCACCGGATGGGCCTTGATCGTGATGCCCCGTTCGCGTTCCAGATCCATGGCATCCAGCAACTGGTCTTCCATATCGCGCGTGGCGATGGTGCCGGTGCGATGCAACAGGCGGTCGGACAGCGTCGTCTTGCCATGATCGATATGGGCAATGATGCTGAAATTTCTAATGTGTGCGGCGTCCATTTAAAATCAACGACTTGGGCGAAACATCCGGGCATTTTTGGGGTGAAAAAGCCCAAGGCGTCCCCGGGCGTTGGCCGGTTGATGGGCGGCCGCGACCCGATGTTTCGACGCATGTCGAGCGCAACATGATACGCGGAACCCAAGTGAAGAAAAGGAAATTTAGGGGCGCCCGAAATGTGAAAATGTGGTGGAAATGTGGAAAGCGGGGAATGAATGGAATGTGTGGAAAATGCCGAAGGTGGGAAATCAGCGGATCATTTGGGCTTGAGCGAGCTAGGAAAAGCATCCGATGTGTGTGGGAGGCGGGGGGCTGAATGGTTGAACGATCGGACCGACGCCTTCAAGCCTGTCTTGTCCGTTTCGTCGGTCTGGTGCGTCGTGATTATTGTTTAAATGAACTTGCTTGCGGCTCAGAATCATTTAGTGTGGTCGCCCAGTTACGGCGGGGTAGCCAAGTGGTAAGGCAGGGCTCTGCAAAAGCCTCATCCGTCG
>CAYTJG010000168.1:0-13590 GCA_964437865.1 uncultured Bifidobacteriaceae bacterium | reverse complement strand
GTGCAATCCGACCTGGCGCGCCGGCAAGTCTTGGATACTTGGTTGCGAAGTAATAGTCTCCGCCTCAAATTGCCATTCCCGCGTGGGGCGAAGGTCGGCAGGACAAAGCGGTGGTGGTTGGGGAAAGAGAGCCCGCCCTCATTCTGTGCTCCTCTAGTCCCGTGTTCCCGCTTCAGACATGCCGCGGGCGCCTTCACGCTGCTCTCACAATCCTTTCCGTTACTTGGCCCCGCGTGTAACCGGGAGGCCCTTCTTTTCCAAATGTCTTGCAAGGCGACGCCTGGTCCAACATCACGTCTCAGCGGCCGAGACGGCCGCGGACCGGACCGCGCCCGTCTCGGGCGCTGACGCGTCCGCACCACACGGCCGCATCCACCTCGCCCGGCGCGGGAACAACAATTCCCTTCTCCCCGGGGGAAAGTCCCGTGAACCCGCAGATAGGAATATCCGCCCCACGGCGCGCCGTTTATTTCTTCGTCGGCACCAGGTCGGCGCCGATGGCGCGTTCCAGCCGCGCGCGCTCGGCCACATAGTCGTGCTGGGCCTGGATCTGGGTGGTGCGGGCCTGCGTCAGCGAGGTTTGGGCGTCCAGCACGTCGAGCTGCGTGCCGGTGCCGGCATCGGCGCGGGCGTTGGCCTCGCGCAGCGCTTCCTCCGCTTCTTCCTGCACCTTCAACTGCGACTCGAGCGTTTCCCGGGCCTGGATGAAATCCGAGTAGGCGGTGCGCACCTGGAGTTCGATCTGGCGCTGCTGATCCACCAGCGTGGTCTTGGACTTGGCATACAGCGCCTTGGCCTGCTTCACCTTGCCCTGCGTGAGCAAGCCATCAAACCAATTCCAGCTAAATTGGGCGCCGGCCGTCCAGCCATTGAACTCATTGGCCGGGTCGGTGTTGTAATCGGAACTCACCCAATTGTAGCCGCCAAAGACGGACACGGTGGGCTTGTAACCGGACTTGGCATTGACGATGTTGAGGTTTTGCAACTCCACATCCCGGCGCAGGGCCTCCAGTTCGGTCCGGCGGGTCAGGGCCTGCTGGATGGCGTCGGGCAGGTTGACGCTGTAGGGCGAGGTGTCAAAGGTGTCGATGAGGTTGAGGGGGATGTCTTCCCAAACGTCGCGGGGCAGATTATAGCCGAGGAGATTGGCGAGATTGTTCTTGGCGATGCGGTAGCTGTTGTGCGCGCTGATGAGAGCGGGGCGTTCGTTGGCCACGGCCACCTCGGCGCGGAGCAGGTTGAACCGCGGCACCGTGCCCGCCTCCAGCCGATGTTGCTGATCTTCACGCTCTTTTTCGAGGAGCTTGACCGAGGCTTCCTGCACGGTGATCTGCTGCGCCGCCAGCAACACGTCATAATAGGCGATGCGGACGTTCAGCAGCGTGTCGGACACGGAGGTCTGGTAAGTGGCGATCGCCTGCTTTTCCGTGGCATCGGCCGCGTGCACCGCCGCCACCATGCGGCCGCCCATGTAAATGTTCTGGACCAGTTGGATGCCGGAATTCCAGCTTTGATGCGGCACGGTCATCTCGAAGCCGGGCAACTGCTGTTCCAGGGTGATCTCCTCGTCGGCATACTGGCCGGTGGATTTCAGGGTGGGCAGCGCCACGGCCCGGGTCTGCATCACCACGCCGTGCTGGGCTTCCAAGTCGTTCTTGGCTTCCAGGATGGTGGCGTTTTGGGTGAGGGCCACGTTCATGGCGTCCACCAGCGACAACGGCCGGCTCAGCCAGGACGGGGTATTGGTGCCGGACGGGGTATTGGTGCCCGCGGGTTCCTGCGCGCCGAGGCTCGCCCGGGCCGCCAATGCCGCCAGCATCAGGCTCAATAAAATTTTTGGTTTGGTCATGCGGATCACAATTTCAAGGCTTCGTTTTGGTCAAATGCTTCATCGCCGCCAGCGAAAATCGGGTGATATGGTCTGCCAACCGGTCAACGCCTACTTGGTCCATGGCCGGCTGATCCGGAAAAAGTCGACTGACCACGGGCCGGCAATGATGATAGAAGACGCATTGGCTGACGACACTAAAAGCGCAGAGGCGGACCCGCTCATCGGCGAGCGGGCAAGCGAGAATGCCGGCGATAATCTGCCCGAGCTGCTGGGCCATGGGCCGCATGCGCTCCTCCACCAGGGAGTCCAGCGCCGGCGTGGGCTCGACCATCTCGCGGGACATGATCTTGCCGTGCCACGAGTTCGGGCCCTTGTCGAACACCCGCAGCAGCATGGATTTGACAAAGGCGCGGAGTTTTTCGGCGGGCGGCGCGTCTTCAGCCATGCCGAGGAGCAACGGGTAGCGGTCAAAAGCCCGCCCCTGGGCATACCGGAGCACCTCGAGATAGAGGCTTTCCTTGTCGCCAAAATGATAATTGACGGCGGCCACATTGGCGCCGGCACGCCGGCAGATCTCGCGCACCGTGGCGTCGCGAAAACCACATTCGGCAAAAACCTCACCCGCCGCCTCAATCAATTGGCGGCGCGTTTCGTCGTGGCCGGTGGCCTCCGGTTCAACGGGCAACTTCATTTTCAAACAGATAATTAAAACATTTGTTTGACACGTCAATAACATTTTTGGCATGGTCGGAAAAATGAAAGCGGGCCAACCCAGCACCCGATTCCTTTTGGCACCCGTTCGGACGGGCGCCTGGCCGTTCCGCAGGACGCCCCCTGGCGTGTTTTTGCCGGCGGGTCGGTCCGGCCGCGGACCGCATTTTCAAGAAGGCCTCCCACTCCGAGTGACGTTATGATTGAACCGCCCCGCCCATTGGCCGCCGGCCAGAATTCCCCCGCCAACCAACGCCGACATTCCGGAAAACGGGTCCCGCCCGCCGCCGGCTGCGCTGGGCGTGGCGGACGCCGGGCGGCGAACTTCTTCCGCCTGTCGGCGACCCGGCTGGCGATGGTGCTGGCGGCCGGGTGGCTGGCGGTGGGCTGTTCGCCCACTCCCCCCAACCAGTTTCAGGGCTATATCGAGGGCGAATATGTCTATGTGGCGTCCCCCTTGGGCGGCGCGCTCACGAATCTGGCCGTGGCCCGGGGCGATACTGTGAAGGCCGGACAACTGCTGTTTGAATTGGAACGGCAGTCCGAAGCCGCGGCCATGGCGGAAGCCAGGCGGAATCAAGCCCAGACGCAAGCCCAGCTGGCCGATATGAACAAAGGCAAGCGCCCCACCGAAATCGATTCGCTCGCAGCCCAGTTGGACCGGGCGCAGGCGGATCTGAAACTGTCCGCCGCGCAACTGCACCGGCGGGAGGAACTCGGCAGTTCCGAGGTCATCTCCAAGGAGGAGCTGGATCAGGCGCGCGCCCAGCGGGATGCGGACCTGGCGCAGGTCAGCCAGCTCACGGCGGACTTGGCCACCGCCCGGCTCGGCGGGCGTGATGACGCCGTGCGGGCGGAGCAGGCGGCCGTGGAGGCGCAGCAGGCCGCCTTGGACAAGGCCCGCTGGAGCTTCGACCAAAAACAGCAGTTTGCGCCCGCCGCCGGCACCATCCACGACACGCTGTATCGCCAGGGCGAATACGTGGCCGCCGGCAATCCGGTGGTGGTGCTGTTGCCGCCGGAAAATCTGAAGGTGCGCTTCTTTGTGCCGCAGGCGGAGCTGCCGCACGTGCGCACCGGCGCCACCGTTGCCGTGCGGCCGGATGGCGCGGCCCAGCCGATCAGCGCCACCATCAACTATATTTCCACCGACGCCGAATACACGCCGCCCGTCATTTTCAGCCGGGAGACGCGGGCCAACCTGGTCTTCATGATCGAGGCCCGGTTCGCGCCGGCGGACGCGGCGAATTTGCGACCCGGCCAACCGGTGGATGTGGAACTCAAATGACCTCCGGGGATTTCGCCATCGATGTCCGCGGCGTCACGAAGAAATTCGGGACCCGCACGGTGGTCAACGACATTGCCATGCAGGTGCGGCCCGGCGAGATCTACGGTTTTCTGGGACCCAATGGCAGCGGCAAGACCACGTTTCTGCGCATGCTTTGCGGCCTGCTCACGCCGGATGATGGCAGCGGCCAATGTCTGGGCCTCGATTTCCGGCGGCAATCGGCCGAGATCAAGCAGCGCGTGGGTTACATGACGCAGCGGTTCAGCTTTTACGAGGACCTGACCATCGAGGAAAATCTGGATTTTGTGGCCCGGCTTTACGCCATGCCGCATCGCCAGGCGGCGGTGGACCGGAGTCTGGAACGGCTGGGCATGGTGGAGCGGCGGCGGCAATTGGCGGGCACGCTCTCCGGCGGCTGGAAGCAGCGCCTGGCGCTGGCCGCGTGCCTCATCCACGAACCGCAATTGCTGTTGCTTGATGAACCCACCGCCGGCGTGGACCCCAAGGCCCGGCGCGATTTCTGGGAGGAACTGCACAAGCTGGCGGCGGGCGGCCTCACGGTGCTGATCACCACCC
Organism: uncultured Bifidobacteriaceae bacterium; assembly: GCA_964437865.1. GTDB lineage: Bacteria > Verrucomicrobiota > Verrucomicrobiia > Limisphaerales > UBA11358 > UBA11358. The sequence continues at coordinate 9,184 of CAYTJG010000168.1, read as the reverse complement.
ATTACATGGACGAGGCTTCGCGGTGCCACCGGCTCGCCTATATTGCGTACGGGAACTTGCTCGCCCGCGGCACGGTGGACGAAGTCATCCGCGCCGCCGGCCTCACCACCTGGGAGGTGACGGGGGAAAACCTTTGGGAGCTGGCGGATAAAATCCGCGGCTTGCCCGGCGTGGAACAAGTGGTGGCGTTCGGCACCGCGCTCCATGTGAGCGGGCGGAACGCGGAGCAACTGGCGGCCAGCGTGGCGCCGTTTCGGTCGGACACCCAGCGCTGGACGCAGATCGAACCGGGGTTGGAGGACGTGTTCATCAGCCTCATGGACGCCTCCCAGGACAACTTCCAGTGAAACGAGGCATTACATGAGCCGTTATTCATTCAGTTTCACGCGTTTCTGGGCCATCGTGCTGAAGGAATTCATCCAGATGCGCCGGGACCGGCTGACGTTTGGCATGATGGTGGGCATTCCCATCATCCAGCTCATCCTGTTCGGTTACGCCATCAACTCCAATCCCAAGCACCTGCCCACGGCGGTGTATGCCGCGGACGATAGCCCGTTCTCGCGCACCCTCATTTGGGGGCTGCAAAACAGCAGCTATTTCGACCTCACGCGCCAGGCGCACAGCGCGGCGGAAATCAAGAAATTGCTGGCGGAGGGGCGGGTCCAATTTGCGGTGACCGTGCCGGTGGATTTTTCCCGCAAGCTGGTGCGCGGCGAAAAACCCGACCTGCTGCTGGAAGCCGACGCCACCGACCCCTCGGCCGTGGGCTACGCGATGGCGGCGGTGAATCAACTGGCCACCTCGGTGATCAACCGCGATTTGACCGGTCCGCTCGCCCACTTGCAGGCGGGCGCGCCGCCGTTCAACCTGGTCACGCACCAGCATTACAATCCCGAGAGCATCAGCCAGTACAACATTGTGCCGGGGCTCATCGGGGTGATGCTGACCATGACCATGATCATCATCACGGGGCTGGCGATCACGCGCGAGCGGGAGCGCGGCACCATGGAGAATCTGCTCTCCACGCCGGCGCATCCGGGCGAGGTGATCCTTGGCAAGATTGTGCCGTATATTTTGGTCGGCTACGTGCAGGTGTTCCTGGTGCTGGGCGCGGCCAAATTTCTTTTTAATGTGCCCATGCTCGGCAGCGTGTCCATGCTGCTCCTGCTCGTGCTGCTGTTCATCGTGGCCAACCTGGCGGTGGGCATCACCTTTTCCACCATCGCGCAAAACCAGTTGCAGGCGGTGCAAATGGCCTTTTTCTTTTTCCTGCCTTCGCTGTTGTTGTCCGGCTACATGTTTCCGTTCCGCGGCATGCCCATCTGGGCGCAGTACCTCGGCGAATGCCTGCCGCTCACGCATTTCTTGCGCGTGGTCCGCGGCATTCTGCTCAAGGGCAACGGCCTCGCGGAGTGCCTGCCGGACTTGTGGCCCATTGCCCTGTTCCTGCTGGTGATGATCGTCATCGCCGTCAAGCGCTACCGGCAGACCTTGGACTAACTGAGCGCGGAAGGTGGAGTTCGGAGTGCGGAATGTGGTCCGGCCATCCCTTCAGGATGTCCGGATGGGACCGCATCCCTGACGTGCGGGGCGATTGCGACAAATCGGGTCTCGTTTTTCGCGGGCCGAGCAATGCTCGGCGCTCCGGGCAGGGCGGCCTTGCGTTGCCATGCGTTTCGCTCGGTGACGCCTCGTTCAAAATCGCGTCGCAGCGGCCGAGACGGCCGCACTCCGCACTCCATCCTCCATCCTCGTTTTTATCTGTGTCCATCTGTGTCTATCTGTGGTTAAAATTTCCCCGCGTTCGTGCCAATTCGTGTCTCCCTCCGCGTTCCGAATTTCGCACTTTGAATTGCATCGCCGGCGCGAGACTGGTTTACTGACCGCCATGAATTCCTCGGGGAAGATTTTCCGATTGATCGTCCGAACAACCGGTTGCGGTTGGGGTGTCTGGCTGGGCTGCTGCTTGTTCGTGGGGCTATCCGCACGCGCCGCCGATGTGCCGGAGGGCACCAACCTCTGGAGCTTCTGGTTCAATTCGGGCATGTATGCCGATGAAGCCCGGTCCACGCCCGCCGTGGCGCCGGATGGCACCGTCTATGTGGGCGCCTTCAGCGGCCTGTTGCACGCGCTCAGCCCCGATGGCCAGGAGAAATGGCGTTTCGCCGCCGGCACCGAGATCAAGTCCTCCCCGGCCATTGCCGACGACGGCACGATTTATTTCGGCTGCCGGGACCGCCAGTTTTACGCGGTGACCCCCGCCGGCCGGTTGAAATGGAAATTCGCCACCGGCGCCTGGGTGGATTCCTCGCCCGCCATCGCCGCCGACGGCACCGTCTATTTCGGGTCGTGGGACAAGAACTTCTACGCCCTGAAGCCGGACGGCTCGCTGAAATGGAAATTTGCCGTGGGCAGCATCGTGGATTCCTCGCCCGCCATCGCCACCGACGGCACCATTTATTTCGGCGCGCATAATGGCAAGTTCTATGCCTTGAACCCGGCGGGGCAACGGGTCTGGTCGTTTACCACCGGCACGGAGATTACTTCATCCCCCGCCATTGGGGACGACGGCGACATTTATTTCAGTTCCACGGATGGCAACCTGTACCGGCTCAAAGCCAGTGGCAAGGAGGTCTGGCATTGCCGCATCGGCGGGGGCGGCGACGGCTCGCCCGTGCTGGCCGAAAACGGCAACGTGGTCATTGCCGCCGCCAAGCTCACCCTGATGGTTTCGCCGGCCGGCGCCATCGTTTGGCGGCAGTGGTCCGACTGCTGGATCGACGAAACCCCGGCCGTGGCGCGCGGGACCATTTGTTTCTCCGCCCCCTGGCGACGCCTGTACGCCGTTGACCCGGACGGCAAGGACATGTGGCTGGTGAATACGACCAACAACCTGAGCTCTTCGCCTGTCATCGGCGCCAACGGCGTCGTTTATTGCAGTTGCTACATGCACGTCGAGGCGCTCCAGCCCTCGGTCCCGTTGTATCCCGCCATCAGTTCCTGGCCGATGTTCCGGGGCGATGCCCGCCACACGGGCCGCGTGGCCACCCACTAGCCGGACCCCGGCACACCCCATGGAGGTCCCGCGTCCTCAACTTGGTCAGCTCACCCCGGACCAGGAACGCGCGGTCATCGCCCGCGGTAATGTCCTGGTCATGGCCGGCGCGGGTACCGGCAAGACCAAAACCCTCGTCGATCGCTGCCTTCACTGCCTGGAGCACGATGGCGCCACGCTCGAGGAGTTGCTCATTGTCACGTTTACCGAAGCGGCGGCGGCTGAGATGCGCCACCGACTCCGCCGGGCCATGGAAGGGCGGGCGGGTGACCAGGAGGCCAGTCAATCCCAGCGGGATGGTTGGGCGGAACAACTGGCCCGCTTTGACCTGGCCCACATCGGCACGCTGCACAGCTTTTGCCTGAAACTGGTGCGCGAGCACTTTTATGAACTCGGGCTGGACCCGCGCCTGACCCTGCTGGATGAAGGCGAAGCGCGGCAATTGGCCAACGAAATCCTCGCGGAGCAATTCACCGCCCATTACGCCGGCGAAGACGCCTTTTCCCTCGCCGTCCAGGAACTCATCCAGGTCCACGGTGGCGGCCGCGACGATGCCATCCGCCACCTGGTCCTGCGGCTGCATCATCACGCGCAGGCGCAGCCCGATGCCGCCGGCTGGCTGGCCCGGCAACGCGAATCCTTTGCCGCCGCCACCCCGGCCGATTGGCTGCGCTGGCTGGCGGCCGCCGTCGCCGACTGGCGGCACGACTGGCTGCCGTTGTTGCAACGCCAAGCCGCCGTCAACGAGAAGGCTGCCGAACTCGCCGATCTGCTGTCCGCCCTCGGCGGCGAAGACTCCGGGCCGGACTGGCGCACCATCGCCGCCGGTGTCGTGGAAAGCATTGTGGCCGCGGATGGCCATTGGCCGAGTCGGCGCAAAACCGTGCTGCGCCAGCCGCTCGCGGATATTTTCGAGGAGGCGCAATTCCTGCATTCGCTGCTGGTGCAAACCGGCGGCCACGATCCGCTGGCCGAGGATTGGTCGTGGGTGCGCGGCCAGATGCAAACCCTGTTGCAACTGGCGGAGGAATTTGCCGACCGCCTCGCGGAACGCAAGCGGGCCACCGGCGTCCTGGATTTTCACGACTTGGAACAGTTCGCGCTCGAACTGCTTTGGGATTTCGCCACCGGCCGGCCCACCGCGGTGGCGGAGCACTGGCGCCAGAAACTTAAGTTCGTGTTCGTGGATGAATACCAGGACATCAACGCCGCCCAGGACAAGATCATCCAGGGCTTGAGCCGCGCGGACGCCGCCGCCAACCGCTTTCTGGTGGGCGACGTGAAGCAGAGCATCTATCGGTTCCGGCTGGCGGATCCGAAAATTTTCCGCGACTACGCCCGGCGCTGGCGCGGCGCCGGGGGCCAGACCATCCCGCTCCGGGAAAATTTCCGCAGCGCCGAGGGCCTGCTGCGGCTGGTCAATTCGATCTTCCAAGTAATCATGCGGGAGGAGGTCGGCGGCGTGGCGTATGACGCGGAAGCGGCGCTGAACTTCGGCGCACCCGCGACCCGGCCGGCCTTGAGCGTGGCGCAGGATCAGGCGCCGCGGACCGAGCTGCTGTTGCGGTTCAAGAACGGCCGCCACGGCGGGCGCGAAGACGAGGCGGGCGGATTGGGCAACCTGGACGACACGCAGCGCGAAGCGCGGCTGATCGCCCGGCAGCTCCGCCAGCTCGTGGACAGCGGGCAGCAGATCTTCGATGCGGATAAAAACGCCCGGCGGTCCATCGAATGGCGCGACCTGGCCATCCTGCTGCGTTCGCCGCGGGGGCGCTCGGAAGTGTACGCCAAGGAATGCGAGCGCGCGGGCATCCCGCTGGCGGTGGCCCGCGGCGGGTTTTATGAAAGCGCGGAAGTCCTGGACCTGTTGAGCCTCTTGCAACTGCTGGATAATCCCTTGCAGGACGTGCCGTGCCTGGCGGTGCTGCGCTCGCCGCTGGTGGGACTTTCCCTGGATGAGTTGGCGGAAATCCGGCTGGCGGCGCGCGGAAAACATTTTTGGACGGCGCTCAACCGCAGCGTGGAGCAGGGGCTCTCCCGGGCGGAAACGCGGGCGAAGATCACGACCTTTCTCGACCGGTTTTCCCGCTGGCGGCGGCTGGCCCGGCAGGCTTCGCTCACCCAATGCCTGGAGGAAGTGCTGGCGGAGACGCTCTACCCGGAGTGGCTGCGCGCCCAACCGCGGGGCCCGGAACGCGCGGCGGGCGTCACGGCCTTCCTCCACCTGGCGCAGCGGTTCGACCAGTTGCAGCGGCAGGGCCTGTATCGCTTCCTGAAATTCATCGAGGCGCAGCAGGAGGCCGGGGCGGAGCCGGAAGTGCCGGCCACCACCGCGGAAAACGCGGTGCGGCTGATGAGCATCCACCAGAGCAAGGGCCTGGAATTTCCCGTGGTGGTGCTGGCCGACCTGGCCAAGACCTTCAACGAGCAGGACCTGCGCGGCGACCTCATTTTCGACGAGGAATTCGGCGTGTGTCCCCAGGTGAAGCCGCCGCAACTGGGCCGGCGTTATCCGAGCCTGCCGCACTGGCTGGCCCGGCGCCGGCAGCAGCGGGAACTGCGCGGCGAGGAACTGCGGCTGTTCTACGTGGCGCTCACCCGCGCGCGGGACCGGCTGATCCTGGCCGCGACCCTCTCGGAAAAAAATTGGGAGCAGAAATGGTCCCAGCCCCAAGCCCCGACCCTGCGCCAGCTCGCGGAAGCGAAATCCGTGGCCGACTGGCTGGGCCTGTGGTTTGCCGGGCAACTGCCCTCCGCCACCAGTGTCTTCGGCCAAACCAGCGGCGAGTTGCCCAACCTCCGTTGGCGGTTGGTGCCCGATACGCTCCTGGAAGACGTCCCTGCCGCTGGCGGTGAGACCGCTGGCCCCGCCGTTCCCCCCGTTGCCGTGAGCCTGCTGCCGAATCCGCCGGCCGAGCCCGTTGCCGACCCGGCGCTCGCAGATTTGCGGGACCGATTGGAGTGGCGTTATCCCTTCCCGGCGGCCACGCGGCAAAAAGCCAAATCGTCGGTCACCGCCTTGCGCCGCCAGGCGGAGGAGTCGGATGAGGAAGCCGAAGACCTGGCTCCCGCCGCGCCCGCCTTAAGGGCGCGCCCGCGCCGGCGCTCGGGCGGTGCCGCCACCCGGTTGGACGCCGCGGAAATCGGCTCGGCCCACCATAAATTCCTCCAGCAGTTCGCCCTGGCCAAGGCGGACGACTTGGCGGCTGAAGCGGACCGGCTCGTGCACGAAAATTATTTGTCCGCCGAGGAGCGCGCGGTCCTGGATCTGGCCGCGCTGGCCGCCTTTTGGGCGTCGCCGGCGGGGCAAAAAATCCTGGCGCGATCCGGCGACGTGCGGCGGGAGCTGCCGTTCACCGCGCGGTTCAGCCCCGCGGAACTCGCGCCGATTACCCGCGCCCCGCTCGATCCAGCCCTGGCCGGGGAATTTGTGATTGTGCAAGGCGTGGCTGATCTGGTGGTGCTGCTCCCGGATGAAATCTGGCTGTTGGACTTCAAGACGGACGACCTCACCCCGCGCGAATTGCCGGAGAAAGTCCGCCTCTACACGCCGCAACTGCAGCTTTACGCGGCGGCGCTGGAAAAGATTTTCACCCGCCCGGTCACCTGGCGCGCGCTGCACTTCCTGTCCCTCGGCCGCACCCAGGAGATTTGAGCCGGGGTTCGGACACGAATTGCCCGCAGGGGAAGAATTTTAACCACAGATGGACACGGATGGACACCGATTAGGACGAGGATGGAAGATTGAGGATTGAGGATGGCGCGCTCCGGTCCGCGGCCGTCTCGGCCGCTGAGACGTGATTTTCAGCGGGACACCACCAAACGAAACGCCTCGCATCGCAAGGCCGCCCCGGTCGGAGGTGGGGCGCGTCTCTCCGAGCGCGCCGCGCCTGCCAACCAACGCGTTCAAGTTAATCCAACGCGTCGCCCACAACTAAACACTCTGCCTGCTGAATCAGTGCGTACCGATCCGTCCGTCAATCTGCCTGTCAGCCAGACGTCCTGCTTACGCTCGCGGCGCGCTCGGAGAGACGCGCCCCACCCCCGGTCGCCGGTCGTCCAATTGATCCAACGCCTTCAGCGTTGTTGTCTCTATTCGAACGCCACCCAGCGTAGCCGCTCCTTCGTCGCGTCAATGCTAGATGCTTCATCCCCTTCAGGGATGCGGCCTGTGCGAATGCGGTCTTGGCCGTTGGATGCCTTCGATTTTTAGTTGACGCGCTGAATGTCCGGACGCAAGTTCTCGGCATAACGAGAGGAGAGACGCCCGCCCGCCGCGCAACGGCTCTCCTCCCTGGAGGCAATCACCCAATCACCGATACTCGAAAGGCAAACGCATGAGATCAAGCCTGTCCGCGATGAGCTGCACCTGGGCCACAAAGTGGCTGCGGCTCCTGTTTTTGTTGGTGCTGCCCGCCGCGGCGTCGGCCCAATTCACTTACACCGTCAATAGCGACGGCTCGCTCAACCTCTCCAGTTACACCGGCTCCGCCGGGACCGTGGTCATCCCCAACACGACCAATGGCCTGCCCGTCACCAGCATCGGGTTCGCGGCGTTTTTTGAAAACGCCAACCTCACCAACGTCACCATTGGCACCAACGTCGTCAGCATCGGGGGCCAGGCGTTTTCTTATTCCGACCTGGCCACGGTCACCCTGCCCGACAGCGTTACCAACCTCGCCTTCGATGCGTTCTTTGACTGCAACCGCCTGACGGCGATCAACGTGGCCACGAACAATCCCCTCTATAGCAGTGCGGATGGCGTGTTGTTCAACTTGGACCAGACCACGCTCATTGAATTTCCGGACGGCAAGGCCGGCAGCTACACCATCCCGGACAGCGTCACCAACCTTGGCGTGGATGCCTTCTTTGACTGCACCAACCTGGCCAGTGTCTTCGTGCCGGCCAGCGTCATCGGCATCGGCAACTACGCGTTCTATATCTGTTCCAGCCTCACGGCGATCACGGTGGACACGAATAATCCGGTCTATCGCAGTGTGGCCGGCGTCTTGTTCAACGGGAGCGAGACGACGCTCATTCAGTATCCGGCCGGCAGTGCCGCCACCGCCTATGCCATGCCTGACAGCGTCACCAATATTGGCAGCGAGGCGTTCTACGGCAGCGCCCACCTGGTCAACGTCACGATCGGCACCAACGTCACCGTCGTTGGCGACGCCGCGTTCGAATACTGTCCGGTCCTCGCCAGCGTGACTTTCCCCGCTAGCGTGGCCGTAATCCAGGGTGATGCGTTCGCTGAATGCTACAGCCTCACCAACGTGGCCCTCGGGGCCGGGGTTACGAACATAGAGCCCCAAGCGTTTCTGGGGTGTAGCAGTCTGCTGGCTGTTTCGGTGGCCACCAACAATCCGGCGTTCAGCAGTGTGGGCGGCGTCTTATTCAACCTGGATCAGACCACCCTCGTCCAATACCCGGCCGGCCGTGCCGCCACCGCCTATGTCATTCCCAACAGCGTCACCCGCATTCAGGACGACGCGTTTCTGGAAGCTTTCAACCTCACCAGTATTACCATTGGTACCAACGTTCAGAGCTTCGGAGATGAGGCATTCTCGCACTGTTACAACCTGACCCGCATCACCATACCGGACAGTGTCACCAATCTGGGCTTCAGCACGTTCTTTGAATGCTTCAGCCTCACCAACGTCACCGTCGGCGCCGGGGTCACCCTCCTCGGGTTTCAGGATTTTGCCTATTGCGATGGCTTGGCCGGCATTTATTTCCAAGGGAACGCCCCCGCCTTCGACTCGGATGTTTTCGACGATGACGAGCTTGTTGCCTACTACCTGCCGGGCGCCACCGGCTGGAGCACGGTTTTTGACGGTCTGCCCACCGCGCTCTGGCTGCCGTTGGTGCAAACCGGCGACGCGAGTTTCGGGGCGCACGCGGACGGCTTTGGCTTCACCATCAATTGGGCCAGCGGACAGAGCGTGGTGGTGCAAGCCAGCACGAATCTGCTGAACCCCGTCTGGTCGCCGGTCGGCACGAATGTCTTTGCCGGTGGTTCGTCCCTCTTCCGGGATGCCGCGTGGACGAATTATCCCGGCCGCTTTTACCGTCTCACTTGGCCGTGATAAAACAAAAGTGAAAAGCGAAAACGCAGAGACACGAATT
>CAYTJG010000167.1:0-13646 GCA_964437865.1 uncultured Bifidobacteriaceae bacterium | reverse complement strand
TGTCGGTCACCGGTCCGTAGCTGTCCACGGCGATGGTCACCGGGCCCATGCCCAGAAAACCGAAGGCCACCAAGCCGAACGCAAAGATCGGCGCGGCGAACTTGAACTGGTCCGGCATGAGTCCCAACACCGGCGAATTGGTGTAGGTGGCGAGCATGCAGGCGCAGAACATCAGGCCCAGGATGACGAAGCCCATCCAGAAGGCGGAGAAATTGCCCGCCACGAAGCCCGACAGGATGTTCAGCGAGGCGCCGCCGTGGCGCGAGCAGGTGACGACTTCGCGCACGTGCTGCGATTTGGTGCTGGTGAAGATCTTGGTGAACTCCGGAATCACCGCGCCGGCCACAGTGCCGCAGGAGATGATGGCGGAGAGCACCCACCAGAGATTCGGGTCCAAGCCCGGCTGATTTTTCAACAACGCCATGCTGGCCAGGAAAGTGACCACAATGGAAATCACCGAGGTAATCCACACCAGATGGGTCAGCGGTTCCTCGAAATCAAAATCCTTCTTGCCGGCGAATTGCACCCGGGTGAGCGCCTCGTTCACGAAGTAGGAGGCGAGCGAGGTGATGATCATCAACGCGCGCATGGCGAAGATCCAGATGATGAGCGTGGCGCAAACCGGCGCATTGGCGGCCAGCGCCAGCGCCAGGAACGTCACCAAGGCCACCCCCGTCACACCGTAAGTCTCGAAACCGTCCGCCGAGGGCCCCACCGAGTCGCCCGCGTTGTCACCGGTGCAGTCGGCAATCACCCCCGGGTTTTTCGGATCATCCTCCGGCAGCTTGAAGACAATCTTCATGAGGTCCGAGCCGATATCCGCGATCTTGGTGAAAATACCGCCGCAAATACGCAGCGCGCTGGCACCGAGCGACTCGCCGATGGCGAAGCCGATGAAACACGGTCCCACGAGGTCCGTGGGCAGGGCGATCAGAATGCAAATCATGAAGAAGAGCTCAACGCATACAAGGAGCAAGCCCACGCTCATGCCCGAGCGCAACGGAATGCTCACCGTGCTGATCGGGTTGCCCGTGAGCGCCGCAAACGAAGTGCGGCTGTTGGCGGTGGTGTTGATGCGGATACCAAACCAGGCCACGCCATAGCTGCCCAGAATGCCCATGATGGAGGCTAACAGGATCACCACCACATCCCGCATCGGTCGGTCTTGCAGGATCTTGAAATAACAGAACATGCAGGAGGCGATCAGCAGCCACAGGATGGCCAGAAACTTGCCCTGCTGGAACAGGTAGATTTTGCAGGTGCCCCAGATCGTGTGGGAAACATCAGCCATGGTCTTGTGGACCGGCAGCGCTTTGGTTTGAAAGTACTGCCAGAGGCCAAACACCACGCCAATACAGCAGATCACCAAGCCGATGATCATCAATTGGATGCCCGTGACGCCCCCCAACCCGGGAAACCGCACGTCAGTCAAAGGTGGAATCCGCAAATCTGCATCTCCTCCGGCGCGCGCAGCGGCGGCCGAGAGGCAGAATAGCAGCGTGGTGAGTTTGACAGCTAGGTGTTTGCTCGCGTGCATATATTTTGTCTCGTGTAGGTCAATAATTGTTGTCTACGTCGCGAAACTCTGTGGTTTAAAAATTGTATAGAAGTTTACCACAGAGTCCGCACCCTAAAGCTGATCCAAGCCGGATTTTAATTCTTTCCCAAAATTGACAATAAGCACCCATTTTTTGACACGCGCCCCGGCCCCCAAAACTGGTGAAGCCAACCTAAAACACCTGATTCATTATATTACATAAATTACTATTTCCAGGATGGTGGTTCGCCGTGGGAATTCTCTCCTGTCCGGACCTTGGAACCCGACGAGGCATGGCCCGGGGGATTTTGCCGGAATGCTCGGGACGGCTGGTCGCCCAGGGCGTGACGTAGGCACGCGACATTTTTGGCGCCAAGACAAATAGTTTGCCGATGGCCGCTGCTTTTACCGGTGCGCTGAACCAAGTTCTGCGCGCCGCCGCGGATTAAACCAGCACCGCTCGCCGGGACATCAGATAACGCCAGAGCGTGTCGATATCACCGGTCAAGGTTTTTTCACCCATCTGGTCGGGCGCATCCATCAATTTGAAGTGCACGCACAGATTCTCCATCGCCACGATCAGCACGTAGCGTTTTTGCAACCGCCATAACTGCCCTTCGCTCAGTTTATCCGCCTTACGCTGTTCTGCACTCGTCATAAACTTGCCTCGCTATTTAGTTTTTCAATTTAACCCCATCCCCGGTTTGTGCTACTGATTACTTTGGCCTCCTCCGCCTGCCATGGCCGCATTTTTAATGCCATTCAACCCTCTATTGGGATTGGACAGCCGCAAGATTAAAAGCGCATGAACGCCGAATTAAAACGCCCGGATTCGATTTTCTCGATGCCGGCCTCAGTTTTATCAACTCACCGCCCCGCCCGCGCTTGGGCTACGATGAAGCCATGCCAATGGCCGCCCCCCATCCACCTTCCCCGTCGCGTCGGCAAAAACTCGCCCTCGTCGCCCTGGCGGCCCTGGCAATTGTTGCCGCCCTGCCGGCACGGCCATTCCGCCCAGTGGAACCACTGCCTGCCTAAATTGTGGACATGCACTGCCATCTGGCCGGTCTCGGCGCCGGCGGCAGCGGCTGCTTTGTCTCGCCTCGCCTGCGGCACAACTGGCGGTTCAATCTCTACACGGATGTCTCCGCCCGCACCCAAATCAACAAACCCGGCGTCCTGCGCGAAGCCCTGACGCGGCCGGAACTGAACGGACGGCTGCTCTACGGCACCGATTATTCCTTCTGAATTGACAAACGCCAGTCCGGTATCGATCCCGATAACACACGCCACCCAGGGCGAGCCAGGGGCGGTAGGGCGCGCCTCTCCGAGCGCGCCGCGAGCGTGGCGTGACGTTCCGCAGACCTAGGCGACCACGAGGGAAAGGAGGCGTTGATGACGCGGAGCGGAGCTGGCAGAGCGTGATGTCATGGCGGTGCGTTGGGTGGGCTTGAGCACGTTGGTTGGCAGGCGCGGCGCGCTCGGAGAGGCGCGCCCTACCGCGCTGGTAAAAATGCCAGCCCTCAGCGCAGATACGCGTGCCACCGATCCGCAGTCCCCATTTTATGGGCGTTCTTTGGGGACGATCAGGATTTTGCCTCACCCCCCGCGTAGCCGAATTTCCTAAACCGCAAAAGTAGCCGAAAAGCCGCCACCTCATGGATTGGTTCGTTTCTTCATGGCCATTACGATTCCGACTGAAAGCCGGTCCCAGCGCCCAGATCTCGATTCCCGCGCTGGCAGGTGATGATCCGTCGCAACGCCCGTGAGCCGCGCCGTTCGCGCTCAGCCCCCCTCCTTTCCGTTGCCCTGGGGCGGCGCCCCCATGCTGGTATGGCCACAGGAGTTTGGCCCTCAAAACAGGGTTTTAAAATCATGGCATTTTGTCGTTTCCCGGCCGCTTACTTTTGCCGGCGCCGAGACCAGGAGATTTCATTGGAAATTGCCGCAGCATCAAAACAAATCCGCACCTCGACCAAGCCTTCAGTTAATGCCAGCGTTATGATTTTGCCCCCTTTAAATGACGCCAGTTTACGACAACTCATGACACCAAATAAGAACCGGACAAAAAGCCAAGGCCAGCAAGCGTCGCTACACTTTCGTAAACGAAAAGCTTAGGCCACAACCCAAGCTACAGGCCAGCCTCAAGACATTATTATGGACAAGGATGCCATCTGAATATTGTCCGGTTACGATTGAAGCTCGAAGCGTACAACTCCGCTTCGGAATCCCCCACTTCTTAATACGTTCCAATAGTTTATCACAATCAAATGCATCATCCAATTTGACTGCGTGCCGGCCGGTGCCGTCCTCTAAAAGTGTGATCTGCTGGATCCAATAACAATATCTTCTCTCGATTATCTCGCCGGGGCCAAACTCGGTTCTGCTTATTGGGAGTTTGTTGACAAATTGCTGGACATCATCCGTGATCGCTTTGTAGCCGGGAAGTGTGTCCACAATAGCGCTCATCTCACCATTTTTGCAGGTAATCGGCGCGATAGACTTCCAGCCCACCAGTGGATCAGTCTTGCTCTCGCATCCGGCGAAGAGGACGAAAGTTGCCAGGAGCAACATTAGCACAGGGGTCTTCATAACATTCGTGAGGCCTAACACGTCCAGGAGCAGTAAAGCGGTTCTCAATTTTTGCACCTCCGCACAAGGTGCCAACACATGAATTGGTTTGCATCTTCATTCCCATTTCGATTCCACTTAAATGATCAGCCATTGCTCCCGTCTCTCAGTAGAGCAAAGCAAGAACTCCTGGCGGCCGATTCAGCGCAAAACCACGGGCTGGGCCCAGACGGCCCAAGAACAGTGGTTGTTGCCTTCGCCGCCATCGGCCCGCAATTCCAACTCTTTCACTTGGGAAACATCCACCTTGACGTTCTCCGTTTGGCCGACGCGCAGGAGGGGGGAACGGTAAAGTTCCCGCCCGTCGCCGCGCACGGTGAAGATGACCGAGCCATAATTATCGGCGCCTTCCTGCAGGCCGATGACGGCCGTGAATGTTTTCCATTGGCCGGTCAGCGGGAAGACATAGCGGGAGTTGGCGTGGGCGTAGAGGCCTTTTTCGAAAAACTGACCCGCGAGGCGGAACAGGACCCCATCATGGATGTTTGAGTCAAACCAGTAATGATTTCGGGCCACGTTGCCCCAGCCCACCTCGGCGTCGGTCCAAGCCGCGTCTGAAAGGACGGCCCGGTTGCCGGTGAACGTGGTCAGGTCAAAGGGTGGGGCGGGATCCAGCACGGCGCGGAGGGCGCGCAGTTGGCGAGCCGCTTCCGGGGTGGGGGCGGAGTTGATGGCGGCATCGCTTACGAGTTCGCCCGCCGCGGGTTGCCCGGTCATGATGGCCAGTTCCGCGCGGCCGACCGTCCGCTCTGAATTCAGGTCGGCCAGACTTGAGGGAGTGGCGGGGTAATCCAAGACGAACGATTCGGTGGTGGCGGCGCCATTGGCGTGCAGCGCGGCGAGTATCAGGCGGAAACGCTGGCATTCATTGATGTGTTCGTCCACCAAGTCGAGGGTGAACCGGCCGTTGTGGACTAGCGCGGTGAACGTGCGCTCGCCATGGTCGTCCGATTGATCGGGCCAGAGATAAGCGACCGTGGCGTAGGCGGGGATGGTGTCGGTGATGGCACCTTCGATGCGCACGAAACCGTTGGTGGCCGAGAACGCCAGGGAGTCGCAGCAGGGTTTTACCGCCTCCCAGCGACCGCGGTTGGAGCCGGTGAAGAGTGGGTGGGACAAGAGCCGCAGCACCGAGGCGCGGGGCAGATAGACGGGGGGGCCACCCCCCCAGAGTTCCTCCCGGTAATTCCTGTTGCCGCCGCCGATGAGGGAGATGCCGAAGGATTGTTCGGCGCGATTGCCGTCGTCGTGGGGCAGGCCGAAGCAATGGCCCAGTTCATGGGCGACGCCGCCAAGATAGCAGGTGTTGAATTGGGCCACCGTTTGTTCCATGCGCGGGTAATAGTGCTCCGTGTAAACGATGCCGCGGTTGGTCTCGCACAGCAGCAGCGGGTCCAGCAGCTCGCAATCGGCCGCGTGGCAGATGCCGCTGGCCGGCGAGCCGCTGCCGTAGTAGGGGGCGTTGAAGAGGTAGCGGCCGTCATCGGTTTGCTGGCACAGCGCGTAGAAGACCAGGATGAACTCGCGTTCGGTATCCAGCGTGCCGGCGAGCGCCTCGTGGATTTCCGCGGCGGTTTCCCCGCCGGATTCATAGCTATAATGACTGGCCGGCTGTTTGCCCTGCACCAGGCGGATCACCACCCGGCCGTCTTGCCGCTCCAGCGGCAGGCCGGTGCCGGTGAGGCCAAACCGTTGAAAAGCATCGCGATAAAAATTGCTCACGTCAGTCATGACGCGATCCAGGCGCGCGGCGTAGTTGGTGATGGGCGCGGCATCCTTGGGCACGAAGTAGACGACGTGCAGGCGGTTGGTGGCGGGCGGTTGGCCAGCGTGATAGGCGGCGACCACGGGTTGCGCCGCTTGCAAGAGAGCGCTGCCGGCAGGATCCGGATTGGCCCCCGCCGCCCGGGTCAGACTGAGGGCGGCGAGCAACGAATTGCAAATCAAGGCGAGTTTCTTCATGGCATTCAAAAAGTGTGGTGGCGTTTCGAAAAAGGCGGCGCCCAGTGGGTGAGTTTACGCTGGTGCTCCAACAACCGACGAAACTGAGTATTCATTCCGAATTTCCCATTTGGACTCTGGCCCACGAACGAAAGGGGCATTTTTTTGATTCTCGCGCCACACCGCACAACTTCAAGTTGTTTTTCACAAAAGGTGTCAGCCCATGGATTGGTTCGTTCCATGCCAGCCTGCGCCAACGGCCCTGGATGGCAGCCGCCGGGACCTTATCAGGACTGAAAGCCCGTCCCCTCGGGCAGGTCTCGAATACCGTGCCGACCGGTGATGATCCGCCGCCGCGACGCCATGAGCCGCACCGTTGGCGCTCAGACTCTCTTCCCTTCCATTGCCGCGGGACGGTGCCCCACGCTGGCATGACCACGGGCCTTTGGCCTTCAAAAAGGGGTGTCTACACCTCCCTACCCCGTCAGCTTGCCCATGGCCGATCTTAGTATCTCAACCAATCCATTGCCTTCGGCTGGCGGATGCCCGTTTTTTTCGGCGGCGCGATCCAGCACCTGCTGGATGTGAACCTCCACCTGTCGGATGAACGACGGCCCCAGCGCGTAACCATCGCTCTCGCAGGTCAGGAGGGGCATGCCTTGTTGGAGGCTGATCGGCTTGAGAATGGCCTCCGACACGCGGAAGGGCAGGCAGTTGAACGGCCCGACGACGATGAGGCCATCGTACCCCTCGCTGGCGGCACACAGGCCCTTGCCCACGGTGGGCGAGACTTCGCCGTAGATCGCGGGCGATACATGCTCGGCGGCTTTCTCAAACATCGCCGGCACCTCGTTGGGGCCGGTCACCAACAACCCCGTCCGGCGAAAGAGCTCGCGATAATAGACATCACATTTCCGCTCGGCTTCGTAGTTCAGCCACTGTTGCAAGTACAGCTTGCCGTCCGGCTGAAAAGCCCGCGTGCAGGCCTTGGCCAAGGCGAGCCCGCCGGGCTTCAGGCCCCAGCCTTGGGCGGCTTCCGCCACCCCTTGATAAGTGGCATGGAGCACGAGGTCGCTCACGTCCACCGGCTTGAGAATGATGCCGCGCTGCGCATAAAGTTCCGCGATGCCGGCCATGAATAACGGACTGAAGCGCGTAAAAAAGTCACCCGTGACCGCCACGCGCGGACAATTCAACGGATCGCGCGTGCGCGGCAACGCCGCCAACTGGTCAATCAAGCCCGGCAATTGAGCCAGGAATTGCGCGCGCGAGGTGGTCGCGGTGGCGAGTTGGGTCCACGCGCGTTGGACTTGTTGCCAACTGCCGCCGTCGCCCACGACGCGCAGGACGTTCTCAATTTCCACGAGCAGATCCGCCACCGGTATCGCCGCCGACAAATCCCGGGTGAGTTCCGGCAAGTCAAATTTGCCATAGTCGTTCTCCTTCCGCAGATCGAACATGAAAACGTCCGGCAATTGTTGCTCGGCAATAAACCGCTCGAAGTAGCCCATGTACGAATCCACCACGCAGGGCGCGCCGCCGCGTACCATGAAAAAGCCGAGCATCTCGCCGGGCCGGCGGCGTTCCACCGCTTGCAGCAGTTGGCCCAGACAGATCGGCAGCGGCAGGCACTCGCGCCCCGAGGTGTGTTGGAGCCCGCGCTCCAGCTGGCTTCGCTCCAGCGGCTGCACTTCGCCCGGATGCAGCCCCAGCCAGCGGGCCACCATGGCCAGCGACTGCGTGTGAATTTGCGAGAAGTTTGGAAACACGATGCGCACGCGCGGATCGGTGAGCGCCAACGAGTCGCCATTGGATCGGAGGACGCGACCGCCGCCCGCCAGCCGGCACGGGATGAACGAACGGGGCTGGCGGGTGCTGCCGGCTGAAAAATTCCCAATGATGTCGAGGAACGCTTCCAAACGCGTTTGCATGCCGGCATCGGCCGTGTGGGCATCAATCTCCAGTATCAAATAGGGTTTGGCACCCAACTCCGAGGCAATCATGGCCTGGGTGAATGCGTCAATCGTGCAACTGAAATTGCTGACGCAGAGCAGGAATAAATTCGGATGCTGCCGGACCAACGCCACGGCATTCAGGATCTGGTTGGCAAAATGCCAGACGGTCGGACCGGCCTCCACCGGCGCCAGGCAGTCCGCTGGAATAACCGTGACGCCCATGCTCGCCAGTTTTTTGCCCACCGATTGCGAGGCGTCCGGCGTGAACGCATTGTAGCTGTGGCCCGCCAGCAGGATGGCGGGTTTGCCTGCCGCCACCGCGCGCTCCAAGGCGGTTTGCCCCAATTGCCGCAGGGCGGCTTCCGCATCCGTTTGCGCCCGCACGGCGGCGGTCCACGCCTGCCCGGCCAGCAGGCGAGTGGTTCCCAGTTCCCGGACGGCCAGCTCCACGAGCGCCGAACTGGCGGCATAGCCACGGGTGAAATCCAGCAGCGGCGACAGAAAGCGGACTTGGGGAAATGCTTTCGCCAGGAAATAGGGACCGGCCTGGGTGATCGGGCAGAGGTAGGAATCACGACAACTGCTGGCCTGCGGCATGCGCATCACGTGCGGCAGAAAAATCAAATTCAGCCCGCGCTGCACCAGGTCCAACACCGCGCCATGCGCGATCTGCACCGGAAAACAGAAACCGGAGTTGGCTTTCAATTCGCCGCGCGCGTCCACCTCGGATAACACCACGTCCATGCCCAAACCGGAAAAGAAGGTGGCATACAGCGGATGGAGCGAGTGCGTCGTCAGCGCGCGCGGCAGGCCGAGGGTTGGCCCGCCGCCCTTGGGGCGGTGATTGGCACGGCCAAAGAGCAATTGCGCGCGCTGCTCCACCAGATCGGGCGCGGCGGCGGTGCGGGCCTTTCGCTTCCACACATTTTCATACAGGCTGCACCGGCCGCCAAAGGGAAAACGCCGGCCCGCCACCTCGAACCGGTCAATGCGGCAATACATCTTGCAGGCCCGGCAGGTGAACCAACTGACTAGCTTCAGCTCCGGCGCCGCCAGCGTCAGCAAGTCCGGTTCGCCACCGGCAGCAGGGGATGCAGAACCATGGCCGCTTTCCAAAACGGTTTGGGCCTCATGATCCTGGCTGCCGCCGGATTGAATTTTTGCGCCGGCGGTGGCGGTTCGTTCCAGTGCCAACAACGCCACGCCGAGCGCGCCGAGCAATTCGGGATGCGGCGGTATCACGACCTCGCGGCCGAAGCTCTGGGCGAAGGCATTTCCCAGCGCGCGATTCAGCGCGACTCCGCCTTGCAAAAAAACCTTCTTGCCGACCGGGCGCTGGCCTTTGACTTTGGTGAGATAGTTCGCCGCAATGGCATAAACCAACCCGGCAATGATGTTATCCCGCGAGCAGCCCTCCTGCTGGGCCAGGCGAATATCGGAGTTGATGAAGGCCGCGCACGTGGCTTTGAATTGCACGGGCGCCGGCGCCGCCAGCGCGCGGTCCGCAATGTCGGCCACCGCGATTCCCAGATCGCCTTGCGCGCTTTCTTCCAGGAAAGAACCGGTGCCGGCGGAACAGGCGTTGTTCATGGCGTAGTCAATCGGCACGCCGTTGCGCAGATGAATGTATTTTGCGTCCTGTCCGCCAATCTCAAAAATGGTGTCCACTTCGGCATCGTAATGATGCGCCCCGGCGGCCTGAGCTGAAATCTCGTTGAACACCTGCCCGGTGCCGAGATATGCCCCGATCAACTCGCGCGCGGAACCCGTGGTGGCCACCAGGCGCACGCACCGATTGCCGACTTGATTCACCAAAGCATGCAGGCACTCGCGCGCCGCCGCCACCGGATCGCCCCGGGTGCGCGTATAATGCGAGGCCACCACCCCGCGCGTCGCCGGATCAAGCAGCACCGCCTTGGTGGTGGTGGATCCCGCATCCACTCCCAGCACCAGCGAGCTCGCTGGCGCCGGCGGGCGTGCCGGCGCCGCAATGACTCTCACGCGCGGGGTGAACAGATGGAGCGGCGGGAGTTGACCAAAACCCGGCTGAACGGAAATTTTGGGCGCTTGGTAAAGCGGGTCGTCCCGCGTGAGCAAAGCAGTGCCCCAGGCCTCGAACCAGGGACTTTCCGGCCGCACGACGAACTCCGTGCCGGGCTGCTGCTCGCGCAACGCCGCCAGCATCGCCGCGTTGCGGCTCAGGCCGCCGATCACCAGCACCCGTTTAAACTCGCGCTGGCCTTTCTCCAACAGCGCGATCACCTTGCCGGCCATGCTGGCGTGCAGCGTGTGCAAAATGTCTTCCGGCGTCGCCTCGCTGCGATTCAGCTTGTGGGTGATGTCCGATTTGCAATGCACCGAGCAACGCGCCGCCAGCGGCACCACCTTGCCGCCGAACGAACGCCGGATCGCCTCCTCCAGGTTGAGTCCCATCCGGCCAATCTGCTGTACAAAAAATTCACCGCTGCCGGCGGCACATTTGTTGTGCGACAACACATGGGTGATCCGGTCGGCCGTGAGCAAATAAACCAGGAAGGATTCGCCCCCCAGGGAAACCGCGGCATCGAAATGCTCGTGGAGTTCCTTCAGCGCCCGTTGAATGGCGGCCACTTCGGAAAGGTGCCCGAGTTGGCCGGACACGCCAAAAAATTCCGCATTGGCCAAATCCCCGCCGGCAAGCATTGCCTGGAGCACCTCCACCGGCCGGCCTTGATGCAAACGGACTTGCGCCAGCTTTTGGTCCCCCCGCAAGGCCACCACTTTCACCGTCAGCGCGCCAATGTTCACCCCCACGCAAGCCATCGCGTTTTCTTTTGGCAGCGCCTGCTCCAGACGGGAGTCGGCATCATTTCGAATAACTCAACTTACGCCTGTAAGTCACCTCTGTCCAAGGCCGATTGGCAGAAGGTTCCCGGCTGCCCAGCCACTGCCGCACACCAGGTCCGCCAGCGCCTCCGGCTCGCCCCCGAAAAACGATGGCCGGCAGCAACAATCTAATCGCCGGTTGCGTGTACTGCCAAAGGCGTGGCCTGCACTACAACCCGGAGTGCGCCCGTCCTCGGGCGCAGCAACGTGGAGCGCGAAGAACGCTTGGTGTATCCCTCATGTTCCGAGCTGGGCTGCCGCGGCCGAAGATGGCTCCGCTCCGGTTTTGTAGCACCCCCCGCTGACTTGCGTGGATGGCCAAATTTGTTGTTCACTCAGCAAGGAATGGTGAGGATCTATTTGAACATTTCTTTGACTTCACCTCGCGTTGGGTGTCTATTATAAGTGGCTAAGTTGCAACCGTCCTTTGTCGCCTCATTTCGAGCCTCCAAGCCGCGATTCCACCTTGTCCCGAAAGTCATCCGTCAGAGTTTATGAGCAAAAAAGTCCTATTGACCAGTGTATGCCGTCCCATGGGTCCGCAGTATGGCGACGCGGCTTCCGTCGGCTACGAACTGCTTTACCGTCAGGTGACGCGCGCGCAGGGCATTTTCAGCCCGCGCACGGTGAACGTGCATTTCGGGCTGGATTACATCGCCGAGAATCTCGATACGCCCGCCGTGGTGTTGCAATATCCGTCCAAGCGCGAGTTGATCGAGGAACTCAAGAAAGGCTACGACTACGTGGGCATCACTTTCATCATGGCGGTCATGCACAAAATGAAGGAGACCGTCGCGCTGATCCGCCAATACGCGCCAAACAGCAAGATTGTGCTCGGCGGCTATGGCACGGTGCTGAAGGACGACGTGCTCAAGCCGTATGCGGACTACATCTGCCGCGAGGAAGGCGTGGGCTATTTTCGAAAGCTGCTGGGTGAACCGGAAATTCAAATGCCCTACAAACACCCGTTGATCGTAAGCTGGCTGAAAGTGTTCGGCTGGAAGGTTTCCGGCACGGGGAAAATCTTCGCCGGCCTCGGCTGTCCCAACGGCTGCGATTTCTGCTGCACCTCGCATTTCTTTGGGCGCAAACACATCAAGCTGCTGCCCACCGGCCGCGACATCTACAACGTGGTGGAACGCTACTTCGATCTCGATCCGAGCCTGGTGTTTCTGATTCTCGACGAGGATTTTCTGCTGAACAAAAAGCGCGCGCTGGAATTTCGCGAGTGCGTTTTGGCCGGCCGCAAGAAACCATCCATCTTCGCGTTCTCCAGCATCAAGGCCATCAGCCAGTTCACCGTGGAGGAAATCCTGGAGATGGGGATTGACGGATTTTGGATCGGCTACGAGGGCACGCGCTCGAATTACGCCAAGCAGCAAGGCCGGCCGGTGGAGGAAATCCTCACCGAATTCCGCGAGCACGGCATTACGGTGCTCACGTCCATGATCGTCGGGTTTGATTATCAGACCCCGGAAATTGTGGCGCAGGAACTGGATGGGCTGATGAAGCTCAAGCCCGCGCTGGCGCAGTTCTTGATTTACGGACCGGTGCCCGGCACGCCGTTTTACGAGCGCATCATCAAGGAGAACTTGTTGCAGGACGTTTATACCACCGACAAGGATTTGTTCTACCGGCGCGCGGATGGTTTCCGCACCATGATCAAGCACCCGACGCTGTCGCCGGCGGAAATCGAGGACCTGCAGAACAAATGTTTCGAACAGGATTATCAACGGCTCGGCCCCAGCATTTATCGCGTGTTGGAAACCCGTTTTCTCGGCTATCTCAAGCTCAAGGATTCGCCGAATCCGGTGCTGCGCCAGAAGGCCGAATATTTCGCGGAGGAATTGCGCTTTGCGTACCCGGTGTTTCTGCCGGGCAGGATTTTCGGACCCAATCGCGCGGTGCGGCGATGGATCGGCGATTTGGAGCGGCGACTCTACGCGGAATTCGGCCGGCCCACCTGGGCGCAACGAGCCAAGTCCGTCGCCGCCGTGGGCTCCGCGATGTGGACGGCGTTCACGTTGAAGTTCGATCTGTTCCAGCATCCGAAATTGCAGCGGACCACGTATCGTCTGCCCGAAAAAAGCTGGAGCGCCTTTGATCTTTGGGAAGGATTCCAGAAGAAGAATGCCATTCCCAATTTCTCCATCAAGGTGGAGATGCAGCACGCCAAGCAACAGGTTTGGATGCGGCTGGAAGGCTCCCTGACCTCCTCGGACGCGGAGAGTCTGGCGCGCCGGCTCCACGATTCGCTGGCCCGGAGCAAGAACCGGCTGGTCCTGGACATGAAAAAGCTGCACTGGGACAAGGTGGAAAATGTGCGTCCGCTGACCGAGAAGCTCGCGGACTATCGTTCGCGCATCCGGGTGGTGCTGCCCAAATTATCGGCCGCGCATCCCGAACTGCTGCTGCTGGCCAGCGTGTTTCATCATTATTAACCCACGAATGCCTCGCGCGCGCCCGCCGCGTCGTTTGCGAACGACGCGGGAACGACCGTTCCTTCTCCTGGGTGAGGAAGGCCGGGATGAGGGCGGGCTTCTTTTTCCCCCGCCATCTTCCGGTTTATAAAGGGGCCATCAGCCAACGGGTTACCCCATTTTGGCCTCCAGCGCCAACGGCGCGTTTCATGCCCGCCTGGGCCAGCGGCCGAATGGCGCTTAGATAAGGCATAAAACTCTCGCGTATAACGACCTGCGAAATCGCCATCCCAGCGC
>CAYTJG010000166.1:0-13683 GCA_964437865.1 uncultured Bifidobacteriaceae bacterium | reverse complement strand
TTTTTTGTCTTCATCCGGTCTGATTTCACCTTGGTTTTTCAGTACCTTTTGGTTGAATTAAACAATCCGCCAGCCAAACCATCGCCCTGCGCAAGATTATGCGGGTAACTGCGGGCAGAATCGTGCGGCCAACAAGATGCTGACTTTGTATCCAGAATAGGTTTCGGGTCGGCTGTTGCCCACGCTCGCCCTGCGAATCACCCGGTTGCCGATCCCTGGAAACCGTCGTTTTTTATAGTGTCACTCACCGCCTGCTTTCGGTTACTTTGGCTGGAAAAGAGCGAACGGGTGCCGCCGGAAAGTCATGAAAACGGAAAACATGAAAATCAAGTTGCGCATTTTGCTGGTGATGCTGGCAGTGATCCTCGTCGCCGTGGCCGGTGCCGGCTGCTCGGCCAAAGCCAAGAAGGCCTATCATCTATCCCGAGCCGAGCATTACTATGCCGCCGGCCAGTTCGACAGCGCGGAAATTGAATACCTGAACGTGCTCCATCTGGACTCCCAGAACGCGGAGGCGTTCAGTCGGCTGGGGCTCATTTATTACGACGAAGGCCGCCTCCAACGGGCGCTGATCTTCCTCGCCAAAGCCAGCCAACTGGCGCCGGATAACCTCGAGCTGCGCCTGAAACTGGGCTTCATCGAATCCTCTGCCGGCCAGACCACCAACGCCCTGGCCCAGGCAAATTTTGTCCTCGATCGGAAACCGCAGGATGGTGACGCCCCGCTGCTGCTGGCCGAAGCGGCCTTGCGTCCCAGCGATGCCGCCGCCGCCCGCCAACGCCTGCAATCCCTGATCCGCGCCGGCGACCGTGCCGCCTTCGAAGCGGCATTGGGCAACCTGGCCATGCACGAGCGCGACGTGACCACCGCCGCCGCATGTTTCCAAAAGGCGCTGGCGTTGGACCCCAAGTCCCCGGCCGTCAACGTCGGCTTGGCCACTGTGGCCTGGGCCCGAGACGACCTGAAACAGGCGGACGCTTATTTCCAGACCGCCGCCAACTTATCGCCGATGCGTTCTCCGCACCGGATGCAATATGTGCGGTTCAAGCTGGAGACCGGCGACCCGGCCGCCGCCGACGCGCTGCTGGTGGAGATCGTCAAGGCCGCGCCGAATTACGTGCCGGCGATCCTGCTGCGGGCCGAAATCGCCGCCGCCCAAAACAAATTTGACGCCGCCCAGGACCTGCAGAATCAGGCGCAAAAGCTGGACCCGGACAATTTTGACGGCCTGCTTTTCAAGTCCCGGCTGGACCTGGCCCGCGGCAACGCCAGCCAGGCCGTAGCCGACTTGGAGCGCATGGCGCACCTGTATCCAGGCACCGCCCCGGTGCATGCCCAACTGGGAAAAGCCTACCTGGCGGTGAACGACCTGAACAAAGCGGCGACCAGTTTCAGCCGCGCCCTGGAATTAAATCCGAATTTCACCGAGGCCATCGTAATGCTCGCGGAGACCCAAATCAAAAGCGGCAACGTCGAGCCCGCCATTGCGTCCTTGGAAGCCCTGCGCCGGAAACAGCCCGCCCTGGCCCCGGCGCAACTGTTGCTGGCCGATGCGTATCGGCTCCACAACCGGGTCAATGACGCGTTGGAGATTTACGCGGCGTTGGAGAAGGCCTATCCCACCAACGAGCAGGTGGTGCTGCGGCAGGGCGTGGCTTTGCTGCAAACCAAGGATAGTGCCGGCGCGCGCCAGGCCTTTGAACGCGTGTTGCGCCTCCAACCCGGCAACCTCCCAGCCCTCGATGAGCTGGTGCAACTGGATCTCAGCGAGAAGCAATTTGAGGCCGCCCAGCAATTGGTAGACCAGGAAACCCAACGGAATCCCAAACAGATGGCCTTGCCGATCCTTTCCGCCCAAATCCTGCTGGCCCAGGGAAAGTACCCCGCGGCCGAAGCGACCCTGCAACGAGGGTTGCAGGCGGATCCAACCAACCAGCCGATCTCCTTTTTGCTGGCACAAACCTATTCGTTGGCGGGCCAGAATGAGAAGGCCCTGGATCAACTGAATGCCGTCATGGCCCGAGCTCCGAGCAACACTTCGGCCTTGATGATCGCCGCCAGAATCTATGACGCCAGCCAGGATCACCGCGGCGCGGCCAACGCATATGAGAAGGTGCTGCAAATCGACCCCAAATCCAGCTCGGCGCTGAACAACCTGGCCTACCAGTATGAGGAATACCTGAATGATTTGGACCGTGCCCACGAACT
The DNA here is from genome assembly GCA_964437865.1 of uncultured Bifidobacteriaceae bacterium. Taxonomy (GTDB): domain Bacteria; phylum Verrucomicrobiota; class Verrucomicrobiia; order Limisphaerales; family UBA11358; genus UBA11358. The sequence goes on along the minus strand of CAYTJG010000166.1, from coordinate 11,475 downwards.
GGCCCAACGCGCCCGCGAATTATCGCCGTTCGATCCCTCCACAGCGGACACGCTGGGCTGGATCGATTTCAAGCGCGGCGCTTACGATTCGGCCCGGGAATTATTGAGGGAAAGCGCCGCCAAATCGGACGACCCTGAAATCCAGTTCCATGCCGGGATGGCCAACTACATGGCGGATGACGAAACGGCCGCCCGCACCGCGTTGCAGCGCGCCTGGCAGTCCGGCGCCAGCTTCCCGGGCCGTGCGGAATGCGGACTTTGTCTCTCCAATCTGGCGATCAATCCCGCCACGGCGGATGCCGCCGCGCAAGCCCGCCTGGAAAAGCGGGTGGCCGAAAAAGCCGCTGATCCCGTTGCCTGGTCCCGGCTCGGGGTCATCTACCAGCGGGCCGGAAACCATGACCAGGCGATTGCCGCCTACGAGGCGGTGCTCCGCACTGCCCCGAAAAACCTCGGGGCCATGGTCAACCTCACCCGGCTTTACGCTGCCAAGGACACCAAGAAGGCTTACGAAATGGCCAAGGCCGCCAACCAGTTGGCGCCTTACGACCCTGAAGCCTCGCATAATCTGGGCCGACTAGCCTTCGCGTCCGGCGATTACAGCCTGGCCGCCGGCACCCTCCAGCAAGCCCTGCAAAACCAGCCGAACGACGCCGGACTGCTTTTTGATTATGCCCAGGCGGCCTATAGCATCGGCCGGGTGTCTGACGCCGAAACGGCTTTGCACAGCGCCCTCGCCCAGAATCTGCCCGCCCCGCAAGCGGAACAAGCCCGCCAATGGCTCGACTTCATCGCCCTCGCCGCCGCGCCCGCGCAGGCCGCGACCGCTGCCGGACGAATCGACGCGGCACTGAAAACCGAGCCAAATGATGTGCCGGCGCTCATGGCCCGCGGCGTCGCCGCGATGGCGGCCAACCAGATGGCCACCGCTGAACAGGCCTTTGAAACAGCGCTGGCGCAGTACCCGGACTTCACGCCCGCACAAAAGGAACTGGCCCGGCTCTACGCCGCCGACCCCGGCAAACTCGATCGCGCTTACAGCCTGGCCACCAAAGTGCAGCATGCCCTGCCGGATGATCCCAATGCAGCCAAGGTCCTCGGAATCATCCTGGTCCAACGCGCTGACTACGGCCGCGCCCAAACTCCGCTCCTCCAAAGCGCCGCCAAATTGACGGCCGATCCGGAAGTGTTCTATTACCTGGGCACCGCCCAGCTCCACTCAAAGAACCGGACGGACGGCAAAGCCAATCTGCAGAAGGCCCTGGATTTGAAACTCCCCGCCCCGCTCGCCGCCTCGGCGAAGCAGATGTTGGGCGAGCTGAAATAGACGGCGTCCCAGCATGGCGGAACCGACGATTACGAAGCTGCTTATTTGTCGGCGGATTTTACACAATTTCAGGTGATTTCCCCTGTCCGGAACACTGGAATGGCGCAACTTACAATTTATAATACATTTATTATATGCACCTTACAAATACGCTTTATAAAAACATTCCCCCCGGCATGCCAACTGCTTTCAAGGCGCGCATGAAGAAGTTGATCATTCTTGCGTCCCTTATTGGGATCAGTTTTGCGGCTCAGGCGAACACCATTGTTACCGAGTTGTCCGGCACGGACGTCTCGGGCTGCGTTGACACCTGTGTCACTTGGTCCGCGCCGATTGCGACGCCCATCGCCGGCACCGCCACCATTGATTTCACCACCACCACTTTGAATGCCGATGTCGTCGTCGACACGTCCAGCGGCGGCCTCACCACGAGTACCGGTTCCGGCCCCGGGTTCTCGACCCCCACGCTTCCGGTGCCGGATGTGGCCGCCACCGCTGCCTTGCTGTTGCTCGGTATGGGCGCCTTGGAAATTGTCCGCCGGCGCTTCGTGATGGCCCGCGCCAAGGCCTGAGACCGCTCTCTTTTCCAAAAAAACCGGCAATCAAAGTTGCCGGTTTTTTTGTTGGGTCCGTCGGCCCGGCGCAGCGGGCGAAAATTCCTTGCTTTCCTTGGAAAGCGAACGTGCTAATCTCATTTATGCCTTTTGGTAAATTAGGTCTTTCTTCAATCGTACTGGAGGGCGTGAAAGCGATGGGCTTTGTGGACCCCACACCCATTCAACTTCGCGCCGTCCCGCTCATTCTCGCCGGCCGAGACATCATCGGCAGCGCCCAGACGGGCACCGGCAAAACCGCAGCCTTCGGCCTGCCCATCCTTTCCAAGCTGGGACGACACCAACCCGGCGGCCCGCGCGCGCTCGTGCTGGAGCCCACCCGCGAGCTGGCTTCCCAGGTGGACACCGCCATCCGCGACTACGCCCGGTTCACCGACTTGCGAGTCACCGTGGTCTACGGCGGCGTTGGCTATGGCAAGCAAAACGACGAATTGAAGGCCGGCACCGACATCGTGGTGGCCACGCCCGGACGCATGCTGGATCATTTGGAGCAGCGCACCGTGCGGTTCGACAAGGTGCAGTTTCTCGTGCTGGACGAGGCTGACCGGATGCTGGACATGGGCTTTCTTCCGGACGTGCGGAAGTTGGTTGATCAATGTCCGCGCCAGCGCCACACCTCCCTCTTCTCGGCCACCATTCCGCCGCAAATCGAGACGCTCATCCAGTGGGCCATGCAGAATCCGGAAACGGTGGAGATCGGCGCGCGCCGCTCCCCCGCGGAAACGGTGAAGCACGTGATTTATCCGGTGGCGGATGCCCAGAAGACCGACTTGCTGCTCGAACTGCTGCACCGCGTGAAATGCGATTCAGTGATCATCTTTTGCCGGACCAAGCACGGGGCCGACCGCATCGCCAGCACGTTGAAGCGCAACAATCACGCCGTGGCGGTGCTGCACTCCAACCGCACGCAGAAGGAACGCGAGCAGGCGCTGGAAGGCTTCCGCGACGGGCGCTTCGGGGTGCTGGTGGCCACCGATATTGCAGCGCGTGGCCTGGATATCGCCGAGGTGAGCCACGTCATCAACTATGACGTGCCGCAACATCCGGAGGATTACATTCACCGCATCGGCCGCACGGGGCGCGCGGAACATTCCGGCGATGCCTTCACGATCATGGTGGCGGAGGACGCGCCGCACGTGTTCGCCATTGAACGGTTCATCAGCAAGAAGATCGAGCGGGTGAAACTGGAAAAATTCGATTATCGCTACACGGCGCTGTTTGAGGAAGAAAAGGTCCGGCCCGGGGCCGCTCCGGGCGGATTCCCCGGTCGCGTGCGCGGCGGCCGCATTCACGGCGGTTACCACTTTGCCCCCGGCACCCGGCGGCGATAATCCCGTTCCTCGTCTCAGGCCTGCCAGCCGCGCCGGAACACGGCGGCGAAGTTATAGCCAACATCCGTGCTGGCCAACGCGAGCAGGTATTCCGGAGCCGCGGTCAACCGGCGTTCGTCCAGTTCCGGCAAGCCCGTACGTTGCGGCCAAAGCTCGGCGCCGTCGCCCGCCGCCAGCGCGGCCGCCAGTCCCACCAGGATCGAGGCGGACTCGATGAAGCCGGTGTTGAAAGTCGTGCCGGCGAGCGGCAATTGCGCGAAACGGTCGCCAAAAATCTCCGCGCCCACCTTCAGAACCTTCTCATCCTGCCGATTGCCTTGCGGCGCCCAGACGAGCAAGCCGATTTTTTCCGCGGCCACGCCGGCGCGCGACAACGCCAGTTGCACCGCATGTCGCAGGCCGGCCGTGCCCAGATTCGCGGCCAGAAACCCCTCCGCGTCCATGCTCATGCCGTAACCGAGCACCTCGGCCAGCACCGGGGCGCCCCGCGCCGCGGCCGCTTCGGCGGTTTCCAGCACGAGCATGGCCGCGCCTTCGCCCAGCACCTTGCGTTTATCCGCTTTCAGCCGGAGCCGGTAATCCTGCTCTTCCTCACCGGCAAACAGGAAGCCCATGCCGTCGTAATTGTAAAACGTCTGGCCATACACCTCGTCCGCCGCGCCGGCGAGAATAACGCGGGCGCGCTTTTCAGCCAACGCGTCGAAGGCGTAAGCGAGGCTTTGCAGGCCGGCGTGCGGGCCGGCGGATAACGAGGCGTTCACCCCCTTGAGATACAGGAGGAGCGATACCCAGCCGGCGGTGGAATTGGAGGTGATGTTGGAAAAGCTGGGGATGTTCGCCGCGTAATTGGAACTGCTAAACACGCTGTCCAGATGACCCATTTCGGACGGACCGTTGCAAACGCCCATGACCACGCCGGCGTCATCGCCGTTGGCGGCGTTGATTTTCAGGCCGGCGTGTTCCAGCGCCAGCCGCCCGGCGGCCACGGCAAACTTGCTGATGGGATTCAGCCCGGAAAAATCCAGCCGCCGGTCCACCTGCGCCGCGGAAAAATCGGCGACCTGGCCCGCCAGGCGCGAGGTTTGGCCGGTGAGCGGAAAATTCGCGACGGGTGAAAGGCCCACCGCACCGCGCCGCAATTGCGCCAGCGTGGCCGGCACGCCAAGGCCGAGGGAGGTCACCGCGCCGAGCCCGGTCACCACCACGCGGCCGGCGGCGTGCCGGCGCGGCGGAACCACGGCATCCCATTTCGCGATGGTCACGGCGGCATTGTTGCCGCCGAACGCGTAATTGGCGGACAGGAAGGCATCGTATTGCTGCTCGCGCAGCGTGTTCGGGACATAGTCCAGCGTGCAGCCGGGGCGCGGCTCGGAAAAATTGAGCGTGGGCGGAATGAAGTTTTCGTTCATGGCCAGCAACTGGCTGGTGGCTTCCAGGATACCCGTGACGCCCATGCAATGGCCAAAATAGGATTTTGTGGAAACCACCGGCAAGAGCTGGGCGCCGAGAAATTTGGCAATGCCTTTGGTTTCGGCCTTGTCGTTGGCCTCGGTGCCGCTGCCATGGGCGTTGATGCAGCCGATTTGGGCGAGCGTGAGACCGGAATCGGCGAGGGCGTTGGCCAGCGTGCGGGTGACGCCCTGGCCGCGCGGGTCGGGCGTGGTGGGATGGTAGGCATCCGACGTCGTCGCGTGCCCCACAATCCGCCCCCGGCAACGGGCGGCGCGCAGGAGGGCCTTTTCCAAGTCCTCGACCACCCAGAAACAGGCCGCCTCGCCGATGTTCAAGCCGGGCGGCGTGGAAAAGGGCGCCATTCGGCCGGTGGACGTGGCCTTGATGGCATCAAAGCCGGAAACGTTGGCCACGCAAAGCACGTCGGCCCCGCCCACGAGCACGGTGTCGTAATAACCGCGATTGATCAGCGTTTGCGCCAAGCCGAGCGCCACCGTGGTGGAGGAACAGGCGGTGGTGGCGATCCAGGCTTCGCCGCCGATTTGCAAGGCGCTGGCCAGGGCCTTGCCGAAGCCATACAACTGCGCCTGGAGGTTCATGGCCTCGTCGAACGGGCGGGCGCTGCGCCCATGCTTCCACGCATATTCCGCCTCGGCGGAAGTCAGGCCGCCGTTGCAGGTGCCCAGCACCAGGGCGATGTCGCGGCGGACTTGGCCCGGCACCGGGACCACGCCGGCATCCGCCAGGGCGCGGCGCGCGGCCGCGATGGAGTAGCGCAAATACAGGTCCTCGTATTCGGCCAATTCGGCGGGGGTGAACCAGTCGGCGGCATTAAAATCCTTGATCTCACCAAACAGGTTCGTGCGGAAATGACTCGCGTCAAAGCGGCCAACCGGCGCCAGGCCATGCCGCCCGTGGCGCAGCGCCTCGGTGACCGTGTCCGCGTCGTGGCCGATGGGGCTGAACAGGCCGATGCCGGTAATGGCGGCCTCATCGCGCGCGCCCTGCCGCTGGAGCGGTTTGCCGAGCACCTGCACGCCGTCCTGCCAGGTGGCCGGCTCGAGCGCGGCGGCGTGGCGGTCCTTCTGCAGCCGGAAAAACTCGCGCCACAGCCGGATGAATTGTTCGCGCAACTGGTCTGGCGTCAGGTTCTGCGGCCGGGCGACCACGTGCGAGCCGTTGTAGTGCGACCATTCGAAATCGAAGATGCGCTGCTGGCTCAACATCCGGTCCCAATGCGGCGAACCGGGGAACGGCGTGAAAATGAAAAACTCGGCTGTGCGCACGTTCGCGGCCGATAACAATTCCAGGGTGCGATCCGCCACGCCGAGGTCATCCCAATCGCGCCCGAGGCCCACGGAGGCGAAGAAGCGGATTTCGCGGTCCTGCAGCGTTTTCACCAGGTCCGCCAGCGCCTGGCGTTCGCGTTGGCCTCCCTGCAAGGCGCGGATGGACACCGGCTCCACATTCATCGTGCAATAGAAATTCTTTACCCCCGCCCGCGCGGCTGCGTCCAGGAAGGCCGGGTCCAGGTTCAAACTCAGGGTGGAATTGACGAAGAATTTCTTGCCCAGCGGGGCCAGCGCCTCGAAGAGTTTCAGTGAATACTCGCGCACGCGCCGTTGCGGCAGGAACAGGAGATCGTCGGCCAGATAGACGTTCTCATGCTTGAGCGAACGCACTTCCGCCACCACCTGTTCGATGGGCCGGAAGCGGAGGCGATCGCCCATTTGTTGCGGGAGCGGGCACATGGCGCACCGGTAAATGCAGCCGCGCATGACCTGGATGAGATCCTCGTCCCAGTCGTATTGTTCGTGACGGTAAAAAATCTCGCGCCGGGCGGCCGGGATTTTCGCGGCGTCCAGCGAGCAGCCGCCGTCATAGCGGCGCTGGAGCTTTCCAGCCTGGAGATCGGCCAGGATTTGCGGCCAGGTCGGCTCGCCCTCGCCGGTGTTCACGGCATCGGCGTGCTGGAGACATTCGTCCGGCCTGAACGTCGGGAACAGCCCGCCGAGGATGACCTTCTTGCCGTGGGCGCGGAATTGGTCGGCCAGTTCGAACGCGCGCGTGGCCTGCGGCGTGAAACAGTTGATGGCCACCAGGTCCGTCTCGCGGTCAAAATCCACCGCCTGCCCGCTGTTGTCGTCAATCAGCTCGATCGCGACTTCCGGCGGCGTGAGCGCCGCGAGCAGCGGAATGCCCAGCGAAGGCGGCGTGGTGTAATCACCCAGAAAGTAGTCAATCAGGCCCGCGTCCAATTCCGGCACGCTGCGGAGAAACTTCTCGAAGCGGGGATAGACGAAGGTGATTTTCATTTCAGGGGCTGCACCACGGTGAAATCAGACCCCAGCGTCACCGAAAACAACTCCGGCGCCAGCGGCGGATTTGCCACCCCGCCGCTGAAATCGTTCCGAAGGCTGGACCCGTCGCTGAAGGTCAACTCGGTGGCGACCGGTGAGAAATCGTCCGTGCGGAAGCTGATGGCCAGCCCCGCCACAAATTTACGGGCAGCCGCGCGGCGCGGGCGGAGCGAAAGCGTGGCCACGCCATTCGTCTGGGCCAGCCCCTGGATTTGGAATTGCGTTTCCAAGTTGGTGCGACTGCGGGGAAAGCTGGCGTCCAACAAGGCCAGCGCATCCTTCCACGGACCGGGTTGATCGGCCCGCAACGGATATTTCTCCGCCTGTTTGAGCCGGGGATAGATGATCGTGAGTTCATCCGGTTGGCGTATTGCGATGGTTTGCGGCGGCTGGCCCAGTTCCCAACGGAAACGGTCGGGCACGGCCACCCAGACCGCGCCGGTGGACACCAGCGGCTGGGACAGGGTCTTGTAAACGCGGGTTTCCACGATTTTCGCCGACCAGGTGTGCAGGTTGGTCTGGGCGCCAATCCATTGGTCCACCAAGTCGGCGGCGCGCCCCGGGCCGCCAGCCAGGAGCAACCACAACCACGCCGTCGCAAGTTTTCCGGGAACAGCCATGGGAAAAATTGTGGGAGACCCTGCCCGCAAATGCACGCCCCATTTTCTGGAATCTGGCCTCGCCGCTTGTATTTTGGGTCTGGGCCAGGAAAAAGGCTTTCTCGACGTTTGTGGTGGGTAAAGGGAAGTGTCGCGGAGCGACAGAGGAGAGTAGCCAGACACGCCAGTGTCTGGTCTCGCGCCAAACAAATTCATGCGTCCTGGAAGGACGCCGGATTTCCCCTGTCCCTTCAGGACGCCTTCATTTCCGCCACAAGTACCCGGCACGCTGTGCCGGGCACAAAAGGGGTTAACCAAGAATGGCGCTTAGATAAGGCGTAAAACTCTCGCATATCACGACTTGCGAAATCGCCATTCCAGCGCCGTAGGCGCGGCCTATTGATAGAACTGAAATCAAAAGGATTTCGAGCTCCGTAGGAGCGGCCTAGACACTGGCGTGTCTAAAATCCAATCTTGCCCCGCAACACCCCTCTTTACCGATTACAAACGTCGACCTCTTTTCCTTTGGCATCCGCCGGTGGCTCCTGCTTAAATCCGGTCATGCGAACGATTGTTTTTTGGGCGGTGCTGCTGATCATGGCGGTTGGCCTTGCGGCCGCGCCCGCGGATTCCGATCCCGCCCACGAGGCGAAAGGGGAGGAACGGCCGCAGCCTTGGCCGGGCGGAATCATCCCGTACGACATCACAAAACTGTCGCCCCCGCAGCAGGCGCTCGCGTTGCGCGCCATGCAGCGCTGGATGGATACCGGCGCCAAAATCAAATTCATTCCGCGGACAAATCAGGTGGAATACGTGAATTTCACCGGCCAGACCAACGCCGGCAACAATACAAGTGTGGTGGGTTATAAGCCGGGCGTGCGTACGGATATCAACATCACCTCGTTCTGGTGGCGCGAGAACGAATGGATGCCCACGCACGAACTCGGCCACGTGCTGGGCTTCTCCCACGAGCACCAGCGCTGGGACCGCGACCGATACCTGACCGTCCACTACGACCACATCAAGGCGGGCCGGGCGCCGGATTATGACTGGATCGCGCAAACCAACTGGCTGGTGAGCAGCCTGCCGTACGATTACAAATCCATCATGCACTATCGCATCTGCTGGGCCTCGGCCTGTGAGGATGAATGCAAGGACGGCGTGGGCAACAGTCCCTGCGCCGTGCTGTCGCCGCGGGACACGCAGTACGACCGCGTGATCGGCCAATGGACCGACAATGGTCTCAGCGAACTGGATGCGGCCCGGGCCAGGTTGGCCTACGGCACGAACACGGTCGCCAAATAAAGGCCGACGGGGCCACTCTGTTTGTGGTTCGCCTTCTCCTCACGTCGGCTGCCGCCGGTTACTTGGCCATGACCACCACGTAGTTTTTCTTGCCCTTGCGGAGGAGAAGATGTTTGCCGAATAGCAGATCGTTCGTGGTGACCGCCCGCGTGGCGCCGGCTTCGCGCACATTGTTGATGTTTACGCCGCCGCCTTCCACGTCCTTCCGCGCCTGTCCCTTGGAGGGGCACAAGCCGGCATGCACCAGCAATTCCACCAGCGGTAGACCCGCGCCTTCCAACCGGGTCTTGGCAATCTCCTTGGTGGGCACTTCACCGACGATCTCGTTGAACGTGCTCTCGGCGATGCCATCGAGTTTGCCACCGAACAGGATTTCGCTGGCGCGCAACGCGTCGTCGGCCGCGGTCTTGCCGTGGATCAATTCGGTCAGCTCGCGAGCAAGGAATTTGTGCGGCGCGCGGGCTCCGGGATTCGCCGCGTGCTGCTGCTCCAATTCCGACACCTGGGCTTGGTTGGCAAACGAGAGCATCTTCAAAATCTTGACGACGTCGCCGTCCTCCAGTTGGATGAAAAACTGATAGAAGCGGTACGGGCTGGTCCGTTTGGCATCCAGCCACACGGTGCCGGTGGCGGTCTTGCCGTACTTGGTGCCGTCAGCCTTGGTCATGAGCGGAAACGTGAGGCCGAAAACGGTGGTGCTGAGCCGCTTGCGGCACAGGTCGATGCCGGCGGTGATGTTGCCCCACTGATCGGTGGCGCCAATCTGCAATTCGCAGTTATAATCCTTCCGCAAATGATAAAAGTCGAAGGCCTGCAGCAGCATGTAGCTGAACTCGGTGTAGCTGATGCCGGATTCGCGGTCTTCCATGCGCGCCCGCACGCTTTCCTTGGACACCATCTGGTTGACCGAGAAATGTTTTCCCACATCGCGCAGGAAATCCAGGAAGGAGATGTTTTGCGTCCAGGAGGCGTTATCCAGGAGGCGGGCGGGATTCACCGGGGTCTCGAAATCGAGCAGCTTGGCGAGCTGCGTTTTGACGGTGGCGATATTATGGTCCAGCAGTTCTTTGGTGAGCAACTGGCGCTCGGTGCTGCGGCCGCTGGGATCGCCGATCGAACCGGTGGCGCCGCCGGCCAGGGCGATGGGATGATGGCCCAGCAATTGGAACCGGCGCAGGCCCAGCAACGGGACCAGGTTGCCCACGTGCAACGAGTCCGCCGTGGGGTCGAAGCCGCAATACAGCGTGATGGGGGCGGCGATTTTTTTGGTTAATTCCGCTGTATCCGTGCAGTCGGCCAACAGGCCGCGCCATTGTAATTCTTCCAGGATGCTCACCCGGACAGGATAATTTGCCCATGGCGGGTTGACCATCGATTTTTCGTTGATCGATTGCTCGTTCAGGCTTGTCGGCCGCAGGGTTTCCCCCTTAGCCTGAGGTCATGCTGGCGCTTGAAACACTGGCGGAATTGCTCGGAAAGCATCGCGCGGCCGCGGCGGCCCGCGTCCGGGAGTTTTCCATCGGCGGCCAAAAATTCACCTTCAACTCCCGCCCGTCCATCATGGGCGTGGTCAATCTTTCCGCCGATTCGTGGTATCGCGAGAGCGTCTGCCTCTCGGCGGACGCGGCCATCCAGCGGGGGCGGGTGCTCGCGGCGCAAGGCGCGGCCATCATCGACGTGGGCGCGGAATCCACGCTGGCAAACGCCGCCCGGGCCGGGGATGCCGCGCAAGAGTCCCGGCTCATCCCGGTGATCCGGGCCCTGCGCGCGGAAAAAATCCTGGTCTCGGTGGAAACTTATTCGCCCGCCGTGACCCGCGCCAGCCTCGCCGCCGGCGCCAATATCCTCAACCTCACGGGCACACAAGGGTCGGAAAATATTTTCCGCCTCGTCGCCGCGCACGATGCCGCGGTGATCATCTGTTTTGTGGCGGGGAAAAATGTGCGCGAAGTGGGCGACCTCGATTTGCAGGCGGATCCCATTCCGATGCTGCACGAGTTTTTTGCCCGCCAGGTCGAGTTGGCGCAACGCTGCGGCGTGGAGAAGATCTTCCTCGATCCGGGGCTGGGCTTTTATTACCGCAACCTGCAGGACAGCGCCGTGCGGGTGCGTCACCAGATGAACGTGTTTTTGAACACCTTCCGCCTGCGGGACCTGGGCTTTCCCATCTGCCATGCCCTGCCGCACGCTTTCGACTTTTTCCGCGAGGAAGTGCGCAGCGCCGAGCCCTTCTTTGCCCTGCTGGCCGCGCTGGGGAAAACCGATTTGTTTCGCACGCACGAGGTCCCGCGCATCCGGGCCGTGCTGGAGACGATGGGGATTTTTTAATAAACCGTCAGGTCAGGTGAGGTTCCTCGATGTTTATGTTGGGCAAATTCTTCAAGGCGCCATGCGGCGGTCGCGAAGCGACGCTGGACATTAGCCCGGCACAGCGTGCCGGGTGCTGGCGTCAAAAATGAAACCGTCCTGAAGGGACAGGGGAAATCC
>CAYTJG010000165.1:0-13719 GCA_964437865.1 uncultured Bifidobacteriaceae bacterium | reverse complement strand
GCGGGAAATACCGCCTGCAGGTGCGCAAGCCGGATGGCGAGTATTTTACCAGCGTCGGAGTTTATCGGGAGGTGATTGTGCCGGAGCGCCTGGTCTTCACGTGGCAATTTGAGCAGGACGGCAGCGGAACGGAGTATGGCGAAGTGGAGCCACCGGAAATGTTGGTGACGGTGGACTTCCAGGCGCGCGGGAAGCAAACGCAATTGACCCTGACGCACGAGAAATTCGCGTCCGTCGAAAGCCGGGACCGTCACCAGGAAGGGTGGAATCGCTGCCTGGATTCCCTGGGGAAATTCTGCGGACACCCGAGTGTGGCGGGAAAGGTGTAAAGCGGAGGGAATGGCATTGAGGGGCGACCCGCAGGGTTGCGCGAACTCGTACTGCACGAACGCATCAGCGCCGGGGGCGGGCACGGTCCGGTCCGCGGCCGTCCTCGGCCGCTGGGACGTGAAAATAAAAGAGCCGGCCGGCACACCCGGCCGTTTGACAGGGCCGGGGCACCCGCCGTAAATTCAGGTGTGTTTGAACTCGTTTCCGATTACGCGCCGGCGGGCGACCAGCCGCAGGCGATTGAAAAACTGACGGCCGGTCTGCTCGGCGGGGCCGGGCACCAGGTCCTGCTGGGCGTCACCGGCTCCGGCAAGACGTTTACCGTGGCCAATGTCATCAAAAACGTCAACCGGCCCACGCTGGTCATTTCGCACAACAAAACGCTGGCCGCCCAGCTTTACGCCGAGTTCAAGAGCTTCTTTCCCAACAACGCGGTCGAATACTTCGTCAGCTATTTCGATTATTACCAGCCGGAGGCGTACATCCCGCGCACAGACACCTTCATCGAGAAGGATTCCAGCCGCAACGACGAGATCGAGCGGCTCCGGCTGTCCACCATGAGCTCGCTGTTCACGCGCCGCGATGTGGTGGTGGTGGCGAGCGTCTCGTGCATCTACGGCATCGGCAGCAAGGAGGATTACGAGGCCCTGGTCATTCCGCTGCGGGTGGGGCAGGCGACCTCGCGCGAACAATTCCTGTCGCGCCTGGTGGGCCTGCAATACGATCGCAACGACATCGCTTTCGAGCGCGGCAACTTCCGGGTGCGGGGCGACACGGTGGAAGTGTGGCCGGCTGGGCGCGAGGACGGCCTGCGGCTGGAGTTTTTCGGCGATGAAATTGAGAAGCTGACGCGTTTTGAGCCGCTGACCGGCACCAAGATCGAATCCCTGGAAGCGGCCATGGTGTTCCCGGCCCGGCAGTTCGTGACCACGGGCGACAAGATGAAGCGGGCGCTGCTGGCCATCCGCGAGGAACTGGGGGTGCGGATCGCTGAATTTGAGCGGGACGGCAAATTGCTCGAAGCGCAGCGGATCAAGCAGCGCACGGAATTTGACCTGGAAATGATGGAGGAAATGGGCGTGTGTTCGGGCATTGAGAATTATTCACGGCACATTTCCAACCGCCCGCCCGGATCGCGCCCGGCGACGTTGTTTGACTTCTTCCCGGACGATTACCTGCTGGTGATCGATGAATCGCATGTGACCGTGCCGCAGGTTGGCGGCATGTTTGAGGGCGACCGTTCGCGCAAGACCGTGTTGGTCAACTACGGTTTCCGGCTGCCGAGCGCGCTGGACAACCGGCCGCTCAATTTTCTCGAATTCCAGGGGCTGCAAAATCAGACGATTTACGTGAGCGCCACGCCGGCGCAACGCGAGATCGAATGGGCGCGGCAAAGCGCGGGAGCGCCGCCCGCCCGGCCCGCCCTCAATGGAGCCCCGGTCGATCCCGCCGGGGCGGAGCCGGGCCCGCGTCCGGGCGTGGTGGAACTCGTCGTGCGCCCGACCGGACTGGTGGATCCGCGCGTGACGGTGAAACCGTTGAAGGGGCAGATTGATGATTTGATTGAGGAAGTCCGCAAGCGGACGGAGCTCAAGGAGCGCACGCTGGTGACCACGCTGACCAAGCGCACGGCCGAGGAACTCACGGATTACCTGCGTGATATCGGCGTGAACGTGCGGTATTTGCACAGCGAGATCGACGCCATCGAGCGGGTGGAGATTCTGCGGGCCCTGCGCAAGGGTGAGTTCAACGTGCTGGTGGGCATCAATCTGTTGCGCGAGGGGCTGGATTTGCCCGAGGTTTCGCTGGTGGCCATCCTGGATGCGGACAAGGAGGGGTTTCTGCGCAGCGAGACCAGCCTGATTCAAACGGCCGGCCGGGCCGCGCGGCATTTGAACGGCGAGGTGATCCTGTACGCGGACGTGATGACGGACAGCATCAAGAAGTTTCTGGCGGTGACCGAACGCCGCCGCCAGCGGCAATTGGAATACAACCGCGTACACCACATCACGCCGCGCAGCGTGATCCGGGCGGTGGAAGACAGCCTGGCCGTGTACGAATCCAGCCGCGCACAGGCGGCGGGCTTGTTGAAGGACGCCCGGCTGGACGTGGATCTCACGGCGACGATTGCGGAATTGGAAACCGAGATGATGAAGGCCGCGGAGGAGCTGGCGTTTGAAAAAGCCGCCTTGTTGCGGGACCAGATCAAGGAGTTGAAGCGGATGCTGGAAGGCGCCCCGGCGGAGTCCAAGGGCAAGCCGGTGAGCTACCATCGGTCCGCGAAATCGGCCGGCAAATCGGGCCGCGCCCGAGCGGGTGGCCGGCGGGCGGGAACGCCGAGTTAGGGGCGGACATGGGCCGGAGCGCGCCCGTCTCGGGCGCTGGGGCGTTCGCACGATGCGGCCGCTTCCGCCTTGAGCGGCGCGTGGGAGTGCGGCCTTTCGTTGCGGGGCGTGTAGGCTGGGAAACGGTTGGCTCAAAATCACATCTCAGCGGCCGAGGATGGCCGCGGTCTGGAGCGCACTGGTATAGTTGTGGCCAATGTCACTTCGATCGTGCATCAGTGGAGTCGATGTCGTTTCATGGTTTTTCAATTCACACGTTGGTGGCGGTTGGGTTAGCCTACCCATGTGAATGACAACCCGATCAGCTCTGCCGACCAGAGAAGTGCCGGGGAACCGTCGTCGGCTGCCCCCGGGCTGAACGGCAGCGCCCGGAGCACCGGGGAGGCCAATGGCGGCACCCGCGGCTTTTGGGCACTCATTGTCACTCAGTTCCAGGGCGCTTTTAGCGATAATACGCTGAAATGGCTGGCGACTTCCATGGTCATGCAGATGGCCTTGCCGATGGAACGGCGGAACTGGCTGATCATGATCATCACCCTCCTGTTCACCGTGCCGTTCATCCTGTTTTCCATGACCGGGGGGTTTCTGGCCGACCGTTATAGCAAGCGCTCCGTGGTCTTGGGCGTAAAGGTTTTCGAGCTCCTGGTCATGTCGTTGGTGTTGTACAGCCTCGCGAGCCACCACCTTTATCTCACCGTTTTTTGTGTGTTCCTGATGGCGGTTCATAGCGCGATCTTTGGACCGTCCAAATACGGTTTGTTGCCCGAATTGCTGCCGGAAAAGAAACTGTCCTGGGGCAATGGCATTTTGGAGTTCGGCACCTTTATTGCCATCATCGGCGGCACGGTGGCTGGCGGCGAGCTCTGTGAGTATTTTTCCGGGGAGCCGGCTATGTCCGGCATCATCCTGATCATCCTGGCATTCGTGGGTTTTGGAACGGGCTGGGGCATCACGCGGGTGCCGGCCGCGGCCCCCAAACGGGTATACCGGATCAACTTCATCGGTGATCTGTGGGGGCAGCTCAAATTGATGCACCGTGACCGCCCGCTTTGGCTGGCGCTGATTGGCAACACTTATTTTTTCGGGATCGGCGCCTTGATCCAGTCCTTGATTGTGGTCTACGCCAGCGACGTCATGGGGATCACGAGTACGGCGCAATCATCCCATTTGCAGGCGGCCACGGCCATTGGCATGGGGTTGGGCTGTTTTCTGGCCGGCTATCTCTCGGCCGGGAAAATTGAAACCGGTCTCATCCCGTTGGGGGCGGTCGGGCTCACCGTCTCGGCGGCGCTGATGGGACGCACCGGATTGTCCTTTGGTGCCGTGGCCACGAATTTGGCCATCCTGGGCGTCTTTGGCGGATTTTATATCGTGCCCATCTCGGCCATGCTCCAGCACCGTCCGGCGCGGGACCGGAAGGGTGGGGTGTTGGCGGCAGCCAACTTGATTTCCTTTGTCGGCATCGCCCTGGGGGCGGGGTTGTTTGGGCTGCTTTCCACGGTGTTTGGTCTTTCGCCCTCGACGATCTTCTTGATCGTGGCCGCGCTCACTCTGGCCGCCAGCATCTATCTGCTCAGCTTGTTGCCGGATGCGCTGTTGCGGTTCGTGCTGTGGTGCTTCACCAATACCGTGTACCGCATTCGCATCATCGGACGCGACAACATCCCGGCCAAGGGCGGCGCGCTGTTTGTGTGCAATCATCTCTCTTTTGCGGATGCGCTGCTGCTCACGGCCGCCACCGACCGGCCCATCCGCTTCCTGATGTTCAAGAACATCTATGAGAAGCGCGGGATCAAGCCCTTCGCGAAGATCCTGGGCGCCATTCCGATTTCTTCCGAGCAACGTCCGCGCGAACTCATTCACACCCTGCAAATCGCGAGCGATGCCATCCGCGCCGGCGAAGTGGTCTGCATTTTTGCCGAGGGCCAGATCACGCGGATCGGACAATTGCTGCCGTTCCAGCGCGGGTTTGAGCGCATCATGAAAAATGTGGAGGCACCGATCATTCCGGTGGCGCTGGACGGCGTGCTGGGCAGTCCCACCAGTTTTGAGCGCGGTCAGATGCGGCGGTTTCCCGAGCGGCTGCCGCACCCAGTCACGGTCAGCTTCGGCGCGGCCCTGCCGTCGAATTCCTCCGCCGTGACGGTGCGCGAAGCGGTGCAGACGCTGATCGCGGATGCCTGGCAGCATCGCCGCACGCGCCTGGAGCCGCTGCCGCGCGGGTTTGTACGCTCGGCCCGGCGCCACCCGCATCGTTTCTTCATTGCGGACGCCACCAGCGGCGCGCTCCATTTCGGCCCGGCCCTGGTGAAGACCATTTTTCTGGCGCGGCGGCTGAAGCGGGTCTGGCGCGGCCAGGAAAAGGTGGGGCTGTTTCTGCCGCCGAGCGTGCCGGGGGCGCTGGTGAACTACGCCGCGCTGCTGTGCGGCAAGGTGCCCGTGAACCTCAATTACACCCTGTCCGAAGCCACCATCGCCAGTTGCGCCCGGCAGTGCGACCTGCAAACGATCATCACCTCGCGGAAATTCCTGGAGAAAATCAAGGTGATGCCCCCGGGCAAGCTCATCTACTTGGAAGATGTGGCCGGCGGTGCATCCGCCGCCGCCCCGGCGGGCACTGCGGATGGCCCGGTTTTCGGTCCGCCCTCGGTGATCGAGAAGCTCGCCGCCTGGCTGCTGGCCAACTTCGCGCCCTTTGGACTGCTGCGGCGCGTGGCGGGACAGACCCGGGAAGTGGCGTTGGATGACCTCGTCACCGTGATCTTTTCCAGCGGCAGCACGGGCGATCCCAAGGGGGTGATGCTCACGCATTACAACATCCTCTCGAACCTTTCGCAGTTCAGTCACATCCTGAATTTCACCGAACACGACCGGTTGCTGGGCGTGCTGCCGTTTTTCCATTCGTTCGGGTTCACCGTCACGCTTTGTTTGCCGGCGGAAATCGGTACCGGGGTGGTGTATCACGCCAACCCGCTCGATACGCGGGCCATCGGCCCGCTGGTCCGCGATTTTAAGGTGACGCTTCTGCTGTCCACGCCCACGTTTTTGCAGCTCTACATGCGGGCCATTCCGTCCGAGGATTTCGGTAGCGTACAACTGATCGTTGTGGGCGCGGAGAAACTCTCCGAGCGGCTGGCCGACGCGGTGGAGCAGTACTTTGGGGTGCGCCCGCTGGAGGGCTATGGCACCACGGAATGCGCGCCGGTGGTGGCCGTGAACCTCATGGATTTTCGCGCGGCGGGATTCCATCAGATCGGCGGCAAACGGGGGACCATCGGCCGGGTGTTGCCAGGCATGATGGCGCGGCTGGCGGATCCGGAGGATCCCTGGAGCGGCCGGGTGGTGCCTTTGGGCCAGCCGGGCATGTTGCTGGTGCGCGGACCCAACGTGATGCTGGGCTACCTGGGATTGCCCGAGAAGACGGACGACGTCGTGCGGCACGGCTGGTACTGCACTGGCGATGTGGCCACCATGGACGAGGATGGTTTCCTGAAGATCACGGGCCGGCTGAGCCGGTTCAGCAAGATTGGCGGCGAGATGGTGCCGCATGGGCGCATCGAGGAGAAATTGCAGGAGCTGGCCGCGGCGGCGGAAACGCTGTTCGTGGTGTCCGCCGTGCCGGACGAAAAGAAAGGCGAACGCATCGTGGTGCTGCATCGCCTGCCCGATGACGCGCTGGCGGCGTGCCTGGGAAAGTTCGCCGCCTGCGACCTGCCGAATTTGTGGAAGCCCAAGGCCGACGCCTTTTACCGGGTGGAGAACTTTCCGCTCCTGGGCACCGGCAAGCTGGACCTGCGGGCCGTCAAGGAGCTGGCCGTGAAACTGTCGGCGGGCGCGGCCCCGTAGGGCGCGACGTCCGGAGCGCCTTCCCCGGAGCGCCGAGCATTGCTCGGCTCGCGCGCCAAGATGCGGGCGACGACGTAAGAAGTCGTGGCTTTGAGCGCCGCCTTGTTGTACACGACATCAGAGTGCCTCCCCTGGAGCGCCGAGCATTGCTCGGCCGGTCCCCGCAATTTGCAGAGTAGTGCAAGAGGTGGGTTTACAATGTATTGAGAGTCCATCTGGGCCGCGCCTACGGCGCTGGGATGGAGATTTCGCAGGTCGTTATATGCGGGAATTTTATGCCTGTTCTAAACGCCCCGGCCCACGACTCCTTACGTCGTCGCCTACAAAAAAACGGCGGACCGAGGGCGGTCCGCCGTTTTTGAATTGATTACCGATCTTATTCCTTGTCGGTCTTGACGTCTTCGAGGGCGTCGAACGCATGTTGCAGCGCCACCAAGTCCTCGCCCGGCTTGAGGGCGTCGAGGATCTTCTGCTCTTCCTTGAGCTGTTCGTCGCTGTAGCTGGCGGCCTTGATGGACAGGCCGATCCGGCGCTCGCCGCGGTCGATTTTGACCACGCGGGCGTTGACTTCCTGGCCCACCTTGAGGACGTTCTTGATCTTGTCCACGCGCTCTTCACTGATCTGCGAGATGTGCACCAGGCCGTCGATTTCGTGTTGCAGGCCCACAAACGCGCCGAAGCTGGCGAGCTTGGTGACTTTGCCGGTGACCAGGTCGCCGACTTTGTAGAGCTTCTCGATGTTTTCCCAGGGATCGACTTCGAGTTGCTTCATGCCCAACGCAATGCGTTGGTTGGCGCGATCCACTTCCAGGACAATCGCTTCCACGTCGTCGCCCTTCTTGAGCATTTCGGAAGGATGATTGATCTTGCGGGTCCAGGACATGTCGGAGACGTGCACCATGCCGTCGATGCCTTCCTCGAGTTCCACAAACGCGCCGTAGCTGGTGAGGTTGCGGACCTTGCCCTTGACGCGGGTGCCGACGATGTACTTGGTATCGGCGGAATCCCAGGGGTTGCTTTCGAGCTGGCGGACGCCGAGGGAGATTTTCTGCTCCTCGCGGTTGATGCCGAGCACCACCGCCTCGATTTCCTGGTCCTGCTTGAGGATGTCGCTGGGCTTGGCCACGCGCTTGGTCCAGGAGAGTTCGGTGACGTGCACGAGGCCTTCCACGCCGGGTTCCAGTTGCACAAAGGCGCCGTAGGGCACCAGGCTGACCACCTTGCCCTTGACCTTCTGGCCCACGGGATACTTGGTCTCGATGTTGTCCCAAGGATTGGCCATCTTCTGCTTCAGGCCGAGGCTCACGCGTTCCTTTTCCTTGTTCACGTCCAGCACCACCACGTCCAGTTCCTGGCCCACCTTGAGCACTTCGGAGGGATGGTTCAGGCGGCCCCAACTCATATCGGTGATATGGAGCAAGCCGTCCAGGCCGTTCAAATCAATGAACGCGCCGAAATCGGTGATGTTCTTGACGGTGCCCTTGCGGATATCGCCGGGGACCATTTCGGCCAGCAGTTTGGCGCGCTTCTCGTTGCGTTCGGCTTCGATCAGTTCGCGGCGCGAGAGCACGATGTTCTGGCGCTCCTGGTTGATCTTGACCACCTTGAATTCATAGGTGTTGCCCATGAACTGCTGCAAATTCTTCGGCGTGGTGAGGTCGATCTGGGACGAGGGCAAAAACGCCTCCACGCCCACGTTCACGATCAGACCGCCCTTGACGACGGCTTTCACCTTGCCGGTCACGCGGCCGCCTTCGTTGCAAATGGAGAGGATGCGTTCCCAGTTCTTCTTGAACTCGGCCTTTTCGTGCGAGAGCACGACAGTGCCATCCTTGTTCTCCAGCTTTTCCACCAGCACGTCGATCTGATTGCCCACTTTCATGGTCTCAGGTTCGAGAAATTCATTGGCGGGGACGACGCCCTCGCTCTTGTAGCCGATGTCGACCAAGACTTCCTTGGGACGGACTTCGATGATGGTACCCTTGACGATTTCGCCCTGGGTGACGAGCTTGCTGCCCTGTTTCAGGGCCTCTTCCATGGTTAACATAACACGATTGATACTGCGATGACTGCGGGGAGGCTTCGTCCGGTGTGGACTGGTGAAGACTCCATTGCCTAACGTAACGCGCGCTGCCGGGGCAACGGAGGTTGAAGGTTAGGTTCTTTGTTTAACGACTTTTTCTCAGCCTTTTATGAACATCCGCACACGCGGCGTTCAGGCAGGGTCCAGCATACGGGAAACGGGTTGGATTGCAAGGGCGAAAAAGGTGCCAGCAGCGAGGCGCGAATGTCACAAATTATCACGAACCGGATGGAAGCGGGAAAATGAACCGAAGAGCACTCGTTACCTCGTGCGCTACAAGGCGCTATGCCAGCTGGTAACCGCAGCGTGACGCGGTTTTATTTCAGCATTTAGCCTTTAGCCCTCAGCCTTTCCACCCCGCCTTTCCCCCGAAAGCCCTATTCCCACTCGATGGTGCCGGGCGGCTTGCTGGTGATGTCGAAAACGCAGCGGTTGACGCCCTTGACTTCGTTGATGATGCGGCTGGCAAGCTTCTCCAACAGTTCGTAGGGCAGCTTGACCCAGTCGGCGGTCATGCCATCCTGCGATTCCACGGCGCGGATGGCGATGGTGTATTCGTAGGTGCGCTCGTCGCCCATGACGCCGACGCTGCGCACGGGCAGGAGGACGGCGAAGCTTTGCCAAATCTTGTAGTACCAGCCGCTGGCCTTCATCTCCTCCACCACGATGGCGTCGGCGTTGCGCAGGATTTCGCAGCGCGCGGGGGTGACTTCGCCCAGGATGCGCACGGCCAAACCGGGACCGGGGAAAGGCTGGCGCCAGACGATTTCCTTGGGCACGCCCAATTCCTCGCCGAGCAGCCGGACTTCATCCTTGAACAGGCATTTCAAGGGTTCCACCAATTTGAATTTCATCTTCTTGGGCAGGCCGCCCACGTTGTGATGGCTCTTGATGAGCGCCGCCGGATTGCCGGCGATCGGCACGGATTCAATGACGTCCGGATAGAGGGTGCCTTGGGCCAGGAATTTGAAGGGCAGCTTGGCGGTGCCTTTGGCCCGGCCCTTGATGAGTTCCACGACGGCATCATCGAACACGCGGATGAACTCAGTGCCGATGACCTTGCGCTTGCGTTCGGGATCGCAAACGCCGCGCAGCTTGGTGAGAAAGCGCTTGGAGGCGTCCACGTACTTGAGCTTGATGTGGAAATTGCGGCCAAAGACTTCCTGCACCACCTTGGCTTCGTGGGCACGCAGGACGCCGTTGTTGACGAAAATGCAGGTAAGCTGGTCGCCGATGGCCTTGTGGAGCAGGGCGGCCGCCACGCTGGAATCCACGCCGCCGCTGAGGCCCAGGATGACCTGGTCTTTGCCCACTTGGGCGCGGATTTCCTCCACGGCCTGGTCCACGTAATTGCGCATGGTCCAGTTGCGGCCGCAGCCGCAAATGCCATGAACAAAATTGGCGATGATCTCCTTGCCGCGCGGGGTGTGTACCACCTCGGGATGAAACTGCAGGCCGAAGAATTTCCGGCTGCGGTGCTCGATGGCGGCGAACTCGGAATTATCCGTGCCGGCCACCGGCTTGAACCCGGCCGGGATCTTGGTGAGCTTGTCCCCGTGGGAGTTCCAGACTTGCAGGGACTTGGGCAGGTCGTGGAAGAGCGCGCAGGCGGCGTCCTTGACCGCCAGGGTGCTCTTGCCGTATTCGCGCTTGAGACCTTTCTCGACTTTGCCGCCGAGGAAGTGGGCGAACAACTGCACGCCGTAGCAAACACCCAGAATCGGCAAGCCCAGCTCGAAGATGCCGCGGTCCGGCATGGGCGCCCCGGTGGCGTACACGCTGGACGGTCCGCCCGACAGGATGAGCCCCGCCGGTTTCATCGCCGCGATTTCCACCGCGGGCGTGTTGAAATGGACGATCACCGAATAGACATTGCATTCGCGCACGCGCCGGGCAATGACCTGCGTGTACTGCGAGCCGAAATCCAGGATGACAATTTTTTCAGGCATGTCGAAATGCTGATTTTTCCCGCTGTGACCGCGCAAGGCGAGCGAAAAATGCGTTTTATTTCGCGTCAATAACGGCTAATAAATAGCGCCGATGTTCAAGCGATTCGAATCCTGGCTGGCCGGGCATCCCCGCTGGATGCTCACCTTGCTGGTGGGCGTGGTCCTCGGGCCGCTGTTGGCCAAGCCGTTCAACATCGACGATCCGCTGTTCATCTGGCTGGCGGAGCACGTGCGGCACCACCCGGGGAATTTCTTTGATTTTGCGGTCAACTGGTATGGCTTCTCGTCGCCCATGTGGGCGGTCACGGAGAATCCCCCCGGCGCGGGCTATTATTATGCGCTGGCGGGCAGCTTGTTTGGCTGGAACGAGATCGGCCTGCATCTGGGCACCTTGCTGGCGGCCGTGGCGGTGGTGCTGGGCACCTATCGGCTGGCCGGGCGGTTGTGCGGCCGGCCGGTGTGGGCGGCCTGCCTGGTGTTGTTCACCCCGGTGTTTTTGGTCTCCGCCGACACGGTCATGTGCGACGTGCTGCTCCTGGCGCTCTGGGTGTGGTCGATTGTGTTTTGGGTGGAGGGGCTGGCAAATGGCCAGTCGGGCAAAGTCGTTCTGGCCGGCGTGCTGGTGGCCCTGGCGATTCTCACCAAGTACTTTGGGGTGGCGCTGCTTCCCTTGCTGGCGGCCTACGGGCTGGTGCAACGGCGCCAGGCGGGTGTCTGGCTGGCCGCCCTGCTGATTCCGGTGGCGGTGCTGGCGGCGTATCAGTGGCTGACGCATGCGTTGTATGGCCATGCGTTATTTTCCGCCGCCGCCGGTTTCTCGAACGCTTCGCATAGCAGTTTCGGGTTTTCAAAGCTGGCGGCCGCGCTGATTGCCCTCTCGTTTGTCGGGGGCGGCCTGGCGGTGGCGCTTTTTCTGGCGCCCTGGCTCTGGCGGGGACGAACCCTGGCGTGGACCTTTGCCGCTACGGCGTTGGTCGGGGGCGTGATTGGCATCACGATGGTGCTGCCCAAGTACCACGCCCTGACCGGGGCGGCCCAATGGGTGGCGCTGGCGCAGTTCATACTGTGGATGTTCGGCGGCGTATTGGTGCTGGGGCTGGCGGTCGAGCTGCGGGGTCGGCTGCGCGATCCGCACGCCTGGTTGCTGGTGCTGTGGCTGGCGGGCACCTTCCTGTTTACGGCGTTTGGCAATTGGACCATTAATGGCCGCACGGTGCTGCCCATGGTGCCGGCGGTGGCCATCCTGCTGGTCCGTCGGTTGGAACGGTCCGGGTGGGCGCGGCCGCGGGCCCTGCGTTACAGCGTGCTGGCCGGGGCGGCACTGGCGGTGGTGGTGACGCTCTGCGATTTTCAACTGGCGGTGGCGGTGCGGCGGAGCGCGGAAGAATCCATGGCCCGGTGCGGTCAGGGACCCGGCACCATCTGGTACGAAGGCCACTGGGGCTTCCAATATTATATGGAGAAAATGGGTGCCCGCCCGGTGGTTTACGACAATTTCTCGCCACCCACGGGGGATCTCCTGGTGGTGCCGGTGCATAATTGCTGCACCTCCGAGCCGGACACCAACGCGATCATCCACCGCGCAGTGGTGAGTGTGCCCGGGCCGCCCGGGCTGACGACCTGGCACGCCGCGGCCGGGGCGGGATTTTATTCCTCGTATTTCGGGCTGCTGCCGTTTGCGGTCGGCACCGTGCCGGAGGAAGAAGTGCATATTTTCGAACTGCGGAAAGTGACCCGCGAATGAGCTGCGCCGATCAGCATGGAGCGCCGAGCATTGCCCGGCCGGCGGAAACCCGCGTTCCGCACTCGGTTGACATTCCGTTGTTTTGCGGACAGGTTTGGGTTAAATAGCTGCATGAATGCAAGCCGCCAAGGCTTTTCGCTGATTGAGCTGCTCATCACGGTTGCGCTGATGTGCATCTTATCAGCCATGCTTTATAGCTTTGCGTCCCCGAGTCACCAGCGCTCGCAACAGAAGCTGTGTGCCGACAATCTCCAAAAGGTCTACCTGGCCCTGCAGGTTTACGCGAATGACTTTCACGGCGCGCTGCCGCAAAGCACGAATGCCATCACCGCCGAGCCGGTCCTGGATGAACTGGTGCCAAAATACACCGCCGACACCTCGATCTTCATTTGCCCGGGCGGACGCGATCCGGCGATTCCCTCCGGCGAACCGTTGCGGGAGCACAAGATCAGCTATGCCTATTTCATGGGGCGCCGGCTGGAGGCGGCGCGGGTGCCATTGCTGTCTGACCGACAGGTGAATGCGGAGCCCAAGCGCGCGGGTGAACTGGTTTTCTCGCCGGATGGCAAGTCCCCAGGCAACAATCATCATAAATACGGCGGCAACTTTCTCTGGTCGGATGGCAGCGTGGACTTTTGCCCGGCGCAACTCACCTTTTCCCTCGCCGCGGAACCGGGCGTTGTGCTATTGAATCCCAAGCCGTGACCTCTTACGCCTCATGAAACTGCAATGCTCCTGCGGTGCCAAATACGCCTTCGATGCCAAACCGGAAATGGTGGACCAGCCGGTGAAGTTTATCTGCCCGAATTGCGGGCTGGATGCCTCGGATTTTGTCAACCAACTCATCCGGCAGGAGTTTGACGCTGCGACGTCCGCGCCGGCGGGATCGGCACCTGCGCCGTCGTTGCCGCCCCCGCCGCCCTCCGCCGGGCAGCTCAGGGTTTCGGTCGAGTCCCCGGTGGTACCCAAGGCTGTGCCCGTTTGCGCCAAACATGGCGAGCCGGCCACGGAGAAGTGTGCGGTGTGTCACAAGCCCATCTGCCCGAAGTGCCTGGAGGTGCTGGGCTATTTCTGTTCCCCGCTATGCAAGGGCAAGGCGGAGGCGAAACGGTTGAACGTGCCGGCGTATGCGGGGGGAAGGGACGTGGCGGAGGCCAAGTTTTGGCAAAAGACCGGACTGATTGCGGGCATCTTGGGCGTGCTCGTCGTGTTGTTCTTCGGAGCCTGGATCTGGTACGCCTGGTTCGGTTCAGTGCCGCATCCTTATTTCTCCAAGCGGTTTGAGGACGCAGACCGCGGTTATTACGGGCGGGCCCAACTGGTGGGCCAGGATGACTTGGTGGCTCTGCACGGGGGCACGCTGGCCCGGTACGATTTGAAAGGCAAGCGGACGGTGTGGTCGGCGGAGTTGATCAGCCAATC
>CAYTJG010000164.1:0-13729 GCA_964437865.1 uncultured Bifidobacteriaceae bacterium | reverse complement strand
CGATTCCGACCCTCGCCTCCATGCCAATTCGTTGGATTTTCGGAGGATTTTTCCGCGTTTGGAACCCCCAAAACGGCGTTTTGCCAGCAGAATTGCCAGCAAACCGGGTTTTGGGCGGCATGCCGCGTAATGCCGCCAAAGGCCCGCGCATTGCCCGCTAACGGCGCCGTTGCCGTCTCGTTAGGCTCGTAACATCAAAAATGTTGTGAAGCAGCAATATCGTCTTTTCCAGAGAAACAACGGGAAGTTTTGTGCTCAGAACTGTCTGACGGGCCGGCAGGTTTCCCTCAATACCACGGACCAACAGGCGGCGGAACTGCTGGTGACCGGCCGGAACGAAGGCACCCGCGATGCGTAGGTCAGTCGCAAAGTCGGCCTAGCCTACCTGTCCTGCTCCGATCCCGATGCCAAGAAGCGCACTTGGGGGTGGGGGCTTGCCGAGGTCCTCAAAACCAAGTCCAAGGACACGGACATTTCTGCTACTTGGCGGTGGGTGTCATTAATTTTTACGACATGGAGTCTGCCAGCGGATAGGGTATGCTCTCGGCTAATGAATTCTCCATTAGTGTTGGCCGGTGCGGCGCTGCTGCTTTGCGCGAATTTGTACGGTTCGCCGGCTGGTGCGACACCACTGTATTTGGACGTCACCCAACCGCTGGAAAGTCGTGTGGACGACTTGCTGTCACGGCTCACGCTGGATGAAAAGGTCTCCCTCATCCACGCCGATTCCAAATTTACGACCGCCGCGATTCCGCGGCTGGGCGTTCCGCGTCGCTGGTTGGACGATGGCCCGCATGGTGTGCGCGAGGACATAGGGCCGGATACCTGGGCGCCTGCCGGGCGTACGGACGATTATTCCACCGCCATGCCCGCCGGCATTTGCCTCGCCGCGACCTGGAATCCCGAACTCGGTTTCCGTGAAGGACAAGCCATAGGCCAGGAGGCCCGGGCGCGTGGCAAGGACATCATGCTCGGGCCGGGAGTGAATATCCTGCGCACGCCCTTGTGCGGACGGAATTTTGAATATCTGGGCGAAGACCCGTTGCTGTCGGCGCGGATGTGCGTTGGCTACATCCGCGGCGAGCAATCGCAGGACATTTCCTCATGCGTGAAGCATTTCGCGCTGAACAACCAGGAATTTGAGCGCGGCACCATTAACGTGGAGGTGGACGAGCGAGCGTTGCGGGAAATTTATCTGCCCGCGTTCAAGGCGGCCGTGCAGCAAGGCGGCGTGTGGTCGGTGATGGGATCCTACAATCAACTGCGTGGCCAACACTGTTGCGAGAATGATTATCTGCTCAATAAAATATTGAAGGACGAATGGGGTTTCCAAGGCTTGGTGATGTCCGACTGGGACGGCGCGCATGACACGCGCGAGTGCGCGCTCAACGGCCTTGATCTTGAGATGGGCACGGAGAAAAAATACGACGACTATTATCTCGCTCAACCGTATTCAAATTTGCTCCAGTCGGGCGAACTGCCGCTGGCCGGCCTCAACGACAAAGTCCGTCGCAACTTGCGGGTGATGTTTGCTTCACACGTTTTTGATTCCCAGCGGAAGGCCGGCTCGCTCAATACGACCGCCCATCAGGAAGTCGCGCGGCAAGTCGCCGAGGAGGGCATTGTGCTCTTGAAAAATGAAGGCCACCTCCTGCCATTGGACCCAGCGAAGACCAAGACCATTGCAGTCATTGGTGAGAATGCGATCCGTTTGCACGCCCACGGCGGCGATAGTTCCGGCATCAAGGCCTTTTATGAAATCACGCCGCTGCAAGGCTTGGTTAATCTCGTGGGCGCAAAGGTGAACCTCATTTTCTCCGAGGGCTATCGCAAGGACGGTGGTGGGGATTTGAGGGAACGCGCGATTGCCGCCGCGAAATCGGCGGACGCGGTGATCTACATCGGGGGGTTGAATCACGACAAGGGCTTCGATTGCGAAGGCGCGGATCGCGCTGACCTGAGGTTGCCCTACGCCCAGGACGAACTGATTCAAGAAATTGTAGCGGCGAATCCTAAAACCATCGTCGTCTTGGAAGGCACCATGGTGGAAATGGACGCTTGGCTGGACAAAGTGCCGGCGTTGTTGCAGGCATGGTATCCGGGAATGGAAGGCGGCAATGCGCTGGCCCGTGTGTTGTTTGGCGACGTGAATCCGTCTGGCAAGTTGCCCGCGACATTTCCGAAGAAGCTGTCCGACTCGCCGGCGCACGCGCTGGGCAATTATCCCGGCACGAACGGCACGGTGACCTACGCGGAAGGCTTGCTCGTGGGCTACCGATGGTTCGACACGAAGAACCTGGATCCGCAGTTTCCGTTTGGTTCTGGGCTAAGTTACACGACCTTCAAATACTCAGATTTGAAATTAAATCCCGCCGCGGGCACAAACCAAATTGCGACCGCCCAGTTTGAACTGGAAAACACCGGCAGTGCGGACGGCGCGGAAGTGGCGCAACTTTACGTTCATGAGGACAATCCACGGCTGCCACGGCCGGCCAAGGAGTTGAAGGGATTCAAAAAGGTCTTCCTCAAAATCGGTGAAAAGCAAACGGTGTCCATCGCGCTGGACCAGAGCGCATTTGCTTACTATCACGATAAAGAGAAGTCGTGGATCACGGAAAACGACAGCTTTGAAATCTTGATTGGCAGCTCGTCCCGGGACATCCGGCTACGCGGCCAGTTCCGCCTGGCAACGCAAAAGTAAACCAGGCTCGGCGGGCCGATCACCTTTGCGGCTTGAGCGTGACGAGCACGACGTCATTTTCGCGGAGGTCGAACTGCTGCTCAAACCTTCCGTTGCGGCCGATCTTGACAGTCTTGGTTTCCAACGGCGCGCCGCTGTTCTTGGATTTGATTTCAGCGACCTGCGCTTTGGTCAATTGGGCGGGCGAGCCCAAGTCGCGATAGGTATCGTACGCGTCATTGACCCGGTAGCCGACTTTGTAAGTCTCTACGGTGTATTTGCCGTGGAGCAGGTGGGACAGGTTGAGCGTGACTTTGCTTTTGGGCTGCGACGGCAGATCGCGTTTGTAAAAAACCTGATTGATCATGTTCGTTTCCGGAAAGGTATTGGTGAAATCCCAAAGCAACGCCTGCACACCGCCATCTTGGTCGGCGCAAATCCAGGACGACGGATCGCTGCTCTTCAATTCCGTCGGGCCGAGCTGGTTCAAGAACTGATAGGCATAATACGCCGGCTTTTTTATGTCTTGATAATTCATCAGGCCAAAGCCGCCGTGAAACGCTTCCCAGCGCGGGCCGGATTCCTCAAAAATATCCGTGAACGTCCAGTAAGACATGGATTGTGGGGCGTCCCCGCATTTCTTGAGCTTGTCCAAGATGTAAGCCGTGCTGTGATAGCTGTCGTGAAATGGATCCGCCGGCGTGTAAGAACTGCTCCATTCGGTAAAGTGCAGTTCCAGTTTGGGAAACGCGGAGTCCGTGATCATCTGGCGGACGGATTTGACTTCGCCGAAGATGGAGTCTGGGTTGCGGGAAAGGGCCGTGCCATGGGTGGCAGTTTCATCCAGATAACCGCTTTCCACGCCGTAAGTATGGGTGGAAACAAAATCCACCGGCGCGTGGTTCGTGTCGCAGAAATGAAGGAATTCCGTGATCCATCCGCAGCCCGCCGTTCCGGGGCCGCCCACCTTGTAATCCGGGGAAACGCTCTTGATGGCGCGGGCCGTGGCGGCGTAGAGGTCGAAATACTGCTGCTGGGTGCCGGCCCAGAAGCCGTCGGTGAGGTTGGGTTCGTTCCAGACCTCGAAATACCAGGTGCGCACCTCGGCCTCGCCGTAGCGCTCCTGTTCGTGGAGGACGAAGGCGCGGACCAAATCGGCCCACTTGTTCATATCGCGAGGCGGGGTGACATTGCCCTTCCACCAAAAGATGGTCTTCGAGCCGCTGGCCAAACCGTTGGGCATGAAGCCGAGTTCAACAAAGGGTTTCATGCCGATGCGGTGGAGAAAATCGTAAAGCTCGTCAATGTACTGCCAGTTGTATTCCGGTTTGCCGTTATAATCCCGGTAAACGCCCATGTCGTCGGTAAACAGACCGTGCATGCGGATGTATTCAAAGCCGCACTCGCGATGCGCTACGGTCAGTTGCCGCTGCCAGTCGGCCCGCAAACCTTCATTTGCGCGGCCCGCGCCGACACAACGTTTGAACATGGTGTTCAGCGGGCCGTTCGTTTGCAGGAGGTCGGCCGAAATAATTCGTTCCGGCAGATCGTTCGTCTTTGGGCCGGGAATTGCGTTCACCGCGGCAGCAAGGAACAGGCAGCCGACGGCGAGCAACTTAAGTGGAAAATTGCGGGTGAAGGAATGGTTCGTCATAACGGTTGATTGAATAGGACTTGTCTGTCAAATCGCCGGGCGGGGAGTTGCGGGTTGCGAGGGAATGATCAACGTCACTGGTGTCAGGCCGTCGGCGTGCGCGGTGAGTTTTATTTCACCCGGTTCCTTGGTGGATTGAATTATGATCTGCGCGAGGCCGCTGAACAGGCTGCGTTGCCAGTCAGGCGCGCTGTTTTCCGTGGGCAAGAAAACATCCGGCTCGTGCGACGACGGGTCGCCGTTGCCGACTCCAAGTGTTTTACCCGGTCCGTCCAACTGGAAATGGATTTTGTTTGCGGCATCCGGCACGGGGCGGCCTTGTGCATCCGTGACGGAAACGGTGATGACGGCGACATCCTCGCCGTTGGCCTTTAGCGTGGTTTGGTTGGGGGCGAGTTGGACCGCCGTGGGCGCGCCGGTGGTCGCAATTTCTTCCGTGAGGATTTCCTTGCCCTCGTGGTAGCCTCGGGCGAGCAAAACGCCGGGCGCGTATTTCACCTGCCATTCGAGATGGAGATTTCTCGGCAGTTTTTTTCGGCCCTGGCTCACGCCGTTCAGGAAGAGTTCCACCTCCTCACAGTTGCTGTGGGCCCATACATCAATTTCCTGGCCTTCCTTGCCCGGCCAGTTCCAGTGCGGCAGCAGATGCAGCACCGGATGATCCGACCACCACGCCTGATAATAATAAAAATTGTCCTTGGGAAACCCGCAGGTGTCGAGGATGCCGAATTGCGAGCTGATGGCCGGCCAGCCAAACGGCGTCTCCTCGCCCCGATAATCAAAACCCGTCCACTGGAATTGTCCGGCAACATAGGGCCGGGCGGCATAGTGTGGCCAGGATTGTCCCGCCAGCACGTTCCAGTCCACCCGGTTCACATCGTAGGCCGTCAGGTGCTGATGTTCGCGGTCTTGGACGTAGATTCCGCGCGTGGAAAAGGTGCTGCCGTCCTCGGTGGCGACGGACGGCTTGGCGGGGAATTGCCGATGATACGCATCGTTGTCGCCGTGCGTGAGGTAATTAAAACCCATCACATCAATGCTCTTGGAACTGCCCGCCCCCCAGCCGCCGCTGATCGCTGCCGTAAACCGGCGCGTGTGGTCGAGCTGCTGGGCGAAGGTCTGCATTGTCTGCGTGATGCGCGTGCCCTGGTCCGAGCCTTCGATGCTCCATTCCTCGTTGCCGAGCGACCAAAGGATGACGCTGGGATGGTTGCGGTCGCGCAACATCAGCCGCTTCAGCCCGTCGAGTTGCTGCGGGTTGATGCCATACGCGCGGTTTTCATCCATGACCAACAGGCCGAGGCGGTCACACATATCGAGCAGTTCGGGCGTGGGCGCATTGTGGCTGGTGCGGATGGCGTTCGAGCCCATTTTTTTCAACTGCTCGAGGCGGAATTTATTCAGACCATCCGGCATGGCCGCGCCGACACCGGCGTGATCCTGATGGTTGCAGGTTCCCTTCAACTGCACGCGCTGGCCGTTCAGAAAGAATCCTTCATTCGCGTCCCAGCGCAGTGTGCGGATGCCGAAAGTCGTTTCATAACGGTCAATGATCGTTTCGCCCTCAAAGAGAGTCGTGACGAGCTTGTGCAGATATGGCGTCGGGCACGACCAGAGTTTTGGTTGATCCACCTTGAGCACGGAAGGAAATTCTCCCGTTGCGCCGGGGGCGAGCGACAGTTGCCTGAGTTTTACGGTGGCGACGGTTTGGCCGTCCGGGTCCAAAATGACCTGGCAGATCTCAAACGCGGCGTTCGTTGGCTGGTCGTTGTTGACGGTCACCCGCGCCGTCACCTCCGCGAAATTCTTTTTCACCTCCGTCGTGACGAACGTTCCCCATCTGGCGACGTGCAGCGGAGCGGTTTTGGTCAGCCAGACGTGACGGTAAATGCCTGCGCCCTCATAAAACCAGCCTTCTTCCAGGGTTGCGTCCGCGCGAACGGCGATGATGTTGGCAGCGCCATAGTTGAGGTAATCGCTGATGTCATAGCTGAAAGGCGAATAGCCGCTCGGTTCGCGGCCCAGGTAAAATCCGTTGACCCACACCTGCGAATCGCGGAAGACGCCGTCAAAATCCACACGGATGCGCCGGCCGAGGTCGGAAGCGGGAATGGAGAACGATTTGCGATACCAGCCGACGCTGCGGTCGGGAAAGTTTTTTCCGATGGCCTTGTAGCCATGGCTGCCGCTGCCGCGTTCGTCAAACGGCGCCTCCACCGCCCAGTCGTGGGGCACGTCCAGTTTGCGCCAGCCGCTATCATCGAAATTCGCCTGCGCCGCGCCCCGGGCATTGCCGGACTTGGTGAGGTAATTGAACATCTCACTCGCCGGCGCGGGATCAAAATCCTTCGCCGGATCCGTCGCGTGGCCAAAGGCAAAGCGCCAGCCGAAATCCATCAGCAATTGTTCACGCGGCGGATGGTTTTCAGCGAAAGCAGCCAGCGCGCCCAGCAGCAGGGCGGTGACAATAGACAGGTTGCGTTGCTTCATGGCCGGTCTTTGAATGCGTTCAGCCTGGCCGTTTTGCCTTCTCCAGCCTGATCATCAACACAGGCGAGCGGACGGTTTCCAACCGGGCTGAATTGTTCACTGGGCACTGGCTTGTGCCGCCGTTTTGTCCATGGTGAACACCGCGTAGCTGTGCGGCGGCAGGTGGGTGGCAAATGAGACGCGGGTTTCGGAGGCCTCATTTTGCCAATTCCAGCCGGGCGGCGGCGGCAATTTGCCGGCGATAACCTCGCCGGTGACCAGGTTCGTCAGTTTCGTTGCGTTTCCCAGTGTGGAAATTTGCACCTCCGCGGACAAGGAGGAAAAGTTCTCGGCAATGAACGCGCCGTTGTCATAAGCGAACAGCGCCACCTGCGCCGGGCCGTCCAGACGCACCGGAAAACCCCGCATGACGAAATTTTTGATTGCCGCAGTCACTTCGGGAGGCAGGGCGTAAAGGTCGTTGAAATTATCGGGAATGGTCAAGACATAAAGCAGGCCGCGGGAATAACGGTTCAACAGGAGCAACGGGAAGCCGCCGCCATTGGCTTCGGCGCGCACGAGGGCCCAAGAGTCGTTGGTGAGAAAATCAACTTCAGGAAAAAGAATGTCGGTTTGGCCGGGGCCGTCCAATGCGGAAAAATTGCCCGCGCCGAAACCGCCGGCGTACTGGTGCGCGAGGAATTTTCGGTCCGTGCAGTGGATCTCGGCAATGTCCTCGATGCCTTGGTCCTGCAAGGCGTGCAGCAAGCCGGACGTGATGACGACGGACTTGCCGGCGCGCAACTGGCCTTTGATTTCGGTTACGATTTCGGGATCGAACTTCGCGCACTCGGTCAGTAGAACCAAGCTGGCGTTGGTTGGAAAGGCGGGGCGCAAATCAACGGGTATGCCAATCATGCCGAGATAATTATGTAAATAGTCCTCGCCCGTCGAATGCCATGGCTTGTAACTCGCGATGCCGATGGGGTTGCCGAGCCGGCCGAGGAATTGGTCCGCCTGTTCGAGCGAATAGCCGGCCACCCGCGCCCAGGTGGGCGCGGTGATGCCATTGGTCATGGAGGACTGATTCAGGCTGGTCGGCAGGCTCGCCCACGCGGTGCGGTCGCCGATTTCAAACGGTCGCGTCATGGCCGACCACTCAAAAACCGTGAACTCACGCGCCTTGGCAAAGAGTGTGTCCCAGACCTGCTCGGAGTAGCGGTCGAGGTAGCGGAGGCTGTAAGTATCCACCCAACCTCCGCAGTTGCGGCCCGGAGCCATGTTTTCGAAGTAGCGGATGATCTCGTAGCTCTCGTATTGTTGCAAGTGCTGGTCGGTGAGGTCCGGGTCGCGCGTTTCCGTGCCGGTGTGGATGCCGTCGAAAATTTGCGGTTCGCGTTCAAGGTCGTAGCCGGAGCCTTGAAAATGCTCATACCAGTTGGGGAACTTGACGATCATTTTCACTTTTGGATTCACGGCCTTGGCGGGTTTGACGAGCAGATTCTCCGCGGCGTCGTCCGCCAATGCCAGCCGGAACTGCGTCCAGCTTTTGCTTCCTTTCGCCTCGATATCCGAATCATGCTTGGTCGAGATGAAAAAGAAATCATCCTGGATCACTTCGTCAAAATGCCGCGCGGCAAATTCGGCGGCGCTCTTGATAAACGCGCGATCCTGCGGATCGGTATAGCAAAACGACTGGAACTGCCCGGCTATGGAGCCGTCCGAGAGGGCCATGCCGCCGGCCACCCGCACACCGTGGGCGAGGAAAAACGTCTTCGCCCGCTCGGTTTGCTCATCGGTGAGCAACCGCCGGTCACGCTGCACCTCGATATAGACCTTGTCCACCTTCAACTGACCGTGAATGCAATCCCAGTCCGCCTGGAGTTTTTGCGGCTGGTCGAAGCTTTGGACGACATTGATGGGAATGTAAACCGCCACGGAAAAATTCGTATAATTCCCGGCGCGGCAAAACAGCGGCGCACAGAACAGCGCCGCGGCCAGAAGATATTCAAATTTTGATTTCATGCTCAACGTACTTCCGCGGCAGAGATTCGCCATGCGACTTTGCCGGCCAGGGGATCGGCCTCCAGCTGGAAACTGTCACCGGATTTGGTCAGCGCCACTTCGTGAGTGTTTGTGTCGCCGGGCAGGAACACGAGTCCTTTGGCGGCGGCAACATTCTTGGTGTAAACGGCGAGTTCAAGTTTTGACCAATCCATCTGTTGGGTGCATTGCGCCAGGGCGATGCGTGGGAGTGCGGTGCCGTCCCGCACCAGGATGATTTCGGGGATGGCGCCCGCCTCGATCTTCTGCCAGCCGCCCGAGTACGCCCGCCCGTCCTGGTAATCAATCCATGTGCCGGGCGGCAGATAGACATTGCGGGCCGATTCGCCCTTATGCAGCAACGGGGCCACCAGCAGGCTGGAGCCATACAGATATTCATTGTCCACGGTCCAAGAACCGGGATCATCAGGGAATTCAACAAACAGCGCGCGCACCATTGGCAGGCCATGCTCCGAGCTGTCTTTGGCTTGGGCATAAACGTATGGCATCAACCGGTATTTCATTTCATCGATGGCGCGGAATTTGTCCATGAAGTTCGTGCCGTACAACCACGGTTCCTTGGGCGCGATGCCGTGGCAGCGGCTGTGGGAACTCAGCATGCCAAAGGCCAGCCAACGCGCGAACAGGTCCTGGTCCATCCCGTCGACCGAGGTCGCCGTGAAACCGCCGACGTCATGGCTCCAGAAGGAAAAGCCGCTTAGGCCAAAGGACAGTCCCCCGCGCAACTCCGCCGCCATGCCGGCGTCAGTGCTTTCCGCATCGCCGCCCCAATGCAGAGGGTATCGCTGGCTGCCGGCCCACGCGCTGCGGGCCCAAATGATGTTTTCGCCCGTCGTTTGGCGGGTGATATCGGCTACTGCCTTATTGTATCGCAACGGAAACAGATTGTGCTCATAGAATCCGGTGCGGCCGTTAGCCCAGATGCCGTTGTTCGGCGCGGCTTCGCCAAAATCCACCTTGATGGCTGAAACACCCAGATTTAGCAGACCGGCGAGCTTGGCTTGATACCATTCCACGGTCTTGGGATTGGATAGGTCCAGCACGGCGTCCTCATCCGGCAGGTTGCCTTTGGCGTCGCGCACCACAAGGTTGTTGGCAACGAGTTCAGGAAACAATTTGTTTTTCGGGACGAAATACGGCAATTGCCAGCACGAAACATGGAAGCCTTCAGCCTTCAAGTCGGAGAGCATTTGCTTTGGGTTCGTGAAGCGGCTGGGTGAGAATTCGTAATCACATTGCCAGTCGGTTTCGAACCAGCCGGTATCGAGGTGCAGCACGTCACAGGGAATTTTGTTTTCGCGCAGTCGGGCGGCTACCTCGCGCACCTGGGGTTCGGCGTTGTATGTGCACCGGCTCATCCAGAGGCCGAAAGACCACAACGGCGGCATGGGTGATTTGCCGGTGAGCCGGGTGTATTCGTCCAGGATCTCTTTGGGCGAACCGAGGAAAATGAACAAGTCCAGTTCATCGTCCCCAATCATCAGCGAGTTGACGCCGTTGAAATTGTTCCCGAAGTCGCAGGTGATGGGGGTGGTGGTGTGCATGAACATGCCGTATCCGCGGCTGCTCATGAAGAACGGGATCGGCTTGTACATGCCCTGGTTTTCGATGCCATTGGCGTCGTCCGTCCAGAGCACAATCTTCTGGCCGCGCTTGTCCAGCCCGGTGAAGGACTCGCCGCAGCCGAAAATCTTTTCGTCGGGCGCCAGAGTGAAGGCCGCATTGTAACTGCGCGAATAATCCGCGGCCCGGCGCACGAAGCCAAACGGCAGTACCGGGCTGAAGGTGGAGCGGTTGTCCTCGTTGTGATCGGTGGTCGTCAGCAACTTGCCATCGGGTCCGCGCAACTCAATATGGAATGGGTTTTCCGTGATGGTCACTGAACCGGCCGTGCTGGAGTAGCGGTGACCAGCCGGGATTTTCTCGTATTTCCAAGCATCGTCGTGCGGTGGATTGCCGGCCAGCATGAGTTCCTCCTGGGGCGGGTGAACCTGCGGTCCGCTGGTCATGCGGATGCGGATGGTCCGCGGGGAGAGGAAATCAAGGGAAAACGGCAGTGATGGATTGGCGGCATATTGGTTCTCTGGAAACTCGTTTGGACCGACAGCCGTGATGAGCGCCAAGTCGTTGTCGAACGCGTGCCGAACGCGGAATTGCGCCCGCTGGTAAAGGATGGTCCCGGAATGGGTGATCGAATCAAACCCGGAAACCTTGTCGGCGAGGAAGTAAGAATTTTCCGGTGCATGGAAATCGCCGCTCACATCCACCGGATCGTTCAGCAGCGGCGGCATGGCGTGGATGGTGGCGATGGTCCAGCAAAAAAGGGCCGCGGTGGCGATTTGTTTCAAGGTAGTCATGGGATTCCGTTCATTGCGGTTTTGGCAGCAATGGTGCATTCAATTTTGCGTGATCCGGGGCGTTTCGTCCTGTCATATAAATGAACGTACCGGGGGAATTTTATAGGCTTGCGGCGCTTGGCATACAGTGGACAAACTAGGGCAATGTTCCCTTGGATCCCCCAAAAAGGCGTTTTTTGCCGGATCGCGTTGGTCTTGGCGTTGGTTGCGGGGGGCGGTCCTGCCACGCAAGCCGCACCACCGCACTATTTTGTGCGTACCTGGCAGGTGGAACAAGGGTTGCCGCAGAACAAAGTCACGGCCGTGTTGCAGACGCGCGATGGCTATTTGTGGGTGGGCACTTATTGCGGGCTGGCGCGATTCGACGGCGTTCGGTTTACGGTCTTCGATGACAATAACACCCCGGAACTGCGCAGCAGCCGGGTCACCAGCCTGTTTGAATCGGCCGACGGCACGCTCTGGATCGGCACGGAAAGCGGGGACGTGTCGCAATATAAGGACGGGCGATTTGCCGCGGTGGCCTTGCGGCCGGGCTGGAGCGGTGGAAAAATCTACGCCATAACCGCCGACAACGCAGAGGACGTATGGCTCCTAAATGAGGCGGGTGAACTGGCGCGGGTGCGCGACGGCAAAGTACTGTTGCCGCCAGTGGGCACGATCAGCAAATTTCTATGTCTGGCGCGCACTGTGGACGGGACCGTTTGGGTCGAGCGTGAAGGCGCCATTTCCGTGCTCAGAAACGGTCAGTTGACCACTGGGCTGTTCACGAATGATTACGTGCAAGGCTTTTGTGCCGCGCGTGATGGCGGGCTTTGGGTAGCCTGCAACGCCACCCTCCGCGAATGGAAAGACGGCCACTGGACCGCCGATCTGGGGGCCACTCCGTGGGGATGGTATATGGTTCCCAATCTCTTTGAAACCTCCGCCGGTGCGCTGGCGGGCGGCTCGGTCGGCCTGTGGTTGACCGGTTCGGATCGAACAAACACTCCCGCGGTACACCTTGATCACACGGACGGGTTGCCTTCGGACTGGATCACCTCGTTGTGGGAAGATCACGAAGGGAATTTGTGGTGTGGCACTGGGGCGGGCTTGGTGATGGTCCGGCGCAGCAACCTGGAAATCATTTCGCCGCAGGACAATTGGAAAAACTGTCCGGTCCTGTCCGTCCTGCCGGCAGCGGACGGCGCCTTGTGGGTGGGCACGGAAGGGGCGGGGTTATACCGTTTGCGAAACGGCAGCTGGACAAATTTCGACTCGGCCCAGGGAATTTGCAATCGCTATGTGTGGTCGCTTGCCGCGGATGGCGCGGGAGCCATCTGGGCCGGCACCTGGGGCGGCGGATTATTTGCGCAGAAGGATGACGGGTTTGATTTTCCGAGCGGTTTGGAAAATCTTCTGTCGCCCATGCCGGCGTTGCTGTTCGTGCGCGACGAATTGTGGATCGGCACGCCGACGGGTGTGCTTCGTTATCAAAACGGGAAGCTGGAACGGTTCAACGAAATTGCCGGCGAGCCATTTGGCGATGTGCGCGCCATCGGGCAGGACCAATCAGGGACGCTCTGGTTTGGTACGGCGGGCAGCGGGCTCGTGTGCCGGCAAAAAGGGGACTTTCGCCGGTTCAAAAAAGCTGCTGGCCTGTCCAGCGATTTTATCGAATGCCTGCACTTCGCGCACGATGGTGCGCTATGGATTGGCACCTTCGGCGGCGGGTTGGATCGGTTCAAGGACGGGAAGTTTTCGGTCGTTAACTGCGGACAGGGCCTGCCCAATGGGGTGATTGGTCACATCGAATCGGACGGCCGCGGAAATTTGTGGATGAGCTCGTATGCCGGCATTCTGCGCGCGAACGAAAAAGACTTGAACGGTTGCGCCGACGGCGGAACCAACGAAGTGCCGGTTCTGACCTACGGTATCAACGACGGTCTGCCGACGCTCGAATGTTCCGAAGGCTCACAGTCGGCGGGCGCCAAAACGGCGGACGGTCGACTGTGGTTTCCCACGGCGAAGGGGTTGGTCGCGATCGACCCCGCCGGCGTGCAGGTTAATCCGCTGCCGCCGCTGGTGCGGATTGAAGCGATGCGGGTGGATGAGAAAACATTGGTGGTTGGTGATGGCTCCAGCCCTGTGAAAATATCGCCCGGGCGACACCGCATTGAATTCGCCTACACGGGTTTAAGCTTCACCGCGCCGGAAAAAGTGCGGTTCAAATCCCGGCTGGACAATTTTGATGCGGACTGGGTAGACGTCGGCACGAAACGGGTGGCAACCTACAACTATATTCCGCCCGGACGGTATCGATTCCGGGTGGTCGCCTGCAACAATGATGCGGTATGGAATGAAACCGGGGCGACGCTGGCGATTGCCGTGCTGCCGCATTTTTGGCAGACCGCTTGGTTTCGTATTCTCGGAGGCTTGGTGGCAATGCTCGCGGCGGGCGCGGTGATTTGGGCCGACGCGCGCCGGCGGTTGCGCCGCCGGTTGGAAAAACTGGAGCGCGAGCGGGCC
>CAYTJG010000163.1:0-13747 GCA_964437865.1 uncultured Bifidobacteriaceae bacterium | reverse complement strand
ATCTTTTTACTCTGCGTTTCAACTACTTCCATTCAAAGAAAAAAAGACCCTGGCGAAATCGCTGCCCCAGAGTTTTGTCACTGGACACACCCGTGGCAGATGACCTAAAGTAAACCGACGGATTAGCGAGCTTAAGCCCGGAATCCAGGGCGAAAGCGGATTGCGACATGAAGCTGGAGGCTGGCAAACAGTTTTATCAACTGGCCGTGATTGCGTGGCTGACGTTCTCGCTTGGGAGCGTGTTGCTGGCTTTTGTCTCCTGGCAGCGACTCCTGATGCAAATGGCTGTCGGCCAGCAAACCGGGGCGGTCCGCAATGAATTGGACCGCATCATCAAGTCATTGCTGGATTTGGAGACGGGCGAGCGGGGCTACGTGATCACCGGCAACAAGCAATTCCTCGAACCCTTCAACCAGGCGGAAACCAACCTGCCGACGCAGTTCAACCAGTTGGTGGCGCTGGTGCACAACGATCCGACCGTGCTGCAATTTGTCACGGAATTCCTCGCCGAGGCGGAGGCCAGCCTGAGCTGGCAGCATGACGTCATCAGCATCCGCGAAAAGAGTTTCGACAAGGCGGCGGCCCTGGTTGCCACCGGCAAACTCAAGAAAATGATGGATCAGATGCGCACCCAGGCGGGGCAGTTGGATCGAGTTTATGCCGACCGGATGTTGTCCAGCCGGCAGGAGGTGCTGAGCCGCGTGTGGCGGGCGAATTTGACCACGCTGGTGGCCGGCACGTTCGGCATCGGCGCCGGGTTGCTGGCGCTGTGGCTGGCGCGCGTGGCGGTGAAACAGCAGCAACACGAGCGTGAATTGACGGAGGCGAAGCTTCAGGCCGAGCACAACAACCAGGAAAAGACGCTGTTCCTCGCCAACATGAGCCACGAAATCCGAACGCCCATGAACGCCATTCTGGGCTTCAGCGAATTGTTGCGGGGCGATTTGCGCGAGCCGCGGCACCAGCAATACCTGCAATCGATCCGCTCCAGCGCGGACTCGCTGCTGCTGCTTATCAACGATATTCTCGACATGTCGAAAATCGAGTCGGGCGTGATGTCATTGCATCCCGAGCCAACGGATTTGCGGGAGATCTGTGATTTTCTGCGAACGCTGTTTTCCGAACCCGCGGCGAAGAAAGGCATCGGCTTGGAATGTCAGGCCGTCGAGGATCTGCCGCACGCCCTGCTGCTGGACCGCATCCGGTTGCGGCAGATTCTGGTGAACCTGGTGGGCAACGCCGTGAAGTTCACCGACCGGGGCGGCATTGAAGTGCGGGTCAGTTGGGAGAAGCAGGAAACGCGCAGCCTCGTCACGCTGGTCATTGAAGTGCAGGACACGGGCGTGGGCATTCCGCAGGACCGGCGGGAGGCGATATTCAAACCCTTCGTCCAGGCGGGGGCGCATCGTGAAAAGGAAAAGCAAGGCACGGGGCTGGGGCTGGCCATTGTCAAGCGGCTCACGGACATCATGGGCGGCACCGTGACGGTGGCGAGCGTGCCGGGGCAGGGCTCGGCCTTTCACCTCCGGTTTCCCGACGTGCCCATTTCCACGCGGCTCCCGGCCTCGGCCAAGCCGGCGCCCGCGGGCAAGGTGGATTTCAATCAACTTCGGCCGGCCACGCTGCTGGTGGTGGATGACAATGAACTCAATTGCCAGTTGATCGCCGCGATGTTTGCGGGTTCGCACCACCGGCTGATTTTTGGCACGAGCGGCGAGGCGGCGGTGGCCCTGGCCCGCGAAGTGAAGCCGGACCTCCTGCTGCTGGATATCCGGATGGCGGGGATGGATGGCGACCAGGCGCTGGCGGAAATTCGCAAGTCGCCCGGCCTGGAGTTTCTGCCGGTTATTGCCGTGACCGCCGCCAGTCTGGCCAGCGACGAGCAGGCGCAGACCGAACGGTTTAGCGGCCACGTGCGCAAGCCTTTTTCCCAGCGCGAACTGTTCGATGAGTTGGCGGATTTTCTGCCGCGCCAGCCCGGGCCGGAAGCCTCTGGCGAAGCGGCAGCGAGCCGCCCGGCCAGCCGGGTGCCGGCGGCGCCGGCGCCGAAGGAGCTGATTTACCAGTTGCGCCGGCTGCTGGTTGAAACCTGGCCGTCCATCCACGAGTGTGTGCCCGTGAACGAGAGCCGGCATTTTGCCATTGGGCTGGCGGAACTGGGCCAACGCTGGCAATGCGAACCGCTGCTGCACTACGCGCAGACCATCGTGCGCGACGCGGAGAATTACGCCGTGACGGATTTGGAGAAACGTCTGGGCGAGTTTCCCGCGTTGGTGGAGCGACTTGACGCGCAAACATGAGCGAACCGGCGAACCATGTCGCGGAAGGATCGGCCCGGATCCTGGTAGTGGACGACCAGCCCGGCAATCTCCAGATTGTCGGCGCGGTGTTGGGCAAGCTGGGCTGTGAAATCATGCCGGCGACCGATGGCGCCACGGCCTTGAAGCGCGTCGCGCTGCGGCCGCCGGATTTGATTTTGCTGGATTTGCTCATGCCCGGCCTGGGCGGCTGCGAGGTCTGCCAGAAGCTGAAGGAGAATCCCGAATGGCGGGACATTCCGGTGGTTTTTCTCTCGGCGGCGGACGACAAGGATTTGATCGTGCGGGCGCTGGATGCCGGCGGCGTGGATTACATCACCAAGCCTTTCAACCAAGCGGAGCTGATTTCGCGCGTGCGCACGCAATTGGCCCTGAAGATGGCGCGCGACCAACTCCGGCAGCTGGCGGAGGACAAGGATGAGTTGCTGGGCGTGCTCGCCCACGATCTAAAAAACCATCTGGGCGGTATTCACCTGAGTGCCGGGTTGCTGTGTTCCCAGGTGAACCATTTCCAGGACAAACGCCTGACGCAACTGGCGGAAAACATTCTGCGCACCAGCGCGCAATCGCTGGCGTTCGTAAAGGAATTTCTCGCCAACGCGGCCGCGGATCACGGCTTGGAATTGAAGCTGTCCCCGGTGAGCCTGACCGAAGTCGCCGCGGGGGTGGTGCAGCAATACACGGAGGCCGCGCGCCAAAAGCGCATGGAGATCCGGACGGATTTCCCGGCGGAAGCGGTGCTGGTAAAGGCCGACCTTTCCGCGCTGAATCACGTGCTGGACAATTTAGTCTCCAACGCGCTGAAATTCTCGCCGCCGGGCAAGAACATTTTCCTAGCCATCCGCCAGGCCAATCAGCATGCCGAGTGTGTGGTGCGCGATGAAGGGCCGGGCTTCAATGGCGAGGACCAGGCGCGGATGTTTCGCCGTTACGGCCGCCTCTCGGCGCGGCCCACGGGAGGCGAGCCCTCCACCGGCCTGGGCTTGAGCATCGTGCGTAAATTGGCGCTCGGCATGGGCGGCGAGTTGCGGTGCGAAAGCCAGCCGGGTCAGGGCGCCGTGTTCACCGTCCGCCTGCCCAAACTGCCGACCGATTGAATCTGAACCATGGATTTTCTGGTCATTGACGACGATAGGACATTTCGCGACGCGACGTGTTTCTTGATCGAGGATGCCGGCCATTACGCGGAAGGCGTGGAGTCCGGGAAATTGGGCTTGGACTTGCTGAAGGAGGATAAATGGGATGCCGTGCTCCTGGATTTGCAGCTCGGCGCGGAAAACGGGCTGGACGTGCTGGCCGAAATCCTGAAGCAGTTTCCGCAGATGCCGGTCGTCATGTGCACTGCGCAGGGCAGTGTGAAAACCGCCGTGGAAGCCCTGCAGCGCGGCGCGGTGGATTATTTGGAGAAACCGTTTCAGCGCGAGCAGTTCCTGACGGTGTTGGCGCGGCTGCAGCGGCTGGATCAAATGAGCCAGCGCATCGAGCACCTTGAACAAGTCGTCACCGAATCCCGGTCCCAAACCCTCGAGCCACTTTTTGATTTCAGCACGCCCGGCATGCGGGAAGTCATGGACGTGCTGGTGCGCGCCGCCCAAACACCGGCGTCCATCCTGATCCTGGGTGAGAGCGGCTCGGGTAAAAGCGTGGCGGCGCGGGCGATCCATGAAAAGAGCCATCTGGTGGACAAGCCGTTCGTCACGGTCAGTTGTCCCAGCCTGTCGCGGGAACTGTTGGAAAGCGAACTGTTTGGCCATGTGCGGGGGGCCTTTACGGGGGCGGTCAAGGACCACTGGGGCAAGGTGAAAGCGGCCGACGGCGGCACCCTTTTTCTGGATGAAATCGGGGACCTGGCGCTGGAGATTCAGCCCAAGCTGCTGCGCCTGCTCCAGGAACGCGAATACGAACGGCTCGGCGAAAACGTCACCCGGCCGGCGGATCTCCGCGTCATTGCCGCGACCAATCGCGATTTAAAAAAACGGGTGGCCGACGGCTTGTTTCGGGAAGACCTGTATTTCCGGCTGAACGTGATCGCCGTGGAGATGCCACCGCTCCGCGCGCGGGGCGAGGACCTGATCCGTTTTGCGGAGCACTACGAAAAGTTCTTTGCCGCCCAATGCGGGCGCAAGCTGGACGGCTTTGCGCCGGAGGCCATTACGTGTCTGCG
Organism: uncultured Bifidobacteriaceae bacterium; assembly: GCA_964437865.1. Taxonomy (GTDB): domain Bacteria; phylum Verrucomicrobiota; class Verrucomicrobiia; order Limisphaerales; family UBA11358; genus UBA11358. Next base: position 9,265 of record CAYTJG010000163.1, on the reverse strand, counting down.
CGCCCATCTCTGGCCGGGCAATCTGCGTGAACTCCGCAACGCCATCGAGCGCGCTGTCATTCTGGCAAGGCAGTCGAAAATCATGCCGGAGGATTTTCCCGCCGAACTGCGCGGTCCCATGGCGGCGTCCCCGGCCGGCGAGGCGCCGCTGCCGCAAATCGGCTCGCGGATTTCCCTGGAACAACTGGAGGAGGCGCATCTCCGGAAAATTCTCGCGCAAACTTCCAGCCTGACGGAAGCCGCGGAAATTCTGGGCATTGACCAAGCCACGCTTTATCGCAAACGGAAACGGGTCGGCTTGGATTGATTGGGTTGGCCAAAACCTCGGCGCGGCGGCGGCCGTGGTTGAAAAAGAGCGGTACTCTGAAACCCCAACCCAAGCCGCACTCGCCATGGCTTGGGAGGACGCAGCCGCATCACAGTTTGTCGGTCAGCCGTTGCCAGGCATTTTGGCAGGACGTCTTCGCTTCATTGTAGGATTTCAGGTAGTCGCTCTTGGCCTCGTTCCAATCGGCTGCCGTCGCCTTTTTCAAGGCTTCCAGCTTCTGTACCAAGACAGCGCGCTGACGGCGTAGTTCCTCGATTTTGGGCTGCGCCTCTGCTTTGGCGTTGTCGGCTGCCGAGGCTGCGCGGGCCGCTAATTCATCTATTTTCCGATCCAACGCGGCCACATCGGCGTTGGCATCGGCCAGGTAGACGTCCCTTTTGTCATAGGCGTAATCGTAGTGATCGGTGGCGGTCGGAGAGTCTTTGGCATTGTCCGCTGAGTTTTTGCAGCCGGCCGCCAACGCACTCGCGGCCAGCGCAACCAGGAGTAGAGAATTTTTGTTCATGGCAGCGAGTTTGCAATATTCATGCCAGCGGAGATGGACACAGAAATCGGCAGTATTGAAGCCCGGCGGCCCGCGCGGCGCAAATCGTGGTTGCATTGTGCCCGGCGCAACCTCGGGGTTTTGCAATTCGCAATCCGCGCGGCTGGCCCGCGGCGGCGTTTGCTGCGGAATGCGAGCAAACCAGCTTGCCACGGCGGCGGTGGGAGCAAAGCTGGCGACCAGGTTAACCGCCCGCGAAGACCGGCTGAAAGTTTGCTTCGGTCAGGATGCGGGCGACTTCCGTGCGCTTATCGCCTTGAATCTCGATCTGGCCGTTTTTGACCGTGCCGCCGGTGCCGCAGGCGCGCTGCATGGCCTTGGCCAGTTGCTCTTTTTCGGGGAGCCCGATGCCGACAAAATTCTTCACCACCGTCACGGTCTTGCCGCCGCGCCCGGCCTTCACGCGGAGAATGTCCACCCGCCCGCGGTTCTTCTTGGCCGTTTTCTTGGAATCCGCGGCCGGCTGGCCGGAAGTCTGCGGGAGTCCCTCGCTGGACAGGCCGGCGAACGGAGTTTGGGCGAAGCCCGGCTGGCTGTCGGTGGCAATGGGTTTGAAGTCCGCCATGAATCGGTTTATTTGGGCAACAGCTCGCTGATGAACCAGTCCTCCACCTTCCGGCGGGCCCAGGGCGTCTTGCGCAGAAAGGTGAGGCTGGACTTCACCGTGGGATTGAATTGAAAGCAGCGGATGTTGATACGCCGCCCCAACTCACTCCAACCGTGCCGCTGCACCAGTTGGTTGAGAATGTTTTCCAGCGTGATGCCATGCAAGGGATCACGGGGATGAGCACGAGGTTCGGTCATGAACCGTAAGTTTCCATCATTGCCGAATTCCTGCCAACCCATTTTTCGTGGCATGGCTTGTTGTGGGATAACGGCCGTCGGCGCCGGGTCCGGCGCCACGCCGGACACCGATCAAGAACGGCTCCAAGCTACTCTCAGGCACTATCTTCTGGGGCGAGCCATTGACAGACAAAATAATCTGGGATATGAATACAACTGCTTGGAGTTCGGGCCACCAACCCGGGGAATGGAAACCGTGGCTGCCGGGGGGGGTGGGTTTGGGGGGCTTCAGGCGTCAGATTCAGACTGAACAACCTTAACCAAGATGGTTCGTGAGCGCAGAACACAGAAGGAGATCCATGAAAACACAGCATTCCTGCATTTACCCATGGCTGGCGGCGATTGGCGTGGCCGGCATCCTTGCCGGGGCCGGTGAAGCGATTGGCGCCCAGGGCCAGGGACAACCTTTGTCCGCCAGCGCTCGCCTCAACGCCCAGCAACAAATCCAGGCCTTGATGGCGGACAAGGCGCACTGGAGCAAAGCCCAAATGAAGCTGGATTCGCAACTCATCTTTCACGCGCGGCTGAAGGCCGCCGGTGTGGTACACCCGGCGGCGCCCAAGCTCCGGCCCGCCGTGACGCCCGAAGCGGACGGGCGGATCAAAGTGGATATCAAAGGCACGGTCACCCCGGAGTTGCTGGCCGCCGTCCAGGCCGCCGGCGGCACCATCAGCGCGGCCCTGCCGAGCTACGGGGTCGTGCGCGCCGTGGTGCCGGTGGAAAACCTCGAGGCTATCGCCGCCCGCCAAGAGGTCCGTTTCATCGAACCGACCCACCGGGCCAGGCAGAATGGGGTGGATTCCGAAGGAGATGCCACCCATGAAGCGATTCAGGCGCGGGCCGACTTTCCGGTGACCGGCGCCGGCATCAAGGTGGGCATTCTCTCCGACAGCATTGATAACAGCTCCGGCGCGCTTGCGGCGGCCATTGCCAGCGGCAACATTGACGCCACCAACACCTTTGCCATCCCCGGCCAGGCGGGCACGGGGGAGGGCGAAGGTCTGGCCATGTGCGAGGTGGTCCACGATCTGGCGCCGAAAGCGACGATTTATTTTGCGACCGGCGCCGCGGGCGACGCGCAAATGGCCTCGAATATTGTGGCCCTGGCGAAGGCCGGCTGCCGGATCATTGCCGACGACGAATTCTATGACGATGAGTCCCCCTTTCAGGATGGCGTCATCGCAAAGGCCGTCAAGACTGTTTCGGACATGGGGGTGCTTTACTTCTCCTGCGCGCGCAACTCTGGCAACCGCGACTCCCTCATGTCCTCCACCTGGCAGGGGGATTTTTATCCGGGCGCGACTGTCGCCGGCTACGGCGAAGAACTCGATTTCACCAGCGGCACGGAGTCCACGCCGGTGTTGGAGAATGAAATTCTAAACGGCGGCTATGACTACGAAGCCGATTTGTTTTGGAGTGATCCCCTCGGCGAGTCCACCAACGACTACGACCTCTACATGCTGGATGATTTCGGCGACATCGTCTATGCGTCCCAAAACGCGCAAACCGGGACGCAGGACCCCTACGAGCACATTGCCGATCCCGCGCAATATGGCCCCGGCTATTATCTGGTGGTGACCCTGTACAGCGGCGCCAACCGGTTCCTGCATCTGGATTTTGGGCGGGGTGTTTTGGACTGGGCCACGGCCGGCTGCATCCGCGGGCACAATGCTTGTGAAGCACCGAATGCCTTTACCGTGGCGGCCACGCCGGCCGATACGGCCTATGCCGCGGGCGACCCCACCGGGCCGTATCCGAACCCGTTTAACGCCAGCGACGTGGTGGAGTACTTCAGCGCCGACGGCCCGCGCCGTATGTTCTTCAATGCTGATGGAACCGCCATTACCCCGGGCAACTACAGTTCCACGGGCGGCCGCGTGCTCTATAAGCCGGATTTCACGGCCGCCGATGGCGTGACCACCACGCCCTCCGGTTTCGCGCCATTTTTCGGCACGAGTTGCGCCACGCCGCACGCCGCCGCCATCGCTGCGCTCGTGCTGTCTTACAATCCGCTGCTCACGCCCGCCCAGATGCGTGTGGTGCTGACCAACTCGTGTATTGATATCATGGCGGCGGGGTGGGACCGGGACTCTGGCGCCGGTATTTTGATGGCCTTGACCGCTTTGCAAAACACGCCGGCTCCACAATACTTTGTGCCCGGTTCCATGGCCTTTTCCAAGGCCGGCGGTTTCCGGGCAGCGCTGGCGGGGGTGGTGGGTTCCAACTACCAGATCCTTGTCTCCACCAACCTCCAGACTTGGAGCACCCTGGCCACGCTGGCCATGACCAACGGGTCCAGCGTCTTTACCGATACCACCCCCAATTCCACCCGGCGCTATTACCGGGCCAAACTGGTGCCATAATCGCCAAATCCGGGATTTGCTCACCGTGGCCGTGGGGCGAATCGCCGAGGGGGACATCCAAGCGGGGTGCCGTGGGTGCTTGTGCCGGAGAGTAGAGGTCGAGGGTCGTGCCGCAACCCACTTGGCTCTTTACGCTGAACGGCTTGAGGGGGATTTGGCATGTCGGCTGCTTGAACGTTGGTGATGGTCCTAACATGTTGCGATTATTCGCCGGGCAGGGCAGCTTTTGCCTGTTCGGTGCCCTCGCACACCTGTGGCGCAAGGGCTGCGGGCAGATTTTACCACTGCAGCCCAGTCGCATTCGGCGGCCTTCCTCGCCACACTCATTTCATTTTAGGCGGGTTTACGGAGTGGTCGTGGCCACCTCTCAAGGCTTGTTGTGGTTGACACCATTTCCCCATCCCGTCCCGGGGGCGACCAGTGCCAGTCGCTGCTCGAAAGCGCCCGACGGCATCTCCGGGAGCAGCGTCCGCGCGAGGCCGCACAAGTCTATGCCGCCGTGCTGGATCTGGAGCCGGAATGTGTGGAAGCCCTCGGGCAACTGGGATATTTGCTGTTTCAATGCGGGAGCTACGCGGAATCCTTGGGCTATCTCGAAAAGGCCGCGCACAGGGCGCCGACCCTGCCCAAGCTCAATCTCCTTACGGCTGCAGTGCTCCGGAAACTGGGCCGCCTGGAGGAATCCGCCGATTGTTGCCTGCGCGAAACCCAAAGTTCGCCCGCGGATGCCGACGCCCATTACAATCTGGGGCTCGCGCGGCAGTCCCTCAACCGCCCGCACGAGGCGCTTGCCGCCTACCAGCAGGCCGTGCGCTTGCGCCCCGGCTACGTCGATGCCCTCATGGGGATGGGCATGGTGTTGCGCCAAGTCGGTGATGATCCGGCCGCGCTGGGGTGTTTTGAGCGTGTCCTCGTCCTCGCGCCCACTCATGCTGCGGCCCACTGGGAAATTGCCACCATCCTACTGGCTCTCGGGCGCTTCGAACGAGGTTGGCAGGAATACGAGTGGCGTTGGAGGATGAAAGAGCACACAACCCCGCCTGCCGTTTTCGAGCAGCCGCTCTGGGACGGAAAGGATCTTGGCGGCCGGCGCATTTTGTTGCATTGCGAACAGGGATTTGGCGATGTCATCCAGTTTTCCCGTTATGCCGCCTTGGTGGCGGATCGCCACGGCATTGTGATCCTGGGCTGTCCCGAGCCGCTACGCCCGATCATGGAAACCGTCCGCGGCGTTGCCGAGGTGGTCGTCTCCCGGCTGAACCAGCCCCCATTCGATGTCCACGTGCCGTTGTTGAGCCTGCCGGCGATTTTTGGCACCACCATCGAGACGGTTCCTCGGCAGATTCCTTACCTGCGCGTACCGGTAGCCAAGCCATCCTCGTCCCGGTGGGTCAATGATTTGCCGGGGTTGAAAATCGGGCTGGTTTGGGCCGCCGAGTCGGCGAGTCCCAATGCGCGTATTCGTTCCATGAGTCTGGCCTGCTTCAAACCTCTGCTGCTGCTGCCCGGCATCCAATGGTACAGCCTGCAAGTCGGGCGCGCGGCGGAGGAACTCGCCGCGCCCGCGTTCGCCGGCCGGATCACGGATTTGGGCCATCGCTTTGCCGATTTTGGCGATACCGCCCGGGCCATCGCGGAACTGGACCTCGTCATCTCGGTGGATACTTGCGTGCCGCATCTGGCCGGCGCCCTCGGCAAACCCGTCTGGACCCTGCTGCCCTTTGACGTGGACTGGCGGTGGATGGTGGCGCGGGCGGATTCGCCGTGGTATCCGACCATGCGCTTGCTTCGCCAAGCCAAGCGCGGTGACTGGGCGGGCGTCATTTCGCAAGTGGAAACGGCTCTCCGCGAGTTCGCCAATCCGGCGGCCACCTGAGCGCCTACGCTGCCGGCTTCGCCCCGCTGCCAGTTCCACCTGCCGGTCAGCCTGTCGGCGGGCGCAGCAAGCAGGTGGCAATCGTTTGTGGTTACGGCGCGTGCTTGCGGGGCAGGCCGTTCATTTTACCAAGGCCGTGCGCGGCTCATCCTGTTTTTCGATCTTCGCCCGCATCTTCTGCAAAGCCTCCTCCTGGATCTGGCGGATCCGTTCCCGGGTCACCCCGAAAGTCGCTCCGATTTCCTCCAGGGTTTTGGTGCGGCCGTCGTCGAGACCGAAGCGCATTGCCAGCACCCGGCTTTCCCGTTCGTCGAGCGTGGCCAGCACTTCCTGCACGAACTGGTTGTCGCTGTGTTGCGCCAGTGCCTCGGAAGGGGCGGTAGCGTTGGCATCCGCCACATGTTCCGCGATCACTGTGGGATCGTCCGCGCTCACGGGGGAATCCAGGGAGATCGGAGCCCGGGAAGCCTCCCGGTATTGGCGAATGCGCCGGACCTTCAGGCCCAATTCCTCAGCCACCTCTTCATCCGTCGGCTCGCGATCCAGTGTCTCATGGAGCCGGGCCTCCACTTTCCGCACCTGCGTCAGCTTGTCCATGACATGGACGGGCAGCCGGATGGTCTTGGACGTGTTGGACAGCGCGCGCCGAATGGCCTGTTTGATCCACCAGGCGGCGTAACTCGAAAGTTTGGCCCCTTTGCGCGGGTCAAACCGTTGCACGCCCTTGATGAGGCCGATGTTGCCCTCGTTGATGAGATCCAGCAACGGCAACCCCATGCCTTGATAATCGCGGGCCATCTTGACGACGAGCCGGAGATTGGCCGTAATCATCTGGTCCCGCGCCGCCTTATCGCCCCGCTTGATTCGGCGGGCCAGCGTGACTTCTTCTGCGGGAGTCAACAATTTCACCTGCCCGATTTCGCGGAGATAAAGCTGCAACGAATCGCCCCTCGTCGACTCTGTTTCATAAGGCTCGGCTGCGGCAAGGGTTGGCGGCACCAACTCGGGAGGAGGCTGGGCGGCAACCGTCTGCGCGGATCGGCGGCCGAGCCGCCGCCGCGTCGGCGAGGTCAGTTGCACTCGCGGCAATTCAAGTTCCTTCGGGCGGTAATTCGTGTCCTGTTTGGTTTTCATGAGACTTTCAATTTGATTGGGTTGTTTTACACCGGTTTCACCGGAGTTGCCACGAGCTCGCGGCCGGTTCTTGGGGGCGCCGGCCCACGGGGGGCCGGCACCCGGCGATGGACGTTTACGCGGACACGGCGAGCTGCTCGAGTTTGGCGACAATGCCGCGCTTGCCTGTGACGCCGATGGTTTGATCCCGCAGTTCGCCGCCCGCAAAATAGAGCAGGGTGGGAATGGACTGGATGCCAAAGCGTGCGGCCAGAGCCGGCTGCTCATCCACGTTCACCTTGCCGATCTTCACGCGGCCCGCCTGTTCGGCGGCGATTTCATCAAGCAGCGGCGCCACCATCTTGCACGGGCCGCACCAGGCAGCCCAAAAGTCCACCAGGACCGGCTGGCTCGCTTGCAGGACTTCGCTTGCGAAGTTCGTCTCATTAATCTCAATGGTTGCTTTCATATTGCTGTTTTCTCTTCCATGTATGTAACTATCGTGGTTACACACTCGCACAAAAAGAATCGCCGTCAACTATCTTTTTCACGTGGGCCAGTTTCCGGGGTCCGGGCTATGGAAAACGTGGTGATTTGAGGGATGTCAGGATGGTTTAATAGCCTTGCATTAGTGGTCGATCAGCACGCCAAATTCGCATAAACGGGGCCGGAAATAGCGGCGGGCGCGATGCGGCAGCCGAGCGTTAGGGGAGCGATAAAAAGTAAGCGTAACGATTACAATGCCTGGCTCAAGCGGCCGGCGTCAACGTTCCTTGATGGGCGTTCCCGAGCCGCGTTCCTCGCCCGGGGTCTGGCCCGCCCCCCCCTGAAAAATGAATGAATTGAAAACAAGGCAAAGGGTGGCGCAATCTGGTACACTCAGGCCAGCGAGATATTAACCGCATGGAAAATCAAATTTTAACACTGCTGGGCCGCAAAGATTATGCGCCGGCAAACGTCCCCGAATTATTGCAACAGTTGGGCCTGGACCGCCCGCAGCAGCAGGAATTGCAGCGCGAGTTGCGCCGGCTGGAGTTGGCCGGGCGCATCGCCCGCATCAAGGGCAACCGCTATATTCTGCCGCAGGAGGCGGATCTGATTCCGGGGCGCATTCGCATGAATCGCGCCGGGAAAGGTTTTTTGCAGCCGGACGACCCGGCCATCAAGGAGATTGCCATTCCCGAAAACGCCACGCTTACGGCTTTGCACGAAGATCGCGTGCTCGTGCGGCGCGACCGGCCGGAAAGCAAGAATACCGGCACGGTCATCCGGGTGCTGAAGCGGCACCGGACAAAGATTGTGGGCACCCTGCAAAAGGGCAGCCGCTTTCTTTACGTGGCGCCCGATGACCCGCGCATTCCGCACGACATTTATGTGCTGGAACCGCACGACGTGGGTCGCCCGGCGCAGATCGGCGACAAGGTGGTCGTGGAACTGCACGAATGGGAATCGCGCAATGCCAATCCCGAAGGTGACATTATTGAAGTCCTCGGCGCGCCAGACGAGGAAGGGGTGGACATGTTGTCCGTGCTGCGGCAATACAATCTGCCGCTGCACTTCCCCAAAAACGTGCTGGCGGAGGCGCGGGCGATCGGTAGCGAGGTGACACCGGCCGAGCTGGCCGGGCGCGAGGATTGCCGCAGCCACCCGGTGGTGACCATTGACCCGGATGACGCCAAGGATTTTGACGACGCAATTTGTTTGCAGCGGGTTTCCGCCGAGCAGTGGAAGTTGTGGGTGCACATCGCCGATGTGTCGCATTATGTCAAACCCGGCGCGGCGCTGGATGACGAGGCGCGCAAACGCGGCAATTCCACCTACCTGGTGGATCGGGTGATTCCGATGCTGCCGGAGGCGTTGAGCAACGAACTTTGTTCGTTGAAGCCGAATGTGGACCGGTTGACGAAATGCGTGGAGTTTTTGATTTCGCGCGAGGGCCAGGTGCTGGCGACCAGGTTTTATCCGGCAGTGATCCATTCCCAGCGTCGGTTCACCTATCGGGAAGTGCTGGCCGCCTTGCAAAGCCAGCCGGTGACGGACCTCGAACGGATGTTGCATGACGCCAACGAACTGACTCAGCGCATCCGGCGGCTGCGGTTCAAGGCGGGTTCGCTCGAACTCGACTTTCCCGAGAGCAAGATCCGGCTGGATGAACGGGGACGCATCACCACTATTGATCGGGTGGAGAATGACGTTTC
>CAYTJG010000162.1:0-13755 GCA_964437865.1 uncultured Bifidobacteriaceae bacterium | reverse complement strand
GAGCGTCTCGTGGCTCGCGCAAAGATGCGGTCAGAGGGGACGAACCATGGTTGCCAGGGTTGGCAAGCGGGGACGTGTTCCAAAACGGTGGAGGGCCACCGTACTCCAGGACGCTGGCGCGCTATCCGGTTACTCCGCACTCCGCATTCCGAACTCCGCACTCATTTGAGTCCCAGCACGTCCTGCATGGTGTAGAGGCCAGGTTTTTGCTTGGTGAGCCATTGGGCGGCGCGCAGGGCGCCGTTGGCAAAGGTTTCACGGCTGGAGGCTTTGTGCGTGAGTTCCACGCGCTCGCCGGCATTGGCGAAAATGACCGTGTGGTCGCCCACCACATCGCCGCCGCGGAGGGAGTGAATACCGATCTCGCTGGCGGTGCGCTCGCCCACGAGGCCCACGCGGCCGTGCCGGGCGGCGTCCTCGAGACGTATCTTGCGAACATTGGCCAGGATCTCCGCCAACGTTTTGGCGGTGCCGCTGGGCGCGTCCTGCTTTAGCCGATGATGCATTTCCACCACTTCCAGGTCAAAGTCAGGGCCGAGGATCTCGGCGGCCTTGCGGGTGAGCCAGAAGAGCGTATTGACGCCGGTGGAGAAATTGGACGCCCAGACCACCGGGATGGGCTGGATGATTTTCTTGATTTCGTAGGTATCGGTGTCGGTATGGCCGGTGGTGCCGATGACCAGGGGCTTGTTGTGCGCGACGCAGAGTTGGGCCACTCCCAGGGTGGCGGCGTGCGCGCTGAAATCGATGACCACATCGGTTTGGGCAATGATGGCGGCGAGATCATCGCCCCGGTCAATTTCTCCGACTAACTGGAGACCGGGCAATTTTTTGGCACAGGCGATGAGGGTTTGGCCCATCCGCCCCTTGGAGCCGGTAATGATGACTTTGGTCATAGGCATGCTGGGGCACAATCGAATCTCGCGGAACCCGCTTCCGACCCGGGCCGCCAGGTTGTTGTGCCGGTTGGTGTTGGTTAGTGGTTCAACCCAGCACGTCGCACCGTTTGAGCGTGGCGCGCAGAGTTTCCCAATTCTTAGGGTTCAGGGACACCAGAGGCAAGCGATATTCCTCGTCAATGAGCTTCATCATGGCGAGGGCGGCCTTGACGGGGATGGGGTTGGTCTCAATGAACAAGTCCTTGAAGAGCGAGTAATACTTCGCGTGGAGCGCCGCGGCCTTGCGGGCATCGCCGCGCGCAAACGCGTTGACCATCTGGGTGACTTCCCGGGGGATGAGATTTGAAGCCACGCTGATAACCCCGCCGGCGCCCACGGACATGAAGGGCACGGTGAGGGAATCATCGCCGCAAAGAATGTCGAATTTTGGCCCCAAGGTGGCGCGCAACAGGGATACGCGGTCGCAACTGCCGCCCGCTTCCTTGATGCCCACGATGTTTTTGCAGTCGTGCGCGAGGCGTTTGACGGTGTCCACGGCAATCTCGATGCCGCACCGGCCGGGGATGCTGTAAAGCACGATGGGCAGCCGGGTGGCTTTGGCGATGGCCTTGAAATGTTGGTACAAACCTTCCTGGGTGGGTTTGTTGTAATAGGGAGCCACTTGCAGGGAGCCGTCCGCGCCGGCTTTTTCGGCCTCCTGGGTCAGGTAAATGGCCTCCTTGGTGGAGTTGCCGCCGGTGCCGGCCAGCACCTTCACCTTGCCGCCCGCATATTTCACCGAGCGCACGATGATGTCGATGTGCTCTTCGTAGCTCACCGTGGGCGATTCGCCGGTGGTGCCCACGGGCACAATACCATCCACACCGCCCTTGATCTGAAATTTGATCAGGCGTTCGAGCGCCGGTTCATCCAGTTTGCCGCCGTGAAACGGCGTGACGATCGCAGTGTAGGTTCCCGTAAACATGGTTTAATCGAGAAAGATAGAATAGCCAAAATCCGCCGTTTGGCGAGCGGAACTTTAAGGCCGGAAAAGCGGCTTCGGGCACATATAGAATCCACCGCGCGAAATCGCGGAAAATCGGTTTTCTCCAGTTTCTGCCGGGCCAAGCGGCGGCTGGGAGCGCCGCGTCACCCGGAGAAAAGGCCTCACCGCCCAGGATCGCTTCATTCCGCGGGCCGTTGATCCAGCGCTTCGGCGAGCACCTCGGCCATGTGTTGGACCCGCACGGTGGCCAGGTGCCGCACTTGGTGGCGGCAACTGGTGCCGGAGAGCACGATGGTGGTGCCGTAGGGCTGCTGTTTGATTTGTTCCATGAGCGGCTCGGCGATCTTGAGCGAGAGTTCGTATTTGGAGGCCAGCATGCCAAAGGAACCGGCCATGCCGCAGCAGCCGGTATCCAGCATGGCCACGGTGCGATTGGGCATTCGGGCGGCCAGTTGACGCCAGCTTTTCACGTTGGTCAGCGCCTTGGCATGACAATGCGCATGAATGACCACCCGTCCCTGTTCGTGGTCGAACGTCAAGGCATCCGGGGTCTGGCGCAGGAGGTTTTCGATGAAGTCCTCGAAGAGGATGCAGCGCGCCGCCACTTCCGCGGCGCCGGGCAGACCCAATTCCCGGTAATCCTCCGCAAACATGGAGTAGCAGGACGGTTCCAGGAAGATGATGGGCGCATCGTCGTTGGCCAGGATGGCGAGGTTGTGGGCGCCCAGCCTTTTGGCTTCATCCAGGTTGCCCATGCTGAAGGCGGGGCGGCCGCAACATTTGCGCTGGCGCGGGAGGGTCACGTAACAGCCGGCCGCTTCCAGTACCTTGACGGCCGCGCGACCGATGTTCGGTTCATGGTAGCGCGTAAAGGTGTCATCCCACAGCACCACCCGGCCGCGCTGGCCGTCGGTGTTGTGCTGCCGCCGGTGGAACCAGCGGTCAAAACGTTCATGGGCAAAGGCGGGCGTTTCGCGTTCGCCGCTGATGCCGAACATAGAGCCGAACAGGTGGCGCAACAGGCGCGAGCCAAAGACGAAATTGGCCAGTGACGGCACGGCGCATCCCAGGCGGCCCAGGGTATCCACCGAACTGACCAGGCGTTGCACCGGCGTGAGGCCATCCCGCCGGGCGCGGGCGTGCAGCAATTCGGCCTTGAGCAGCGGGAGGTTCACGTTGGAAGGGCACTCGTTGGCGCAGGCGCGGCAGGACAGACAGTTGGACAGCGCAAATTCGAGTTCCTTGGCGCGCAGGGGATCGTGGCCGGAGCCGCGCAACTCCAGCACGGCGCGAATCAGGTTGGCCCGGCCGCGGGTGGACATGCCTTCCTGGCCCGTGGCTTGGAACGTGGGGCACATGGTGGCCGTTTGCTTGAGGCAGCCGCCGCAGCCATTGCATTGTTCCAGGTTGCCTATAAATGAGCCGTCACGCGCCGCAAACGCCAACTCCGGCACGAATGGCAGCAACGCGGTCCGGTCGCTGGTCTGCCGGAGGTTCCGGTCGATTTTGTAACGGCCGTCGTTGATGATTTTGCCCGGGTTGAAGAGATTGTTGGGATCAAACGACTGCTTGATGTCGCGCATGGCGTTGTACAACTCCGCGCCCACCTGTTGCTTGAGATATTCGGTGCGGGCGATGCCCACGCCATGCTCACCCGCGAGCGAGCCGTTGAATTGAGCCACCAAGGCGGCCACTTCATCGGCGATCTGGCGGTATTTTCTTAAATCCTCCGCGCTGTGTAAATCGAGCACCGGCCGCACGTGGAGCAGGCCGGCGGCGGCATGGCCGTAAAAGGAGGCGGAGACGTTCACGCGGGCCATCAGATCCTGCAACGCCGCCACGTAAGCGGGCAAGTCATGCGGCCGCACCGCCGAATCCTCCACGAAGCACGCCGGCTTGGCGGCTCCCGGGCAACTGGTGAGCAGGGAGAGCCCGGCCTTGCGCATGGCCCAGACGAGGCTCTGTTCATACGGCGTCCTGAGGATCTGGCGGCGTTTGCCCAGCCGCCGCTGCTCCATCTGCCCCAGCTTGTCCTTGGTGTCCCCAAAGAATTCCACGATGAGAATGCTCGTACAGGGCCGGGCATCGAGGTCCAGCAGGTCGCGCACGGCCTGAAACTCGCGCTGGCCGCGCGTCTGGTCAAACAACTGGCGATCCACGTGCTCCAGCGCGGCGGGTTGCAAATCCAGCAGGCTTTCGGTGGCCTGCATCGCCTCGGCCACCGAGTCAAAGAAGATCAGGCCCACGCCGCGCTCGGCCGGCAGGGGCACGATTTTCAGTTCCGCGGATAAAATGCCGGCCAACGTGCCCTCGCTGCCACAAAGGATGGGGACCAGGTTGTCCGGGTTTTCCATGGCCCGGGCCAGGCCGTACCCCGGCCAGCGTTTCAACAGGCCGGGTGGAAAACGTTCGGCAATTTGCAGTGAATTGAACAGCACCAGGTCCTCGATCAGGTTCCGCTGCTGCGGTAACGCCGGCAGGCCGGGGCCGATCCGCGCGTATTTGCCCTCGGCCGTGATCAGGTCGAGCGAGTGGACGTGCTGGCCGGTGGTGCCGTAAACGGGCGTGTAGGCGCCGGAGGAATCGTTGGCGATCATGCCCCCGAGGGTGGCGCGCGAACTGGTGGCCACGTCCGGCCCGAACCGGAAACCGTGGGGATGCAGAAAATGATTAAGCTGGTCCAGCACCACGCCCACGCCCACGCGCACCAGGCGTTTCTCCGCGTCAAACTCGAGAATCTGCCGGTTGTACCGGGCAAAATCGACGATTAAACCTTCGCCCACGGCGCCGCCGCCCAGGCCGGTGCCCGCCCCGCGCGGGATCACCGAAACGCCGGCCGCCAAAGCCGCTTGAATAACCTGCGCCGCCTGTTTGCCCGTCTTGGGATAAGCTACGGCGAGGGGAATAATCTGGTAGGGCGACGCGTCTGTGGCATAAAGCTGCAGCGTCTGGTTATCGAACGCCACCTCGCAGTTCGACGCATTCAGCGTCGCCATCTGTTGCGTGGAAAGCATCAGCCACAAACTATCGGTGCCGGTCGAATTTGTAAAACGCGCATTTTAGGGACGCGACGGCGGGGGGGCGTGGTTTCAGGGCGGCGGGCTGGGATGACTTGGGCGCGTTGGTTGGCAGGCGCGGCGCGCTCGGAGATCGCGCCCCACCGGCGGGCGTGCCAGACATAGGCAGGGCGCGTCTCTCCGAGCGGGCCGCGCCGCGCCACGATTAAGGCTGCTTTTTCAACTGGGTCAGCAGGGCGCGCAATTGTCCATCGTCCGGGTTGAGTTGGAGAGCGGTGGTCACCAGCAACACCGCCTCATCGGTGCGCTGGCGGGTGACCAACAAATTGACGTACCGGTAAATCGCTTCCGGTGAACCGGGGCAGATCGCGTAGCTTTGCCGGAGGGCCAAGTCGGCGTCGTCGTTCAGGCGATTGCGTTCGGAGGTGTCTTCAGTGGTCTGGGCGCGCCAGGCGTACAGGCCGGCCTGCGAACTGCGTAGTTTGGAGAAACACTTGCGGGCCTGGTCGCTGGCGGCAAATTCCTTGTCGCCCGGGTAATCGGCCAATTGTTTGCCCAAGCCATATTTATGGGCAAAATCGCAAACCTCCTTGACGGAAGTGGTTTCGCTGAGCCAGTTCCCCAACATTTCATCGGTCAATTTCTTCCAGTACTGACGGTCCTTGAGCACATCCGCCTCCGGCAGGCGGGAAAGCGGCTTGCGGTTCAACTGGAAAATCAGCCCGTGGGGCGTCAAGTAAGGATACATCCACTCGATAGGGTAACTTTCTTCGAGATAAAAATCGCGGCGGGGATTATTCTGAAACAGGTTGCGGGCGAGCAACCCGTTGATCTCCATCACGGCCACCTGGCCGGAGACTTGGATCTGCCCGTTGACGGTCCGGATCTCTTCCCCGGGTTTAAGCTGTCCCAGCCCTTTCCGGCGCGTGGCGTCGGTCGCGTAATCTTCAAACGCCTGCTGCGCGTCCTCGGGGGTGGAAATCTCAAGTTGCTTGCCGTACATCGCCCGCAAATATTCGAGATAGGTCTTATCCGCGAGTTGGTTTTGGGTGATCGTGAAGAACGGCTTGCCCGTGACCTGCGACTCGCACAGGGCGGAAATCACGAAGCGGCCGGGATCGGTGCCGCCGAAATAGAGGCTGCCGGGCGGGATGGAGTTGATGACCTCGTTCCCGAACCGGTGTAGCCAGCGATTGTTCCATTCGTGAAACTGATCGCAGGCCCCGTAGCTTTCCGAGAGGGGCGGCCAGATGACCGTGGCCAAAGCCGGGGTGATGGCCAGGTCATTGGTACCGCTGGCATAACGCTGGCTGGCGGCGTTGATTTTCAAGAACAGATTGGAAGCGGTGTCCCAATCCTCCAGCCGGGCCGCGTCGAAGAACTTCCAGACGATGCCGGGCACCTTGTTGGTGAGGGTGTCGGAAAAACGCTCGATTTGTTGCTGTTTGCTGTAGAGGAACTGTCCGAGGTTGGCGTCCATGGCGTCGGCCCGGGCGGCCGCGAACCCAATCAGCCCACCGACACACAGCCACAGCGACCAGAACGACACACAGCGCGGTTTCATTGATCTTCGTGCAATCCTTTTCGGCAATTACATACCGGGCGGAAGCGGCAAACAAGGCAAATATGTGGTGGAGGGGATGGTGAAAGGGCTGGTGGGCGGAAGAGGTGAAACAAAAACCATCTTGGTTCAAACGCACCAGCGCCAACGGCGCGCTTCATACCAGCCTGGGCCAGAGGCCGAATGGCGCTTAGATAAGGCATAAAACTCTCGCACGTAACGACCTGCGAAATCGCCATCCCAGCGCCGTAGGCGCGGCCTAGAGGGATTCTGGTTCCTCGATGTTTATCGTGGGCGAAATCTGCAAGGCGCCTTTCGGCGGTCGCGGAGCGACGCCGGAGATTAGCCCGGCACAGCGTGCCGGGTACTGGTGGCATAAATGAAAATGTCCTGAAGGGACAGGGGAAATCCCGCGTCCCTCCAGGACGCATAAATTCGTTTGGCGCGAGACCAGACACTCGCGTGTCTGGCTAAAATCCAATGTCGCTCCGCGACACCTCCCTGTACCCATTACAAACGTCGAGGAACCGGGATTCTCAATACATTGCAAGCCAACTTCTTGCACTATCTAAGCGCCATTCGGCCAGCGGCCCAAGTGTACGGTCGCGTTAATTTCAAAAGGGCCAAAGGCCCGTGCCATGAAACCCAAATCCCGCAATCGCCCTTGCCTCATTGGATCCCCACCTGTCCTTTCCCCCGTTGACTGGATTGTGGGCCATTCGGCATACCACGCGTATGAATCGCACCTTTGGCGCTTGTGCCCTCTCGGATTCGTCCACGTGGGGCGTTGCCCGAATGGCGCTTAGATAAGGCATAAAACTCTCGCACGTAACGACCTGCGAAATCGCCATCCCAGCGCCGTAGGCGCGATCTATTTGTAGAAATGAAACGAAAGTGAATTCAAGCGCCGTAGGCGCGGCCTAGAGGGATTCTCAATACATTGCAAGCCAACTTCTTGCACTATCTAAGCGCCATTCGGGCGTTGCCCCACGCTGGTATGGGCCGGGCTTTTGGCCCGCACCGGCGCGGGGCGCTCGCGCCGCCTTCCACGCTTCGCCTTCGAATTGCCCCGCGTTATTCGGATGGTTTCATGACCGCCCAATATTCCGCCACGTGCGCGGCGTACTCAAAGACCCCTCATCCGGCCCGTCTGCTATCGGCGTGACAGTCTGTGGCCGATTTCATTAAATGGGGGCGATGAATAAGAGTTCGGTGCAGCGATCGGATGAATTTTTGAAGGTCAGTGGACAGTTCAAGCTGGGCGTGCTGGTCACGGAAGCCTCACACCCGGTCACCGCTCATTTGAGCGAGGTGGCCCGGACGGATGTGGCGGGCGCGCTGAAGCTGCTGTTTGAGGTGGATGGCGACGTGGTGCGCAAATTTCGGGAGTTTGTGGCGTCCGGTCGCGCCGGGCAAATCAAGGCGGTGGTGTTGCGGACGCTGGAGCAGGGCGGGCGCATTTTCTTCACCGGCTGCGGTTCCACGGGCCGGCTGAGTATATTGCTCGATTCCGTCTGGCGCGATTACTGGCAAAACGCCGGTCCCAAGGCGGGGGGCGCGGCTGGTTCGCCTTATGAAAACCGCACGTTCAGCGTGATGGCCGGGGGCGACTATGCGCTGATAAAATCCGTGGAGGGATTTGAGGATTTTGCCGCTTTCGGCCGGCAGCAGATGGCTGATCTCTCGGTCTCGGCCAAAGACGTGGTCTTTGCGATCACCGAGGGCGGGGAGACGTCCTTCGTCATTGGCACGGCTTGGGCCGGCGTGGAGGCGGGCGCCAAGGTGTACTTTGTTTACAACAATCCGGATGACATCCTTTGCGAGCACGTGGAACGCAGCCGCGAGGTCATTCAGGAGCCGCGCATCGAGAAAATCAATTTGACGACCGGTCCGATGGCCATTACCGGGTCCACCCGGATGCAAGCCACCTCGATCCAGCTATGCGTGCTGCTGACGGTTATGGAAATGGTGGTTCGCGACCTGACGGGCCAACCGGCGGCGGACGTGCCGGGGCTGTTTCTGGCGGAACTGGAGGCGGCTTGGGCGGGCTTGCAGGCGCCGGAATTTCTCCAAGCGCTGGCCTCCCTGGTGTTGCTCGAGGAAAACACCTATCGCAGTGGCAGCAAAAGCAGTTATTTCGCCGGCCGCCTGGGCATTGACGTGTTGACGGATACCACCGAGCGCTCGCCCACCTATTGCACGCCGCCATTCCGGAAATTTGACGATGAGCTGGCCACGGAGTCTTGGGCGTACTTGTTTCTGGCGGAAGATTGGACGGATAAGGCCTGGGAGGCGATTTTGAAGCGCAAGCCGCGCTGCGTGGAGTGGCGCCCGGATGCGATTCGCGCGTTGGTGCCGGAGGACGCTGTGGAGCGCACGCGGGAGATTGTGGAAAAGATCAGCTCCACCGAGTTGATGCGCTATAAAATCGGCAGCAATGGTCTTCGTTACCGTCCCTTGGTGGTGGGGGATTGCGCGGTGGCCGTGATGTCGGCGCAGGAAAAACCGGGCGCGCAGAAATTCCAGCTCAAACAGCTCGAGTTGGCCGGCTCCAGCCGCTCGCACACGGCGCTGCTGTATTTTGGCGCCGAAAGGCCGGAAACCCTGCGTACGGCCGCGGAAACCTGCACCTGGGTGCCGGTGCCCCGATCGGGCCTGCTGCTGGATGGGGTGACGCGGTTGGCCGTGAAGCTGGTGTTGAATGCGCTGTCCACCTGCACGATGGTGCGCCTTGGGCGGGTGATGGGCAATTACATGGTGTGGGTGGTGCCGAGCAACCTGAAGCTGATTGACCGGGCCACGCGCTACATTTCCCGCCTCACGGAGCTGGATTATATCGCCGCCAACCGACTGTTGTTTGAAGTGGTGGCGCACGTGGAACCGCGCATGAAGGCGGATCAGGCGTATCCGCCGGTCGTGCGCATGGCGGTGCTCCGGGCCCGGGAGAAACTGACCAACGAGCAGGCGGAGGAGAAAATCAAGGCCGAAGCAGGCTAAAGGCCGGCGGGCCAGCGGTTTTCAGGCCTTGGGCGCGGATTCGGCCGGGGCGGTGGCTTTGGGCGCGGCGGTGCTTTGGCGCACCACCAGCTCGGCGGGCAGTCGGCGGGAGGCCGCCTTTTCACCGCGAATCAGGTTCATCATGACTTCCACCGCCGCGATCCCGAGCCGGTGCTTGGGTTGCCGGACCGTGGTGAGCGGCACCCGGTAGTATTCCGCAGTCAAAATGTTCCCAAAACCCGCGATGGACATGTCGTCCGGAATTTTCAGGCCCTGCTGCATCAGGGTTTCGGCGCAGCCAATGGCCACGGAGTCGCCCACGGCCTGGATGGCGGTGGGCTGGCAGCCTTCGTTAAGCAGTTGCAGCGCGGCTTTGGCTCCGTCTTCGATCGTCTGGCCGGCGGCAAAGACCAGTTTGTCATCCACTTCCAAGCCGGCCTCCCGGTGGGCGCGGCGGTAGCCTTCGAAGCGTTCGTGTGCCCAGGGCGCGGCTGGCGGCCCGGTGAAATACGCTATCCTCTTGTGGCCCAGGCCGATCAGATGGCGCGTGACGCTAAAGCTGGCGACGATTTCTTCAATTTCGATGCTGAGGAAATTCCGGCAGAACGGAGCTGGTGGCCCCAGTAAAACCGTGGGCACCTTGCGCGCAATGATCTCCTGGTAGATGCGGGCTTCGGCCTCAAACCGGTAAACCGGCGTGATGAAAAGGCCGTCCACCCGCCGCGACAGCAGCCGTCGCAGGCACGCGTCCTCGCGGTCCGGCGAGTTGAGCGTCTGGGCCAGCAACAGGTCGTACCCCAAATGATGGGCGCGTTCCTCGATGCCGAAGAGAATTCGCGCATAGACCGGGTTGGTGGTGGCGGGAATCAGCAAACCAAAGAGCTTGGAAGTCTTGGTGCGCAGCCCTTGCGCGCTCGAATCAGGTACGTAGCCCATCTGGTAGGCCAGGGCTTTGATTTTGCTCTTGGTCTCGGCGGAGACGTCCGGTTCGTCGCGCAACGCCTTGGAAACCGTCATCACCGAAACACCGGTAAGCTGGGCAATGTCTTTGAGTCGGACCATGACTAAAATGCTGGAAATAAACGGCGGGGCGCCACGGGCTCAACGCCGTCGCCGTTCGGTGTTATTGCTGCGTGTCCTTTCATCGTACCTCCAACCGCTTAACATTAAAAGTATGTCCCGCGCCACTGCAGCTTACGCCGGAGCGCTTCCAGGAACGAGTTGTTTTTTAAGTGCACCAGCCGGACGGTGCTCCGGCTGCGGCGAATGGTCACTTCATCGCCGTCGTCCAGTTCGCCGGCAATCTGGCCATCCGCATTCAGATAGGCGGCCGCCACCGTGGTGACCGCCTTCACCCCGATGGTGGCGGACAGCGGCAAAATGATGGAGCGATTCGACAAGGCGTGCGGACAGATGGGCGTGAGCACGAACACCTCGGCCGTGGGCAGCACAATGGCCCCGCCCGCCGCCAGCGAGTAAGCCGTGGAACCCGTCGGCGAACTCACAATGAGACCGTCGCAACGATAGCGCGTGATGGGTTCGCCGTTGACGGTTACGTCGAGCGCAATCAGCCGGGAGATGGCGCCGCGGCTGATGACCAGATCGTTGAGCGCGGTGGCGCTGATCGGTTTGCCGCGGCCGGTGCCGCTGGCTTCAATGAGGGCGCGGGTCTCGTATTTGAATTCGCCGCGCCAGACCTGCTTGAGCGCCTCCGCCAGTTGGTCCGAGGGCACGGCGGTGAGAAAACCCAGGCCGCCAATGTTCACGCCCAGCAGCGGGGTGGGGGAACCGGCGACTTGCCGCGCCGTATGCAGCAGAGTGCCGTCCCCGCCAAAAACGAGCAGCAAGTCCACCGCGCGGGCCAGCGCCGCCACCGAGGGCATGGCCGGGCACCGGAGCCGGGCCAGCCGGGTGGTGATCTCATCGCCCACCACCTGCCGGCCGCTGCGTTGGATCAGTCGCGCGGCGGCGCGCACGCTCGCGGCGCAGGCGGATTTCTCCGCGTTGCCCACCAGGCCGATACGTTGGAAATGGTCAGCAGTTTTTTTCAATCAGGGTCAGAAATTCTTTGTTGCCAGCCGGACCAAGCAGGGGAGATTCAACCACACCCCGCCAGCAAAGACCAGCCTGCGCCGAGACAAATTCCTGCAACTCCCGCAGCACCCGTTCGTGGACCGCCGCGTCGGTGATCACCCCGCGGCCCTTGTCCGCCTCCGCCTTGCCGGCCTCAAATTGCGGTTTGATGAGCGCCACGATCCGGCCGCCCGGCTTGAGCAAGGGCACGGCCGGCGGCAGGATCTTTTTCAAGGAAATGAACGAGCAGTCCACCACCACGAGGTCGGCCGGCGGCGCGGCGGTGCCGGTCGCGGCGGGCTGCGCGGGGTCCGGGCGATCCACAAAACGCTCACTGGTCAGATAGCGGGCGTTGGTTTTCTCCATCACCACCACGCGCGGATCCTGGCGCAGTTTCCACGCCAGCTGGCCCTGGCCCACGTCCACGGCAAACACCCGGCGCGCCCCGCGCTGCAAGAGACAATCGGTGAATCCACCGGTGGAGGCGCCCAGGTCAATCGCCACCCAGCCGGTGACCGCCAATTGAAAATGCTCCAGCGCGTGCTCCAGCTTGTGGCCGCCCCGGCTTACAAACTTCTCCGGCGTCGCCACGGTCAGTACGTCGGCGGGGCGGACTTTGTCGCTGGGTTTGCGCGCGGGCTGGTCGTTGATGCGCACCTCGCCTGCCAGCACCAGTCGCTTGGCTTGCTCGCGGCTGGTGCATAAGCCGCGTTCCACCAACAGTTGATCCAGGCGTGGCATGACCGTTTGTTTTGCGGGAGCTTAGGCTAAGGCCCGCCGCAAAACAACGCGGAGTTCACCGCCGGCGCGAGCGCGCGATTTCAGGCCTTGCTGACCGGATTAATCCGCCCGGTCGGCTCGTCCGTGGCGGGGAGGGCCCGCCGGGCGGCCAAAACGGTTTCCAAGGTCTGGAGCAGGTCGCCCACGGTCAGGTCGGCATTCAGCAAGTCCTCGGGTATCGATACGCCGAACCGATCTTCCAAGGCCATGGCGATTTCCACGTCATCCAGAGAATTGGTTGGCAGCATTGCTTTCCCAGAAAATGGCGGGATAATCTGAAGTCACAGCCTATGCGTTTGCACATTCTGTCCGACCTGCATCTCGAGTTCGGCAGCGGCATCCAAATTCCCCCAACGGATGCGGATGTCGTTGTCTTGGCGGGCGATATCCACCTGGGGCGTGAAGGGTGCCACTGGGCGAAAAAGCAGTTTCCCTCGCAACCGGTGATTTATGTGCCCGGCAACCACGAGTATTACCGGCATTCCCTGCCGGCGCTGACCGAGCTGTTGCAGCATGAAACAGAAGGCAGCCACCTTTGTGTGCTGGAAAACAAGTCGGTGGAGATTGGAGGTTATACGTTCCTAGGCTGCACTTTATGGACGGATTTTCTATTAAACGGGAATCCGGCCGCGGCCATGCGGCTGGCGGCAGAGGGAATGAGCGATTACCACGTCATTCGGTTCAATCCGCAACATCGTCAACTGAGCCCGCAGGACACGGTGCGGCTGCATTATGAATCGGTATCGTGGTTGCGGCGAGAATTGGCCAAACACGAGCCTGCGCGCACGATTGTGATTACCCATCACGCCCCCAGCGCGCGCTTGGAGCCTCCGGATCATGCCTCCAGTCCGCTTCGGCCCGCCTTCAGTTCGTGTCTGGATCCCTTGATTGAACAGAGCGGCGTACCGTTGTGGATTTTCGGGCACACGCACCACAATGTGGATTTTACCATTGGAACCACGCGTTTATTGACGAATCAGCGCGGCTATCCGCACCAACTCTGCGCGGGTTTTAATGCAGGATTGGTCGTGGAAATCTAGAAAAGTCATGGAAGCCGATTGGAATCGTTTGCAGGAGCTGGCGCAGGCAGAAATTGAGGCCACGCTGGAGGCGTTGCCCGTTCCGCTGCGGGAACAGGCGCAAAATCTACCGGTGACATTTGAGCGGATTCCGAATGCTGGTTTGCAAGCTGATGGTATTGAAGAGGATACGCTTGGATTGTTTACCGGTCACGAATTTGCGGACAATGGGGCGGAGGTGCTGCCGCCGCAAATAATTTTGTTTTTGGAGAACCTGTGGGACTTCGCGGAAGGGGATAAAGGGGTGTTTTGTGACGAAGTGCACACCACTTTTCTGCATGAGCTGGGACATTTTTTTGGTTTGGACGAGGACGATTTGACGGCGCGAGGCCTTGAATAGGCCGTAAACATTGGGGATTTATCA
>CAYTJG010000161.1:0-13815 GCA_964437865.1 uncultured Bifidobacteriaceae bacterium | reverse complement strand
GCCGTCCGCAAGATCATCACCGTGGAAGACCCGGTGGAATATCAGCTCAAGGGCGTCAACCAGATTCAAGTCAACGAGAAATCCGGTCTCACGTTCGCGCGGGGGCTGCGCTCCATCTTGCGCCATGACCCGGATGTGATTCTGATTGGCGAAATCCGCGATGCCGAGACCGCCCAGATTGCGGTGCAGGCTTCGCTGACCGGCCACTTGGTTTTTTCCACCCTGCACACCAACGACGCCCCCGGCGCCCTGACCCGCCTGGTGGACATGGGCGTGGAACCGTACCTGGTGGCCTCCTCGCTGGAAGCCGTCCTCGCCCAGCGCCTCGTGCGCGTGCTTTGCCCGCATTGCAAGCAGCGGGATGATTCCGCGACCGCCCAACAATTGAAGGTCAAGATTGGCATTCCCGTGGAAACCCCCATTTATAAAACCGTGGGCTGCCGCGAATGCCGCAACACCGGGTTCTTCGGCCGCCACGCCATCTTCGAGTGGATGGACTCCAACGAGGAAATCCGGCAGTTGATTCTCAAGAATGCTTCGTCCGACCAGATTCGGGACGCCGCCCGCCGCGGGGGCATGCACTCGCTGGCCGAGGACGGCTGGCGCCTGGTGGCCGCCGGCGTGACCACGGTGGAGGAAGTGCTCAGCGTGACCACGGCCAAGGAAGTGGAGGACGCCACCAAAGCCCACGCCACGGAAACCGCCGCCGCCATCGCGGTGGCACGCTAATCACCGTAATGCCCACCTTTTCCTACAAAGCCTTGCAGGCCGACGGCAAAGTGGCCGAAGGCGTCCTGGACGCCGGCAGCCGGCCGGATGCGATGCGCCAGATCGAGACGCTGGGTCTGCGGCCCGTGAAGGTGGCGGAGACCACCGCCAAAGCGGCCAAGAAGGGGGCGGCCAACCCGGCGGCGCCTTCGGGGCTGGCAATCCATTTTACGCGCAAGAAGGTTTCGGGCAAGGAACGGGAGAATTTCACCCGGCTGCTCTCCAGCCTGCTCGCCGCCGGCGTGCCCCTGAGCCGGGCCCTCGTCATTTTGCAAAAGGAAGCCTCCTCGCCCGTCGCCCGCGCCAAATGGAAGGAAGTGCATGACATGGTGGTGGACGGCCTGGCGCTGGCCGACGCCATGGCCCGCCTGCCGGAGACCTTTCCGCGCGTCTATGTGGCCATGGTGGAAGCGGGTGAAACCGGCGGCTTCCTGGACGTGGTGCTGGCCCAAATCGCGGAATTCCAATCCCGCGAAAAGGAACTCAAATCCAAGGTGCTCACGGCGATGCTGTATCCCTGCATTCTGCTGGCGCTGGCCCTGGTGGTTCTCACCGTGTTGCTCGTGTTCTTCATTCCCAAATTTCAACGGGTCTTCGCCAGTATCCATGGCACGCTGCCGGTCATCACCCAGATGATCATCAGTGTGAGCAATTTCATGCGCTCGTACGGCCTGCTGGTCGCGGTCGGTGCCGTGGTCGTGTTCTTCCTGGTCCGGAGTTGGTTCGTCTCCGAACGAGGCAGACGCTCCTGGGAGGGCCTGGTTTTGAAGTCGCCCCTCGTTGGGCCGCTGGTGGCTCAATTCGCCATGGCCCGCTTCTGCCGCATGCTGGGCACCCTGATCGGGGCCGGCGTGCCGCTGGTCCACGCTCTAAACGTGGCCCGCCGCTCCATCGGCAACCAGATCCTCGTGGACGCCGTCGCCGAGTCCATCGAGCGGGTTCAGCAGGGTGGCCGCCTCGGCCAGAGCCTCGCCGACTGCCGGTCGCTGTTTCCCGGCTCGGTCCTGGAAATGGTGGCCGTGGCGGAGGAAAGCGGCAAGCTCGACGCCGAACTGGTGCGCATTGCCGGCGAAACCGAGACCGATCTGGACCGCAATTTAAAAACCGCCGTGGCCTTCGCCGAACCGCTCATGCTGTTCCTGATCGCCGCCTTCATCGGCGTCATTTTCATCGGCATGTTGTTGCCGGTGCTCTCCATGGGCGAATACATCAAATAAAGACCGTTTTATGAAAATCAACATCCAGAACAACATAAATGACAACCACGGCGGCACCGTGACCGCTGGGGCCGGTCACCCGGCACGGGTTACTCGTCGCACTTCGGCCTTCACCCTGGTCGAAATGCTCCTGGTCGTTACCATCATCGGCATCCTCGCGGCGTTGGTCGTGCCCCGGGTGGTCGGCCGTACCGAGCAAGCCAAAGTCACGGCCGCCCGCGCCGACATCAACGGCGGTATCAAATCCGCCCTCGGTCAGTTCGAAGTGGACAACGGCTATTTTCCGAAGAGCCTGCAGGATCTGATCACTCAGCCGTCCAACGCCAAGAACTGGCACGGCCCCTATTTCGACCCGCCCAAGCTGCCGATCGATCCCTGGGGCAATCCGTACATCTATTATTATCCGGGCAAGCATAACGCGGGCGCTTATGATCTCCTCTCCGTGGGTCCGGATGGCAAGGAAAACACGGAGGATGACATCGCCAATTGGCAATAGGCTCCGTTAAATGCGCGCCCGCCCGCTACATTCTGGTTGCTGCTCTCCGTCCTGCCGGCGCCGGGCGATTAGGAACGCGCGATGACCTTGCCAACTGGACAAAACAAGACCGGCCGACGCGGTTTCACGCTGATCGAGCTGATCCTTGTGCTCTCGCTGCTCGTGATCATCACGTCCATCACGCTGCCCCCCATGGCCAAGTTCATTCGCGGACGCGCGCTGGACACGGAGGCGCGGCGGCTGATTTCATTCATCCACGTGGCCCAAAGCCGCGCGGTTTCCGAGGGCACACCGATGGTGCTGTGGATCAACTCCCAGGCGGGCACCTACGGTCTGCTGGCCGAAACCAGCGGCCAGACCGGCGATCCCCAGGCGGAGACCTTGACGCTCGATTCCACGCTCAAGATTGCGGTGCTCAACACGGGCGTGGGCGCCCAAACCCTGTTCAATAATCTGCCGGCCATCCGCTTCCAGGCTGATGGCACGGTGGATGAAGGCAGCCCGCAAGCGGTGAAGCTCGTGGATGTGGATGGTTTTTCGCGTTTGTTGACGGAAACGCGTTTGCGCAATGGTTATGAAGTTACCACCGCCAACCAGTGATCCCAGGCCGATGAACGGGGTCACGACCGCGCCGGTGGCACGACGTGGAGCGGCGGGCTTCACGCTCGCCGAAGTGTTGGCGGCGTTGATGTTCCTGGCCATCGTGATTCCGACCGCGGTGGAAGCGCTGCACGTGGCCACCCTGGCCGGCGAGGTGGCCGCCCGCAAAAGCGAGGCCGCGCGCGTTGCCGACCGGGTTTTGAATGAGAGCATCGTGACCACCAACTGGGTCTCCGGCGTCGGCAGTGGCACCGTCACCGAGGGCATACTGGATTTTCGGTGGCGGCTCACGGCCCAAAGCTGGCCGCAGGATTCGATGCAGCTCCTGACGGCGGAAGTCGCCTATACCGCGCAAGGTAAGAATTACACGGTGCACTTGAGCACGCTGGCCAATTACCAGACGCTCGCCACCCCGTCCGGGGTTGGCTCCGCACAATAGCAAAATTTGATTCCGTGAACGTCGAAACCATAAAAAGAAGTTGGCCGCGGCAGGGTGCTCGGCAGACGGCCATAAAAGCGCCCCTGCCATTGACTCTCACGCCTTGCGCCAGCGGTTTCACGCTGATCGAGTTGATTCTCGCCATTGGCATTGCCACCGTCGTGCTCATCACCGTAAACACGGCGTTTTTCGCCGCCCTGCGGCTGCGGGACGATACGGCGGAGATGGTGGATGCCGCCTCGCCCGTGGACGCGGCGGTTACGTACATCAAACGCGACCTGGCGTGCGCGGTAGCCACCACCAACGGCACCAGCAAGCTCCTCTCGGGCGGCTTCCGCGCGGGCGACAATCTCACCAGCTCCGGCGTAAACGGCGCGGTGTCTGTCGAGATGTTCACCGCCACCGGCCCGCTGAGCAGCAGCGCGCCGTGGGGCGATATCCAGCGCGTCACCTACGAATTAAGGTTGCCGGCCAACAATTCGGCCGTGGGGCGCGATCTGTACCGGACCGTCAGCCGCAATCTGCTCACCATCACCACACCGGACATCACCGACCAGCTTATGCTCAACGGGGTCGCCAGCTTGAAATTCTCCTGTTACGACGGTACGCAATGGGATGATGCCTGGGACACCACCGCCACCACTGCGATCTATACCAACCTGCCGTTGGCCGTGCGCGTGGATATCCTCATGGCGGGGCGATCGGACTTGAAACCGATTGAAATCCTGGTGCCCCTCGATGCCGTGCCGCGCACGAACATGGTGCTCACCGCCACCAGCACCGGAAGCTGAAATGAAACTGCCACCCGCCATCTTTGCCTCCCGCTCGCCCCGCGAACGCGGTTCGGTGCTCATCATCGTGCTTTGGGTGGCCATCGGGCTGGTCAGCATCGTCCTCTATTTCGCCAACACCATGCACTACGAGCTGACGGCCTCCGACAACCGGATGAACGGCATTGCCGCCGACCAGGCCATCGAGGGCGCGGCGCGGTACGTGGCGCTGGTCTTGCAAAATTTTGCCACCAACGGTGCCATGCCCCAAAGCACCCAGTTCAAATGCGCCGCCGTGCCGATCGGCGACGCCCACTTCTGGCTCATCGGCCGCGACGTCGGCGGAAACAATCGCACCGAACCCACGTTCGGTCTCGTCGATGAGACCGCCAAGCTGAACCTGAATTACGTCAGCACCAATATCTTCCAGTACCTGCCCAATGTGACGGCGGATTTCGCCAACGCCATCATGGACTGGCGCGGCACCAACGGGGATGTTTCCCTCGATTACACCTCCCTCGGGTACGCCGCCAAGAATGCGCCTTTTGAAACCGTGGACGAGTTGCGGATGGTATATGGCGCCACCGAGGAAATGCTGGTGGGCGACGATGTCAACCGCAACGGCGTGCTGGACAAGAGCGAAAAGAACGCGAACGGCAGCGGCCAGGTGGAATTGGGACTGCTCGAGGATTGCACGGTTTACACGCGCGAACCGAACTACCACCTGGACGGCTCGTCGCTGACCAATGTCAGCACCTGCTCGAAGACCAAAATGACCGCGCTGCTGCAAAACTCCGGCCTCAGCACTTCTTACGTCAACCAGTTGACCCAAACCAATGCCAACGCCCGGCCCTACCACGGCCTCTTCGGCTTTGCCCTCCGCTGCCGCAACGCCGGCATGACCTCATCCGATTTCGCCAACCTGGTCAACAACATCACCACCAGCACGAACACCTATCTGCGCAACCGCGTCAACGTGAACACCGCCAACGCCGATGTGCTCACGGCGCTGTTCATGGGCCTTAATGTCGATCAATCCACCGCCGAAAGCGCCGCCCAAACGCTCGTGACCTACCGCCAGCAAAACCCCAACAATCTCACTTCCGTGGCCTGGGTCATTGACGCGCTCGGCACCTCCAGTTCCATCGTCACGGCGCTGGCTACCGGCGACTACATCACCAGCCACAGCTACCAATTTACCGCCGACATTGCCGCCGTGGGCGCCTATGGCCGCGGCTACCGCCGCGCAAAGTTCGTTTTCGACGTCAGCGACGGCACCCCAAAAATCCTCTATCGCCAGGACCTGAGCCGGCTGGGCTGGGCCCTGGGCGACAAGACACGGCAAACACTCCTGGCCCAAAACACGCCGAAATAATTTGCTCATGAACAGCGCTCCCTTGTTTAAAATTCGCAAACGGAAAAAACTCACTTCCGTGCTGGGCCTCGTGGTGGACGACAGCAAGCTGGAAGGCGTGGTGCTGCGCCGCAGCAACGGCGCCCTGGAAAAGCTCCAGAGTTTCTCCGCCCCGCTCACCCTGGACCCGCTCACCGCCGCCCCCGAACTCGTCGGCCGCGAGATTCGCAACCAACTCGACGCGGCAGGCGTGCACGAACGCGACTGCGTGGTGGGCCTGCCGTTGAAATGGGTCCTGGCCGCGCAGACCGAACTGCCCCCCCTGCCCCCGGCTGACGCGGCCAGCCTGCTGCAATTGGAGGCGGAAAAGGGCTTTCATGCGGATGCCGACACGTTGCAAATCGCCCGTTCGGAATGCGCGCTGACCGGCGGCAAGAAGCTCGTCTTGCTGGGCGGCATCCCCAAGGCGCAGGTCCTCGCGCTCGAACAAATCCTGGCCGCGGCCAAGCTCAAGCCGGTCTCCTTTGCGCTGGGCATCGCCGCCCTGCAGGTCCCGGTCGATGAAGCCGCCGGCGGCGTCCTGGCCCTGGCCATCGGCGAGGGCGGTGTCAGCCTCCAAGTGACGGTCGGCGGCGGCGTGGTCGCCCTGCGCGCCTTCGACGACACCGTGGAGACCGAAGGCGGCCACCGCACCGTGCAGGCGGATGTCCTGGCCCGCGAGGCGCGCGTCACGCTCGGCCAATTGCCCGAGGAACTCCGCACGCAGATCAAACGCGTGCGCATCTTCGGCCCCCGCGAACTCGCCCAGCAGTTGGCGGATGAAATGGAACTGCGCTTGGAGCCCATGGGCCTCAAGGTGGATACCGTGCCGGTTTACCCGCCCGGCGAATTCGGCGTCACCCTGCCCGCCGACTCCACGCCGTCACCCGCGTTCAGTCTGGCGGCCAACGTCCTGGTCGATCGGGCGCCCGCCTTCGAGTTTCTGCCGCCCAAGCCCACCTTGGTGGAGCAGTTCGCCGCCAAGTATTCGTCCGGTCCGCTGCGCACCACCAGCGCCGTGGCCGCCGGCGTGGCCGCGCTCATCCTGGCCCTCTTCCTCTTCCAGCAATTCCAATTATGGCGGCTGGACCGCCAATGGCGGCAAATGGAAACCAAGGCCACCGAATTGAGCAGCGTGCAGGACAAGATCCAGCAATACCAACCCTGGTACGGCCGCAACTACCGCAGCCTGCAGATTCTCCGCCAAATGTCGCTCGCCTTCACCGAAAACGGCGACGTCACCGCCAAGGCCATCACCATCCGGGATGATGGCACGGTTAGCTGCTCCGGCACCGAGCAAAACAACGCGGCCCTGCTGCCCGTGGAAAACAAGCTGAGCGCGGTTCCCGGCATTTCAGACGTCCACCTGGAACAAACCCGCGGCAACAAGCCGCCCATCCAGTTCGTGTTCAGTTTCAAATTCAACAACGGAGCCCTCGAATGAAGGTCAAGAATCGTCAGGATCTTTTGGTGGTGCTGACCATTGCGGTGGTCGGTTTGTATGCCGCCGTCAACTTCATCTTCGCGCCGCTGGAAAATTATTGGTCCGGCCGCCAAAAGCAGATCACCGCTTTGCGCGAAAAGGTCAAGACCGGCAACCAGCTTCTTCGCCGCCAGGCCAGCCTCCGCAGCCAGTGGTCGGAGATGCAAACCAACGCCCTGGCGCCGGTCATGTCCCAGGCGGAACAACAATTCCTGAACGCCATGGACGGCTGGTCGCGCAACAGCGGCGCCACCATCACCAGCATCATGCCGCAGTGGAAAGTGGAGTCCACCAACTACATGACCCTGGATTGCCGCGTGGAGACCGAGGGCGATCTGGCCAATCTGAGCAAGTTCATCTACGAAGTCGAGAAAGGCCCACTGGCCGTGCGGCTGGACACGGTCGAATTGAGCGCCCATGACAATACCGGCCAGCAATTCACCTTGGGCATGGAAATCGACGGACTGGCCCTGTTGCAGAAATGAACATGAAACCATCGCTACAATTTGAAATCCGAAGGACGAAGACCAAGGGAATGCCGGCGGGGGATCCACGGATCAGCCCACCGGCGCGCGCCATCGGCCACCTCCTCCGAAGGCTGCGCAAAACTCCTTTCGGGCTTTGGACTTCGGATTTCCCGCCGATTTCCCGAATCCGGCCGGCGCAGGCCAAGGCCGGCGCCGTGATCGCCTTGGCCACGGTCCTGGCCGGCGGCGCCCTGGCCCAGTCCAACGGCGTTCCCGGCCCGGAGGATTACGCCCGGTTCAGCACGTTCATCACCGACCGGAATATTTTTGATCCCAACCGGGTGCCGCATTCGTTCACCGGACGCGCGGTCGTCCGCCATTCAACGCGCGCCACGCCCGCCCCGGGCATCCGGTTTGTGGGCACCATGGACTACGCCAAGGGCACGTTCGCCTTTTTCAGCGGCAACAGCTCGGAATGGAGCAAGGTGGTGCAGGTGGGCGACCAGTTTGCGAGCTACACCGTGACCGCCCTGTGCGCCACCAACGTGGTGCTGGAAGCCACCAACCAGACGCAGATCAATGTGCCCCTCGGCGGCGGTTTGAAACAGGCCAACGGCCAATGGGTCAGCGCCGAAGCCGCCGACATTACCACCACGGCCGGCACCACGGACACCACCACCTCAGCGGCCGCCGGCGGCTCGTCCGGCTCCGAAGCTGCCACCCCGTCCTCCGCCACCGAACCCAACGACATCTTGAAACGTCTGATGCAACAACGCGAAAAAGAAAACCAATGAAAAAGCTCATCCTCAGCCTGATGGCCGCCGCCCTCGCCGGCGCGCTGGTCTCCGCCCACGCCCAACCCGTGCCGCCCGGAGAAGGCGGACCCGGTGGCCCCGATCAAGGCGGCCCCCCGGAAATGGGCGGCGGGCCCGGCGGCGGACCCGATACCAACGGCGGCAACTCGGCCGCCAGTGCCACCAGCCAAGTCACGGCACCAACCGTGATCCTGCCCGCACAAAAGAGCGCGGCGCCGACCGAGGAAATCGAGTCTCAATTCGTGCCCCCGACAAAGACCGGCACCAATGCCAATGATCTGACGTTGGACTTCAAGGGAGCGCCGCTCGACATGGTCCTGAATTATCTGAGCGACGCCGCCGGATTCGTCATCATTCAAGACACGCGCGTCACCGGCACCGTCACCGTCACCGGCAAACACCTCACCCGCGATGAAGCCGTGAACCTCCTGAATGCGGTGTTGAATCGAAACAACTACGCCGCCATCCGCGATGGGCGCACTCTGACCATCGTGGACAAGAACGACGCCAAGACGCGGGAAATCCCGGTCAAAAACGGCAACAACCCGGAGCAGATTCCGAAAAACGCGGAGATCGTCACCCAGATCATCCCGATCCGCTTTGTCGAGGCCCGGCAATTGGTGTCGGATTTGTCCTCGTTCGTCTCGCCCCAGGCCACCGTGGTGGCCAACGAAGCCGGCAATTCCATTGTCATCACGGACACGCAGGCGAACATCCATCATCTGGCTGAGATCATCAAGGGCATCGACGACAGCGCCGAGGCGGAAACCGAGATCCGAGTGTTCCACCTGGAACATGCCAATCCCAACGATGTGGCCACGGAACTTTCGAGCGTGTTTCCGAGCAGCACCTCCGGCAGCAGCAGCCAGTCGCCCATCCGCTTCGGCGGCGGCTTCCCGGGCGGGGGCGGCCCGGGGGGATTTTTCCAGCGGATGGCCGCCGCTGCCGGTGCCACCGGCAACAGCTCCAGCGACCGCATCAAAAAGGCCACCCAGGTCAACGCCGTGGCCGATGCCCGCATCTCGGCCGTCATCGTGACCGCGCCCAAGGATATGATGGAGCAGATCGCCAGCATGATGAAGGACTTGGACGTGGCATCCGATCGCGATCAGGATGTCTACGTGTTCCAGATGAAGAACGGCGATTCGCAGGCCGCGGCACTGGTGTTGCAGAACATGTTCCAAACCAGTTCGTCCCGCAGTTCCAGCTCCAGCAGCAGTCAAAGCAGCGCCTTGGCGACCCGCCAGCAAAACAACGCGACCACCACCAGCACGACCAGCTCGAGCAGCGGCTCCACACTGGGCACGAGTTCCCGAACTTCGACTGGCGGCGGTTTCTAATCACCACCCTGGCCACACTTACTCCCAATCGAAATTATGAAATTCAATTTCTTTAATCCACGGACCGGCGGCATCTGCCTGCTGCTGCTGTGCACCGCGCTGCACCTCTCCGCCCAACAACGCACCACCGGCAACAACGGTTTTGGCGGCTTTGGCGGTTTTGGCGGCTTCGGCAACAACAACCGCAACAGCAGTTCCTCCAGCAGCAGCTCGTACAACGGTAACGGCACCGTCGGCAGCGCCGTCATCAGCGTGGACCCCAACACGCACAATCTCATCGTCATTGCCGACAAGGCGACCGCCGAGCAAATCCGCCGCGTGGTGGAAAACATGGATGCCCCCGAGCCCCAGGTATTGATCAAGGTGGTCTTCCTGGAAGTGCAGCACAACGACTCCGAGGAACTGGGCGTGCAGGGCACCTATACCGGCAACTGGCTGGGCAGCGGTTTGTCCCAAATCACCGGCTACGTGACCAATTACTCCGTCGTCTCCAACACGGTGGTGCCCAAGAGCGTCACGCCGGTGTACTCAAGCGCCAACGTCGCCAACAATTTTGGCCTGCCGATCACCCCCAGCAGCGCCACCGGCAGCGGCGGGCTCTACCAGATCCTGGGCAATGATTTCACGGCCACCATCCAGGCCGTGGCGGCCGCCGGCAAATCGGAAGTGCTCGCCCGGCCGTCCATCCTGGCGCACGATGGCCAATTGGCGCAAATCCAGATCGGCCAGAGCATCTATCTGCCCAGCGGCGTCACCTATACCTCCGTGGGCACCAGCGGCGCCACCACGCCCACCATCAATGGCTCCTACCAAGCCGTGGGTATCATCCTCTATGTCACGCCCTTCATCGGGGCCAATGGCTTGGTGGAAATGATCCTGGAACCGGAGGATACTTCGGTGGACACCTCGTCTTCCGGCCAAGTGATCGCCTTCGGCAGCAGCCTGCTCGGCACATCCGCCGTCTACGCGCCCAACCTCAACGTCACCACGGCGAACACCGTGGTGGTCACGCCCAACGGCCAGACGGTGGTGATCGGTGGACTCATTTCGAAGAACAAGAGTTCCTCGGAAACCAAGGTGCCGTTTTTGGGTGACATTCCCCTGCTCGGCCAGTTGTTCCGGTCCACCAGCACGGCAGGCTCCAAAACGGAGTTGCTTATGTTCCTCACCCCGCATATTGTGCAGGCACCGTCTCAACTTGTGAACCTGTCCACTCCGGAAATGTCCCAGGCTCCCATGCTCACCAATTCCATCACGGAACAGGAACTCGACCGCTTCCTCGAACGCGTTCCCGTCAAGAAAGCCGAGCCGGCGAAGAAGGACAAGAAGAAGAGCGCACAATGAACGCCCCCCGACGAAGCCTCGCGGTCATCGGCCTGCTCCTGGCCACGTGGCTGCTCGTCGTGGGCTGGCAGGCGGAGGAACACCAGCGCGTGGCCAATGCGGCCAAGTTGGACCTCCGCAACCGCTCCCATGAAATCGCCAACACCATCAGCGCCGTCATCCGGGCCGCCCGCTTCCGTGGCACAATCCTGCAGGACCACATCCAGCCGGTCCTGGAATTTCTCGTCACCCATACCAATACGCTCGTCCAATCCGGCGACCGACTGATTGCCGTCACGCTCCTGAATACGAACGGCGACCCGGTCGTTTCCGTTCCCCCCACCAATTCATTTGCGCACCAGTTGCCGGCGGGCAGCGAAGTCTGGGGCAGCAACTTCGTGACCTTCGTCATGCCGGTGGAAGGCGCCCCCGTGGAGGATGGCGCGCTGCACAATGCCACGGTCGTGCTGCCGGGACCCCGTGAATTCACCAACGCTCTCCCGCCCCGCGAAGGAGACTTTCCACGGCACGATCCACGCGGCGACGAATTCAAGGGCACGAACAGCCCGTCTTTTTCCTTTACCAATCCGCCACCGCCACCCACCGAAGGCGGCGTGGCCATGCCCCCGCCTCCCGGCGAGAATGGCAACCGCCCGCCGCCGGAGGGTGACCACGGTCGCCGTGACCGCGGCCGTCTCCCCTGGCTGCGCTGGATGACCGAAGCGGATTACAACGCGCTCGTGGCCACGCACGAATTGCACGGTCTGGTCTTCACCATGTCCACGGACAAATACCGCGCCACGTGCCTGCGCGATGTGTGGATGCGGTGTGTGATCGCCTTTTTCGCCGGCTTCTCCGCCTTGGGCGCCGGGCTCGCCTGGCGCAACATGAACCGCACCGCCGACCTGCAGATCCGCCTGGTGCGCGCCAGCGAACTCAATTCCCATCTCAAGGAACTCAACCTGGCCGCCGCCGGTCTCGCGCATGAAACCCGCAATCCGCTAAACATCATCCGCGGCCAGGCCCAGATGCTCTCGCGCCAGCCCGAAGCCCCGCCCGAGTTGCGCGAGAAAGCCCAGACCATCGTCGATGAAACCGACAAGGTCACCGCGCAATTGACGGAGTTCATCAATTACTCGCGGCCCCGCGAAGTCCGCCGCACCCGCGTGGTGCTCACCGCCGCCGCCCATGAAATCGTCCGCACCCTGGCCTTGGATATCGACGAGAAGAAGCTCCAAGTGGAAGTCGTGGGCGAGGCCCTGGCGGTGGAAGCGGATGAGCAACTGCTGCGGCAAGTCCTGTTCAACCTCCTGATCAATGCCGTCCAAGCGGTGGCCGTCAACGGCAAGATCCAGATCGCCATTCAGCATACCGGACCTGGGGCCGCCAGTCTGGAAGTACGGGACGATGGTCCCGGCGTGACCGAGGAAAACCGCCACGAGGTATTCAAACCCTATTTCACGACGCACCAAAAAGGCACCGGTTTGGGGCTCGCCGTGGTGCAGCAAATTGTGCTGGCGCATGGCTGGGAAATCACCTGCCTGGCCAACACCCCGCGCGGCGCCCTCTTCCGCATCACCCATCTCAAAATCGCCGCCTGATTTCCCGCCGGTTTATGAACCGCCAACACCTCGTCCAGCAGCGGAGCGCCACCGACCGATAGAGATTGACGCCGGTGGTTTAATTCCTTAAGTCATGTCCAATTCCGCCCGATGGGGACTTGGTGCCCCTCCGGGCACACATCGAACATGGGATCAGCGACTATACGCGGCCGAATACTCGCGGTGGACGACGAACCAGACCAATTGGAACTGGTGCGTGCCGTCTTGCAGGACGAGGGCTTTGTGGTGGACACCTCGCTCAATGGGGTGGAGGCCCTCCAGAAGGTGGAACGTTCCCAGCCCGACCTGATTTTGGTGGATGCGTCCATGCCCCAAATGAACGGCTATACGTTTTGCGAGACCATCCGGAAAAACGCCGCCACAGCGCACATTCCCATGATCATGCTGACCGGGCTGCACACCCATTTTGCCCGCCTGAATGGTCTGGCTCACGGGGCCAACGACTTTCTGCTCAAACCTTTCGCCCTGAGCGAACTGCTGGCCAAGATCAACGAGCTGTTACGCCCCCCCGCCGGCCGCCGCGGTTCCTGAAATCAACCGGACCGCAGGCCTTCACCCCGGGCGGCCTCAGCAATGACCCGCTCGCGAACCTCCGCCCGCAAGTGATTGAGCAAGGCCGTCACCGGAATGCTCCGTCGCCGGGTCTCGCTCTTGGCCCACAACAACAACGACCAGTATTGAAAAATTGGCATGCCTTCGGAGCTGAGCGCCACCGCCGCACCGCAAGTGCAACCGGACACGGCCACGGCGCCCAGGGGCTTTTCCGGCCGTAATTCTCCGGCTTCAAGATCATGGATCACCGGATTCCCCATGGGCTTGGTGGCCGCAAAGAAATCCGGCAGCGAATCAAAACGCCGGTGGCAATTCGGGCAGCTTTTGGGAAACAGTCCCTTTAGGTGCTCGACTATAATCGTTATGGCTTCGTCCTCGGTCATGCGGAAGCGAAAAAAGAGGTTCTGCCGCCTCCCTTTCAGCAGGCTAATCTAACTGCTCCAAGAGAATATGCAACCGGCGTTCGGGCCATGGACATTTGCCCGATCGCAACCGCCCGCACCACCGCTACTTGAGCTCGATGGCCACCG
>CAYTJG010000160.1:0-13998 GCA_964437865.1 uncultured Bifidobacteriaceae bacterium | reverse complement strand
GCGATTTCGTCGTAGCTTAGTTCATCCTGGCGACACAATAAGATGGCCGTGCGCTGGGCTTCCGGCAATTCCGCCAGGGCTTGCTCGATTTTTCGGGCCAGTTCACTGTGAAGGACTTGGTCCGCGGGCAGGCTGGTGGTCTTATCCTCGTATTGCCGCTGCGGTTGATCTTCGTGTTCGCTGTGAGTTTCCTCGAGGGATTCGGCGGGATGCCGGGAGCGCCGGCGGATTTCGTTCAGGCAGAGATTGCGGGCAATGGTGAAGAGCCAGGTCGAGAATTTGGCGGTTTGTTCGTAGCGCTGCCGGGACTTATACATTTGCAGGAACACATTTTGCGCCAGATCCTCGGATTCCACCTCATCCCGCAAATAACGGCTGATGAAGTTGAAGAGGGGTTGCTTGTACTTCTCGACCAGTTCGCCAAACGCCGCACGGTCGCCGCGTTTTACGCGCAACATGAGGGCGGCATCAAGGTCGGAGTGTTCCGGCATGGTCGCTTAAGTCTATTCAACCCCGCCCGCGCCACAAGGTTTCGCTTTCTTGGCTTTCTTTCAGCGCCGCCCCTCGCCATCCTATGCGTCCGTGCAGGATTTGCTCAAAAAAATTGAGGCCGCCGCGGCGGTCCGGCTTTCTTTCGCTCCGGACACCAACCCGGTGGAAAGACTGGCCCGCTACAAGAAGTTCCTCAAGGTGGAAACCCACCGTCTCAAACTGTTGCACCGGGCTGGTGCCAACGGCTTGGAAATCTGCCAGGGGCGGGCCGCCATTCTGGACGCCTTTCTCCGTCATCTGTGGGCCGCCGCCCGCGAGAAGTTGCCTGCCAATGTCCGGAAAGAGTCGCCCGCCATCGCCTTGGTGGCCATTGGCGGCTTTGGCCGGGGGGAATTGAACCCCCAGAGCGACATTGACTTCATGTTCTTGCAGGAAGGGCAGATTTCCGGTGGCAAACCGCTGCCCCACCTGGCCGGTTTGATCGATGGTGTCCTCTACCCGCTGTGGGATATTGGTTTCAAAGTGGGCTATTCGGTTCGGGACCTCGGGGATTGCGTGAAAGTGGCCAACACGGACATGCAGTCCAAGACGGCGCTCATCGAATCGCGCCTGATCGTGGGCGATGCGGCGCTTTTCAAGCGGTTCGAAAAGGCGGTGGTCGGCAAATGTGTCGTCGGCTACGAGGATAAGTATATTGCCATGCGGTTGGAGGATCAGGCCAGCCGGCACGCCAAGCACGGCAATTCCGCCTGCATGCAGGAGCCCAACATCAAGAATGGCTGCGGCGGTCTGCGCGATTTTCAAAACCTGTTATGGATGGTCTTTTTCAAATACCGCACCCGGTCCCTGGCGGATCTGCAGGCGCGCGAATTTGTGAGCCCGGCCGAACGCAAGCAACTCGAGGCCGCCTACGATTTTCTCCTGCGGGTCCGCACCGAGCTGCACTACCACACGAACCGGCCGCAGGACGTGTTGGGCAAGAATTTGCAGCCGGCGGTGGCTTTTAACCTCGGCTACTCCGACCGTTCGCCGAGCCGCCGCATTGAGAAGTTCATGCATGACCTGTACACGCACATGCGGAACATCTTTTTGATCACCCGCACGCTGGAACAGCGTCTGGCCCTGCATTCGCCGGAGGAAACCAGCCGGCTGGCCCGGCTTCGCCGGTTGCTGGGCGGCGGCACCGCGCATCCCATGCCGGAGCCGGTGGACGGATTCCTGTTCGTGGGCGATGAAATCCGCGCGGTGAGCAATCGCGTATTTCGGGATTCGCCCCGGCGCATGATGCGCGTTTTCCTGTATGCCCAGCAGCGGCATTTGCGACTGCATCCGGACTTGGCGCAGCTCATCCGCAACCAGCTTTCCCTCGTCAACCGCGAATTCATCAAGGATGAGCATGTCCGCGAGACCTTTCTGACGATTCTGGAGCGGCGGGGCGAAGTGGCGCGGGTGCTCCGCGCCATGCATGAGGTGAATTTGCTCGGCAAGTATATCCCGGAATTCGGCCGGCTCACCTGCCTGGTGCAGCACGAGTTTTACCATCAGTATGCCGCGGACGAGCACACCCTGGTCTGCCTGGAGCAGTTGGACCGGGTGTGGGAGGCGAAGGAGCCCCCGTACAAACATTACACGCCGCTGTTTCAGAGTTTGGAGCGGCCCGGCTTGCTTTATCTGGCCTTGTTGCTGCATGACGTGGGCAAGGCGGCTGACCATGAAATCGGCAAACATGCTGCGGCCGGCGCGGAACTGGCCATGCGGGCCGCCCGGCGGCTCCAGCTCGAAGCCTCCGCCACGGCCACCCTCGAGTTCCTGGTCGAATATCACCTGTTGATGGCGTCGCTTTCCCAGCGGCGCGATCTGGACGACCCGGCGGTCATCCGCAATTTTTCCCGGCAGGTGGGCACGCCCGAAAAGCTGAATTTGCTGACCTTGCTGACCTTTGCCGATTCCCAGGGCACCAGCGACAAGCTCTGGAGCGGCTTCAAGGATTCGCTGCTCTGGCAGTTGCATTCCCGGGCGATGACCCTGTTGACGGGCGGCACCGAGTTCCGCCGGGCCTCGCAGAAGGCCCGCGATGAACTGCGCTATGCGGTGCGCGAACTGGCCGCCCGCCGTATTTCCGATGAGGAATTGACCGCGCATTTCAGCCAGTTGCCCGACCGCTACTATGAGATTTACACGCCCAAGCAGATTCT
Organism: uncultured Bifidobacteriaceae bacterium; assembly: GCA_964437865.1. GTDB lineage: Bacteria > Verrucomicrobiota > Verrucomicrobiia > Limisphaerales > UBA11358 > UBA11358. Next base: position 11,311 of record CAYTJG010000160.1, on the reverse strand, counting down.
GGATGACGTGGAGCTGGCGCACCGCTTCATGCACCGGCTGCTGATGGAAAGCCAGCGGGTGCTCGCGCCCGTGACGGCGTGGATCGATGAGCGCGACCGCGGCTATAGTCTGGTGAAGGTGTGCACCTGGGACCGCGCCGGGTTGTTCGGCAAGATCGCCGGCTCCCTGAGCGCCGCCGGCATCAACATCATGGGCGCCCAGATCTTTACGCGCACCGATGGGATCGTGCTGGATACCTTCTTTGTCAACGACGGGCGCACCGGCAACCTGGCCGGCAAGGAACAGCGCGATAAGTTCTCCGCGCTGCTGGATTCCGCCCTCACCGGCGAAAATGTCAATTTCCACAAGTTGATCGCCCAGCAAACCAGCGGGCGCACCGCCTATTCCGCCTATCTGGGCGAGCGGATGAACACCCAGATCCGCTTCGAGAACAGCGTTTCCGACCCGCGGACCTTGATCGAGATCGAGACGGAGGACCGGCTGGGTCTCCTCCACGCCATTTCGCAGACTTTTGCCCAGCAACGCCTCGATATTTCCACCGCCCGGATTGTCACCGAGCGCGGCGCGGCCACGGACAGCTTTTACGTGCGGGAAATTGGCGGCGGACAGATCACGGATCCCGCGCGGCGGGCGGCGGTGGAATTGGCTCTCCGGTCCGCCATTGGTCAGCTCGAAGTCAGCCTCCTGTAGGGCATTGCGAATTCTCTGGTTTCCCGTCCCGGCCTTGCTAAGCTCGGCCAAGCCGTTGACTGCCCATCCAATCACCTAGTTTATGGATTGTGCCCAGGGTTCCTGTTCATCCGGCAGCCCCAGGGCTTCCGGGCCGGTGGCATGGTTTGCCGACATGATCGATCATTGCTGCGATTTTGTCGAACAGGCCAAGGCCGGTGGCGTGCCGGTGGTGGGCATCATGTGCGAGTTCACGCCGCGGGAAATCATCCTGGCGGCCGGCGCGGTGCCCGTCTGCCTCTGCGGCGGTTCCGCCGCCACCATCCCCGCCGCCGAGCAGTTCCTGCCCACCAACCTCTGCCCGCTGATCAAATCCACCTTCGGCTATCATGTCCTGGACAAAAACCCTTTCCTGAAACAGGCCGATCTGATCGTGGCGGAGACCACCTGCGACGGTAAAAAGAAAATGTTCGAGCTCCTGGGCCAGACCAAGCCCATGTACGTGCTCGAATTGCCGCAAAAAGCCGATGACGAAGACGCGTTTGAACACTGGACCGCCGAATTGGGCAAGTTCAAAGCCCACCTCGAGCAGCGGTTTCAAACCGAAATCACGGATGAAAAACTGCGGTCGGCGTGCCGGTTGATGAACCGGGAACGCCAACTGCGCCGCCAACTGGCCGCTTTGCTCATGCGCGATCCACCCCCATTTACCGGGCGCCAGTTGATCGAATTCAAGAGCATCGTCTCCGGCAACCCGGCCGACTGGGAGCAGTACGAGGCCGCCCTCGCGGCTTTCTCGGAAGAAAAATCCCAGGCGCCGTCCAAGCAGCTCCGGGTGCTGTTGACGGGTGTGCCGCTGGTCCACGGCGCGGAGCGCGTGCTGGAACTGATCGAGGCCGCCGGGGCCGTGGTCGTGGCCATGGAAAACTGCACCGGACTCAAGCCCATCCTCGACGACGTGGATTTAAGCGAAACCGATACCCTCCGCGCCATTGCCCGCAAATATTATCATCTGCCGTGTTCGGTGATGACGCCCAACACCCGCCGCTTCGAGACGCTCCGCTCATTGACGGCCAAGTTCCGGCCACATTGTGTCATCGAGCTGGTCTGGCAGGCCTGCCTCACTTACGACCTCGAATCCGTGCAAGTCCGCCAGTGGGTGGAGCAGGAACTTCAATTACCCTATTTGAAAATCACGACGGATTATTCGCCGTCGGACTCGGCTCGAATTTCGGCGCGCGTCGAAGCCCTGTTTGAAACCATCCGCGCCAATCAAACTGAATGAAATCCGCACCGCAAATACATCTGGCTGACGTCCAAAAGGTCTATTCCGGCCCTGAAGGCCGGCTTTGGGAACTGCTCATGGGGGAGCAGATCCATATCGGAGGCTTCCAGTCATCGATGGATTTGGCCCAGCGGGCGGGCCTTCGCCCCGGACTCCGCGGGGTCGATCTGTGTTGCTGTACCGGTGCGGGCATGCGATTCCTCGCGCGCTTCTTCAAGGTGGCGCATATGACGGGGGTGGATGCCACGCCGGCGGTGATTGAGTTGGGCCGCCAACGTGCGAAGGGCGAGGGATTGGCGGACCAGGTTTCCTTTGTGGAAGGAAACGTCTGTGCCACCGGGCTGCCGGCCGGCCAAGCGGACTTCGTGTGGGGTGAGGATGCCTGGTGCTATGTGGAGGACAAGCCGGGCCTGATCGCCGAGGCGGCCCGCCTGCTTAAACCCGGCGGCAAGATCGCCTTCACCGACTGGATGGAGGGGCCCGATGGCTTGCCGGAGGCCGAGGCCGCCCGCTACCTGGGCTTCATGAAATTTCCGAACGTGCTCCAGCTCAGCGAATACAAGGATCTGCTGGTGAAGAATGGCTGCACCGTGAAGGTGGCACAGGACACGGGCCGTTTCGCGGCCACCATGCCGCTGTATTTGGATATGATCGGGAAGCAATTGACCTATGACGCCCTGAAAATCATCGGCTTCGACACCGCCCTGGCGGTCACGCTCATCGGGGAAATGAAATTCATCCTCTCGCTGGCGCAGGCGGATAAAATTTTCCAGGGCCTGGTGGTCGCCGAAAAGACGGCGTAGCGATCATGCGCGTTTTCCTCGCCAGTCCGTGGATTCCGGCGGAGTGGGTGCGGGCCCACGGGTTGGAGAGCGAGGGCATCTGGTTTGCCGAAGCGTTTCGCCGGAGCACGCCGCCCCTGTCCGCCGGGAACTGCGCGTTTGCGGAGAACGTGGTTCAATTTGCCGAATCGCAGGCCGATGCCGCGGTGGTGTTTCCCACCGCTTGCGACCAGTTGCGGCGCGGGTATGACGCCGCGGTTTTTCGCAGTTCCGCCCGGGCCTTCCTGTTCAATGTGCCGGCCACCCAGACGCCGGCGGCCCGCCGGCTGTACCGTGCCGAGCTGGAGCGGCTGGGCAATTTCCTGCGCCAACTGGGTGGCACCACGCCCACGCCGGAGCGCCTGGGCGCCGAACTGGACGCCGCCGGGCAAGTCCGCAGCGCTTTGCGCACCATTGCGCCCTTTGCCGAGGCCCGTTCGCTGGCCCGCGCCGTGGCCCGATTTTGCCGGGACGGCAGCTTGGCCGAGCCGCTCCCGCCGACCATTCCGAAGGGCGTCCCGCTCGCCATTGTGGGCGGCCCATTATCCCAGGCCGACTGGCCGCTGTTTGACGTCATCGCCGCCGCCGGCGGTTTTGTGGCCCTGAACGGCACGGATACCGGGGAACGCATCTTGTGTCCGACCTGGGAAAATCGACCGGATCCTTTGGCCGTGTTGGTGGATGGCTATTTTGACCATCTGGTCGATGTGTTTCGCCGGCCCAACACCGGGCTCTATGCCTGGCTGCAGGAGCGGCTCTCGGCGCGGCAGGTGCGGGGCATTGTCTTGTGGTGCTTCACCGGCTGCGATCTCTGGCGCGCCGAGTGGCAGACCTTGCGCGAGGCGTGTCACCTGCCGGTGTTGCTGCTCGAGACCGATGACGCCGCCGGCCTGGCGCCGCGTGATGTCAGCCGCCTGCAGGCGTTTGTGGAAACGCTCCAATGAACGCCCTGATGCCCAAGCTGGACCTCGCCGGTTGGGACCGCCGCTACGCGGAATTGCAGGGCCGCGGCCTGCACGAGGCGGCTTATGGCGGCCCGTTGCGCCGGCATGTGGAACGCGACCGGGATTTCCGGCTGGAACAATTGCAATTTGATGGTTCAGCCGCCGCGCTCCGGCTCTGGAATTTTCTGCTCACGGAAAACGAACGGCTGCACCAAGCCCGCGGGCGCGGCGAAAAAATCGTGGGCACCATGAAGGACCTCGGCACCGTGCCGGTGATGGCCTATGCGCTGCCCGGCTTGCGGGCGTTTTATCCCGACGGCGCCTGGTGGACTCCCTGTCTCATGGAAGGCAGCGACCAGCTCTTGCAACAGGCCGAGTCCCTGGGCATCGACGCTTCGTTTTGTCCCGTGCGCGCCATGCTGCCGGCGTTCCAAAATGGCGAACATTTTCCCCGGCCGGATCTGCTGATTTGCAGCACCGGCGCCGTCTGCGACGACTTCTCCGCCATCGCGCAACGGCTCGAACATCTGGGACATGCCATTTTCTGGTGGGAAATGCCGCGGCGGCGGGCGCCGGAACCGGGCGAAGGAGCCTGCGTGCTGCCGGGAAATCTCACCGCGCCAAGCATCCAGGTGGATTGCGTGCGGCTGGAACTGGAGCGGGTGCGCCTGGCGCTGGCGGAACTGGCGGGCGTACCGCTCGATGACGCGCGGCTGGCCGATGGCATTCGCGCCGCCAACCGGGTTCGCCGCCTGCTCGCGTCCTTGCGCCAGGCCGTCTATGCCGCGCCGGCCGCGCCGTTGCCGGCGCTGGAGATGCTCGTGGCGGAAATGCTGGCCATCCATTTTTGCTCGGATCGCGAGGAAACCGTGGCCGTGCTGGCGGAGTTGCTCGCGGAGGCGCACAGCCGGCTCCGGCGCGGCCATTTTGTCAGCGGCGCCCAAGCCGTCCGGGTGTTCTGGGTGAACCCGGTGGCGGATTTGCGGGCCATGAATCTGCTCGAAGATTGCGGCGGCCGGCTGGCGGGCGCGGATTTCATGTTCTCGCACGCGCTGGATTTGATTCCCGAGGACCTGCCGCCGCTCGAGGCGCTGGCCCGCACCGCCTTGGCGGATCCCATGGTGGGGCCGGCCACGGACCGCGCTGCGCGCGTGGTCCGCGAATGCCGGGCCAATCGCGCCGAAGCCGTGGTGATTGCGCGCATCCCGGGCGCCAGCCATTGCGTGCGCGAGGGCGAAATCATCCGGCAAACGGTGCGGCAGACGCTGGACCTGCCCGTAATCGAGCTTGAAATCCCGCCCGTTTCTGATGCCATGCTGCCTGCCCTCGCGTCGCGCCTGCAAGCGGTGGTGGAAACAGCGCTCGCGCGGAGGTCAAAATGATTGCAGCCATAGTCCATCCACCGCGCGGCCCGGAGCCACGCGGGTTGTGCCAACGCCAGGAGTGCCAGGGCCCGCTCGCGAAAGGGATTTGCCCATGATCTGCGGCGGGGTTGACGCGGGTTCGCGGGCCATCAAGACGATGTTGTTTGACCTGGCGCGGTCGGAAGTCTTGGCGTTCGGCATGAGCGACCAGGGGGTGGAGCAGGAACGCCTGGCCACCGAACTGTTTGATCGCCTTTTGCAGCAGGCCGGGCTGGCGCGTGCGCAGGTGGCCGCCGTGGTGGCCACGGGTTACGGTCGCAACGCCATCCGTTTTGCGGATACCACCATCACCGAAATCACGTGTCACGCGCGCGGGGTGCATCACCTGGCGCCCGACGCGCGCACGATCATCGAGATTGGCGGCCAGGACAGCAAGGTTATTGCGCTCGAGGAGCGCGGGCGGGTGCGCGATTTCGCCATGAACGACCGCTGTGCGGCGGGCACCGGCCGTTTTTTGGAAATGGTGGCGGCGCGGCTGGATATGGGGTGGGACAAGCTCTCCGCCCTGGCGCAGGCCAGCCGCACGCCCGCCCAGATCAGCAACGTCTGCGCCGTGTTCGCGGAAACGGAAATCATCGGCCTGCTCGCGGCCGGTCAGCCGTTGCCGGACGTGGTGGCTGGCGTGCAAAACGCCGTGGCCACGCGGGTGGGGGCGCTGGCTGGGCGGGTCGTGGTTTCACCGGTCTATTTCACGGGCGGGGTGGCGTTGCAGCCCGGCATGGCGCGCGCCTTGGAGGCGGTCTTGGGCTGTCCGGTGCTGGTGCCGCGCCAGCCGCAATTTACCGGGGCCCTCGGCGCGGCCATTTTGGCCGGCGAGCGCGCTCGATGACGCGGTCGGCGAGCTGCTTCAATGGGGGTTAAAGTCCTGTAACTTTGCCGTATTGGTGAAATTCAGTTCCCAATAAACCTGACTTTCGTAAACCTTGCCACCGATGGAGAGATTCAGGATCAGATCATGAAACAGACACCGCACCAATGGGACTTCCGGACCCACTAATTTCGTTTGCTTATCGACAGAGGGCCGACACCAGCCCCAAGCCAAACAACAGAATTATCACGCCGCTGATCACCACGCCCGCCATGGCGGCGATCCGGTTTGCGTTCCTGATCCAGGCCACAAGGCTGACGATTAGCGCCAGCGGGGGAGTTAGAAAAATTGCCAGCCCGCCAAGGGCTGTGAGGGGTGAGCGTCATCCCGGGTGTAGCAGCTCCATCAAGATGATCGTGGCCGGCGCAATGAGTGACAATCCCAAGCCGAGCCGCCCGCCCGTCGTCGTCGGCGCCGGTTGCAGTGGGTCCAGCCGGGGCGGAATGGAATGGTCGGTTGCCATGCCAGTAGCTTTCCCCCTTTTCTGCCGCGCGTCAATCAATAGGGAGGATGCGAAAACTGGAATGTGATTGTGCTTTCAATGCAAACTTCGGCTCCGCTATCTTCGCATCAGGGTTGGGCGCGGCGCGCCTGCTAACCGATGCGCTCAAGCCAATTCGGCGCGTCACCTTGAAACCACGCTCGGTCCGATCGCTGCGCGTCATCAACGCCGCTGTTGGCGCGTGATCGCCTAGGTCCGCGAATCGCCTCGTTACGTTCGCGGCGCGCTCGGAGAGACGCGCCCCACCCGCCGTTTGGTGGGCACGCCATCCGCCATCCTCGATTCTCCATCCTCTGCCCATTCTGTGTGCTCCGTGATTGACCGCGGCGGGTGCTAAGATCATCTTAAGGCCGTTGACCCTATTATGACAGGCGTTCGGGCTCCTTCAAATTTATGCCGGATCAAAAACAAGAACTGCTGCGGTCGCTGCCCTCCGTCACTGATTTGCTGAAAAGCGAGGCGGCGGCCGGCTGGTTGAAACGGCAGCCGCAGCCATTGGTCACCGATTGCTTGCGCCGCGCGGTGGACCAGGTGCGCCGCGAACTCCTGGCGGGCGCGGAGGCCGGCGTGTCCGCCGAGGCCGTGCTGGCGCTCGCGGAACGGCATTTGGCGGTGGCGACCGAGCCACACGTGCGCGAGGCCATCAACGCCACCGGCATCATCCTGCACACCGGCCTGGGCCGGGCCGTGTTGCCCGCCGGCGTGATCGATTCCCTGTCCGCCGAGCTGAAGGGCTGCTGCACGCTGGCCGTGGATCGCGAAACCGGCGAACGCGTGGAACGTGACGAATTGATCGAATACATCCTCACCGAACTTACCGGTGCCGAGGCGGCCACCGTGGTCAATAACAACGCCGCCGCCACCATGCTCGTGCTGGCCGCGCTGGCCGCCCCGCGGGAAGTGATTGTGTCGCGTGGCCAGCTCATCGAAATCGGGGGCTCGTTCCGTCTGCCCGAAGTCATGGCCCAGAGCGGCGCGCAACTGGTCGAAGTGGGCGCCACCAATCGCACGCACCTCAAGGATTATGAAAAGGCCGTCACCGACCAGACTGCCGCCATCCTGCGGGCGCATCCCAGCAATTACCGCATCGTGGGTTTCACCAGCGAAGTGCCCCTGCGCGAACTGGCGGAATTGTGCCGCCAGCGCAACCTGACCTTGATCGATGACCTGGGCGCGGGCGCGCTGATTGATCTAAAGCCGTTCGGCCTGCCGCATGAACCCACGGTGCGCGAGTCCATCGAGGCCGGCGCCGAGGTGGTCCTGTTCAGCGGCGATAAGCTCATCGGGGCAGGGCAATGCGGCATCATCGTGGGCAAAAAATCGCTGGTGGCCCGGCTGCGCAAGCATCCACTCATGCGCGCCGTGCGCGTGGACAAGACCTGCCTGATGGTGTTGGAGCGCACGCTGCAACTGTTCCGTGATCCCAGCCGGCTGGCGCGTGAACATCCCACCTACCGCATGCTCGCCACGCCGCTCGCCGAATTGAAGACGCGAGCAGGCAGGCTGGCCCAGTTGATCGCCGTCGCCGCGCCCGCGGTCAACACCGAGCTCCATCCCAGCCAGGCCTATTTGGGCAGCGGTTCCTTACCCACCGAGACCATCCCCAGTTTTGAACTGATGGTTTCCGTGCCGCGCCTGAGTGCCGCTGAACTGGGCCGCCGGTTGCGCCTGGATGAAGCCTGCATTTTTGGCCGCATCCAGGATGATTGCGTCCGCCTCGATCTCCGCACGCTGACCGAGGAACAGCTCCCGCGGGTGGCCGCGGCCCTGGCACGCATCGCGCAATGAAATCACTCAACGCCTTCGCCCGGCCCGCCCTTCGCCCATGACTGTCCGTCGCAATATCATGCTGGGTACCGCCGGCCACGTGGACCACGGCAAAAGCGCCCTCGTCAAACTCCTCACCGGCTGCGAAACCGACACCTTGGCCGAGGAAAAACAGCGCGGGCTCACCATCGACCTCGGCTTTGCCCCCTGCCAATTGGCCGACCAACGCGTCGTGGGCATCGTGGATGTCCCCGGCCACGTCGATTTCATCCGCAACATGGTCGCCGGCGCGCACGGCATCGACGTCGTCATTTTTGTCGTGGCAGCCGATGACGGCATCATGCCCCAGACGCACGAGCATCTGCACATTCTCACCCTGATGGGCTTGAAACATGGCGTCGTGGCCTTGACGAAAATCGACCTGGCCGATGCCGCCCGCCGCGAGTTTGTGCAGCACGACCTCCGGCGGTTGCTCGCGCCCACGTTTCTCGCCCAAGCGCCCATTTGTCCAATTTCCAATCTCACCGGCGAAGGTTTCGACGGTTTCTTTGACACCCTGAACCAGACGGTGGAAGCGTGCGGCGAGCGTCCCTGTGACGGCCCGTTTCGGCTGTGGGTGGAGGATGCTTTCTCCATTCGCGGCGCCGGCACCGTGGTCACCGGCATTCCCACTCATGGCCGCGTGCGCGCCGGGGTGGAGTTGCATCTGCTGCCCGCCGGCACTTCCGGCCATGTGCGCCGGTTGCAGGTTTATGGCGAAGAGGCGGCCGAGGGCCGGGCGGGCGAATGCGTGGCCCTGAACATTCCTGAGCTGGATCACAACGTCATCAAACGCGGCATGACGCTCGTGGAATCCAATCTCATAGAGCCCGTCACCATGGCCGAGGCGGAGTTGCAGCTATTGGCTTCCGTGCCCAAGGCCATCGAGGATTACCTGGAAGTGCAGCTCCACGTGGGCACCGCTGCGGTCGCCGCGCATCTGGCCATGCTGGAAAAAGTCGGCATGGCGCCCGGGGAACGGCAGTTCGTGCAACTGCGGTTGGCCGCGCCGTTGCCGCTGGTGCCGGGCGAACGTTTTGTCATCCGCGCCAATGTGGCGGGCGCCGCCGGCACCGGGTTGGCCACCATCGGCGGCGGACGAATCCTGGGCCTCAGCAACGCCCGGTTGCGCCGGCAAAAGCAGTGGACGATTGATCTCCTGGCCGCCCGGCGCGAAGCCGCGGCCGATCCCGCCCGCTGGTGCGAGCAAATGGTGCGCGAAAGTGAAACCCCCGCGAGCGTCGGCAGTCTGCAAAAAAAATGCTGGAGCCGCGCCGATGAAATTGCCTCCCTGCTGGGCCGATGGCGCGTGGAAAACCGTACCGTCCAGGTGGACGGCGGCTGGATTCACGGCGACGTCATCAAGAAGAATGGCCCGCTGGTGCTGGCCGCCATCGAGCAGTTTCACGCCGCCGACGCGCGCCGCGCCGGCATCAGCCGCGAGGAACTGGCGGCGGTCCTGAAATTGAATCCGGCGGTGCTGGCGGCGGTGATCGACGCGCTGTTGAAATCCAACCAACTCGCGGCCGTCGGCGCCTTGCTGGCCCGCCCGGGCTGGAGTTCGCAACTGCCGGAGCGCGACCAGCAAGCGGGCGCCCGGCTCGCCGCCCGGTTGCAGCAGACGGGTTACGCCCCGCCCAGTCCGGATGAATTGGCCGCCGCGCTGGGCGAACCGCCCGCGCGCATTGCCGCGCTGCTCAAGCTGCTCGCCGAACGCGGGGAGGTGGTGCGCCTGGACGATAAGATCTGGATGCATCGCGACGCCGTGGAAGCCGGCCGGCAGACCGCGCTGAAGCTTTTCCGTGGCGCTCCGTCCTTTACCACCATGGACTTCCGCGACGCCATCGGTGCCAGCCGCAAATACGCCGTGCCGCTCGTGGATTATCTGGACAAGACCCGATTCACCGTGCGCAACGGCAACAGCCGCACCCCGGGCGTGGAAGCCAGGAAACTGCTGAATCCCTGAAGCAGCCCGCTGCCTACGAATTGGCGCGGATAAAGATCCAGTTACCCGGTCCGCAGACCGCTTTGACAGTTCCTCGACGTTTATCGTGGGCGAAATCTCCAAGGCGCCTTTCGGCGGTCGCGGAGCGACGCAGGAATAAGCCCGGCACCACGTGCCGGGTGTTGGTGAAAAAATGAAAACGTCCTGAAGGGACAGGGGAAATCCGGCGTCCCTTCAGGACGCATAAATTCGTTTGGCGCGAGACCAGACACTGGCGTGTCTGGCTAAATTCCTCCGTCGCTCCGCGACACCTCCCTTTACCCATTACAAACGTCGACAACTTTTCCAGCCCGATGTCGGCACTCGCTCCTGTGCACGTTCGCTCCGGTTACTTCCGCTGAATCAGGATCACCCCGATCAGGAGCAAGGCTGCGCCCAAGACGCGCGGTGTTCCCAGGGAAAGCTGGGGTGCCCCGAAGGCGCCGGTGGAATCCAGGAACAAGGCGGCCAGCATCTGGCCCGCAATCACTATGGAGAATACCGCGGCGGCGCCCAGTTTCGGGATGGCGACGACGGACACCAGGAGGTAATAAGCGGCGAACAGCCCGCCGCACCAGGCCCATTTGGGCAGCGCATTAAACGCCGGGAGAGTGCCGCGCCCGCCCGCCCCGGTGGTCCACAACACCACCAGCGCCAGCAGGCTGACGCTCAACGAGACCAGCGTTGCCATCACCGGCGAGCCGGTGCCGGAGCGCAAACGAGAATTCCAGGCCATTTGCAGCGTGAGTCCCGCGCCTCCCAGCGCGACGAGCAGATACAATATTGAACGGGCAATCATAAAATCAGTCGGGAAATATCCCTCAAAACGGCCAAACGTCCAGCCCCGAAAAAGGGTGAGGGAAGTCAGCCTGCCTTTTGGGTCCGGTTGGATTAGCGGCCGGAGCCTTTGGACAAGGAATGGAGCGGAAACACAAGTGCGTCTTTAAAGGCCGCCATACCGTTGCTCCTCACTTCTCCAAGTCAAAATCCGCTTGGATGCCCATCCA
>CAYTJG010000159.1:3339-14016 GCA_964437865.1 uncultured Bifidobacteriaceae bacterium | reverse complement strand
ACCTGCAAATCGTCACCACCGTTATACAAGTCCGCCACTTTCCGGTGTCTTTGTTTGTGATGGCGACCTTTTTGGGCGACCTGCGCGTCGCACTGCGCGCGCTAATCCGCAAACCGGCGTTCACTGGCGTGACCGTCGGGACGCTGGCATTGGGGATTGGTCTCACGTCCGCCATCTTCGCGGTCGTTCAAGGCGTATTGTTAATGCCGCCGCCGTACCCGCATCCCGACCGCGTTGTTTGTCTCTCTGCCGGCCAGGAAGGCCAGCCTTATGAAGGGCGTTGCCCCGTCGCCACCTGGGCCGCCTGGCGCGATGAAACGCATTCCTTTGAATCCATCGCTCCGTACTGGTGGGATTTTGAATACCTGATTCGCAACGATGGCAGCCAATTCATCCAGGGTTTGAACGTTACGACAAATTATTTTGATCTCCTCGGCGTCAAGCCGCTGCTGGGGCAGACGTTCTCCCCCTTGTTCGGTGCCACCAGACCGGACGCCATTGCCGGATTCTCCGAAATCATCCTTGGTTATGAGCTTTGGCAAAAAACGTTCAAGGGAGACCCGCACATCATCGGACAAGCCATCCACCTCAGCCGGATTGAAGAGCCGTTGACCATCGTCGGCGTCATGCCGCCCGGCCTGCGATTTCTCCCGGCGGACAACGACGACAACGAACCCAACTTTGATGTCAACGCGCCCGTGGATTACTGGCGGCCGGTGATGGTTCGCGAAGGCAGACTTCAGCACGAACAGTGCGATGTCGTCGGGCGCTTGCGGCCGGGCGTGACGCTGGGCCAGGCGCAAGCAGAATTGGCCGTCATCACCGGCCGCCACGCGCGCATCGAAGGCATTTCGGAGCGCGTCAATGTGAAGGCCGGCTGGTTGATGGCCCTGCTGAATCGCGAAGGACGCCGCTTGCTTCTGCCCTTGATGGGCGCGGTCGCCCTGCTGTTCTTGATCGCCTGCGGCAATGTCGCCGGCCTGATGCTCGGTCGCGGATTGCAACAACAACGGGAATACGCCGTGCGCTGCGCTCTCGGCGCGGGCCGCGCGCAACTTTTCTCCGTCGCCATGGCCGAACCATTGTTGCTCGCGCTTTTGGGAGGGGTCGCCGGCTGCGGTTTGGCGGTGGGCATCGTCAAGGTTATCAAGGCCATCAGCGGCTTTGCCATTCCACGCCTTGAGGTGGTGGCCGTTGGCGGGCCGGTCATTGGCGTTGTCTTTGGCCTGGCGCTATTGGCTGCGATGCTTGCGGGCGCCCTGCCTGCTTTTCGCGCCTGCCAGGCGAACCCGGCCTCCGGGATGAGCAGCGGCGGACGAAGCGGCAGCATCGGACGCTCGCAGCGCCGATGGCTGGCCGCCGCCGCCGTCCTGCAAATCGTCCTCACCATCGTTTTGCTGGTCGGCGCAGGCTTGCTGCTGGGAACGGTCGCCAAGCTCGCCAGACTCAATCCCGGCTTCGACACTAAGAATATTTTGACATTGAGCGTGACGCCCATGGAGGATGACTTCGTCGGTTTCCACCGGCGCGCGCTGGAGCACGTCGCCGCGCTGCCCGGGGTCGAAAAAGCCGCCTTCGCCTGGGGCGTGCCTTTGACCGGTAACAAGTGGACCGGCTTGATCACGGTTGAAGGCCAGTCGGACACCGATAAGTCAGCCGATAAAACCATCGTCAGTGAACGCGCGGTAACGCCCGGATATTTCGCCGCGCTTAAGATGCATCTCGTCGCCGGGCGCGACTTTCGCCCCGGCGACAACTGGGACAACTGGAAGAACCAATCGGTGGCCGCGCCCGGCGATACGCCTTTCGTGGCCGTCATCAATCAAACCATGGCCCGACAACGTTTTGGCAGCGGCCATTGCCTCGGGAAGAAACTCCAGGGTTTTTTCGGGAAGCGTCCGTTCGAAGTCATCGGCATGGTCGAAGACATGCGCAGCGATTCCCTGACGCAAAAGCCTGGCCCGGAAGTCTATTTTTGTTATTGGCAGGCCCCGGCGTTCACCAAGCATTTGATTATCAAATGCGCCTCCAACCCGCGGACACTGATGGCCTCCGTCCAGCGGGCATTGCGCGCGGTTGACTCCAAAGTCGCCGTCGATCATGTCAAAACCCTCGACCAAATACGCGCCGATTCCATTGCGCCGCAGGTTTTCGCGATGCGGTTGCTCGCGGGCTTTGCGGTCATCGGAGCCGTTCTCGCCCTGGTGGGCATTTACGGTGTCATGTCGCTTTCGGTGAATGCAAGAAACCGTGAAATCGCCATCCGCATGGCCATCGGCGCGCAACACCGCGATGTGCTGCGGCTCGTGCTGGCGGAAGGCTTAAAACTCATTATCGCGGGCGTAGCGGTGGGCATCGCAGTGGCCCTGGCTCTGGGCCGGGTTCTGCGAGCCTGGCTTTTTGGTCTCAGCCCAGCGGACCCGTTGACCCTGGTTTCAGTTGCCCTGCTGTTTGTGACCGTGGCACTGCTGGCCTGTGTTGTCCCCCTGCGCCGCGCGACCCGCACCGATCCCGCGACGGCGCTGCGCTGCGAATGATTTTGAACTATATGCCATCACCCGCCGTGCTGATTGAACTGAAGAACATCGAAAAGGTTTTTTTGACCGACGAAGTCGAGACGCACGCGCTCTCAAACGTGAGCTTCGAAATCCGCCACGGCGATTACGTGTCCATTTCCGGCCCTTCCGGCTGCGGCAAATCCACGTTGCTGGCCATTCTCGGACTGCTCGATTCTCCCACCGCCGGCCGTTACGAATTGCGCGGCGAGCCCGTCGAACGCCTGGACTATGCGCAGCGCGCGCGCCTGCGCAATCGCGAAATCGGTTTTATTTTCCAAAGCTTCAATCTCATCGGCGACCTGACCGTTTGGGAAAATGTCGAATTGCCGCTTACCTATCGCGGCCTGGAGGCCGGCGACCGCCGCGAGCGTGTCGCCGAAGCGCTCGCCAAAGTCGGCCTGACGGCCCGCGCCAAACATTACCCCGCCCAATTGTCTGGCGGCCAGCAACAACGCGTAGCCGTCGCCCGCGCGTTGGGTGGTCGCCCTTCCCTCCTGCTGGCCGATGAGCCAACGGGCAACCTCGACTCAAAAAATGGCGACGCCGTGATGGCCCTGCTGCGCGAATTGCATGGGGAAGGCGCGACGATTTGCCTCGTCACACACGATCTGCGCCACGCGCGCGATTCGCAAAGGACCATTCACATGTTCGACGGCCAGATTGTTACCCGAGCTTGACCATGGATGCCCCCATTTCAGCCGAAATTCGCAAACGCCGCCAGGCACGTCGTTGGTTGGTTGCCGGGGCGACGGCCGTCGCGTTGACGGTCGCGACGGTCGCCCTTTGGCGCTTGCAGCCAGCGGTGTCGTCTGTGGAGAAAGCGTCTCTTTTCATGGATACCGTCAAGCGCGGCGAGATGCTTTGTCAGGTACGGGGCAATGGCACGCTGGTACCGGAGGACACCCGTTGGATCCCGACGCAAAACGCCGGACGCGTGGAGCATATTCTCGTGTTACCGGGAGCCAGCGTAAAAGAAGACACCGTGCTGGTCGAGTTGACCAATCCCGACGTGGATCAAGCCGTCTTCGACGCCGAGTGGCAGCTTAAAGGCGCGGAAGCTGAAATGTCCAAACTCCGCGCTCAACTGAAGACGGACGAATTGACCCAACGCAAGGAAGCGGCCACCGCCGAAGCCGACTGCACCAACGCCAAGCTTGAGTATGACGTCGAAACCGGCCTCGGAAAATCGGGCCTCACGCCGCAGGCGATTTTGACGCAAGCCAGAACCAAGGCCGAGGAATTGTCCAAACTCCTGGAGCTTGAGCGTGAGCGCCTGGCCGCGCTGAGCGACTCCGCGAAAGCGCAATTGGAGGCACAGGACGCCAAGGTCTCGCAACTGCGCGCACAACTGGAGTTGAAGCGACGCCAGCAGGCGGCTCTCAAGGTTCGAGCGGGAATGCCGGGCGTCCTCCAGCGCCTCGGCGATATGAACAACCCGCTTCAGGAAGGCCAGCAACTGGCCGCCGGCGCGTCAGTGGCGCGCGTTGCCAACGTCGCGAAACTGAAGGCGGCGATAAAAATCGCCGAGACACAAGCCAAGGATGTGCAAATGGATCAACCCGCGCAAATTGATACGCACAACGAAATCATTCCCGGGCACGTCATCCGGATTGACCCCGCCGTCGAAGATGGGACGGTCACCGTGGATGTCGCGTTGGACTCCCCGCTTCCAAAAGGCGCGCGGCCCGATTTAAGTGTGGATGGCACGATTGAAATTGCGCGATTAAAAAATGTGCTGTACGTGGGCCGACCGGTACAGGCGGACGCCGACAGCCAGGTTGGGCTTTTCAAAGTGATTGACGGCGGCGGCGGCGCAATGCGTGTGCTCGTCAAGCTCGGCCGCAGTTCCGTGAGCAGCATCGAGATTCTCAGCGGCCTGCAAGCCGGCGACCAAATCATTTTGTCCGACATGTCCCCGTGGGACACCCACGATCATCTTCGGCTAAACTGACCCGCCAAACCCGCGCACGTTTGATTCACCGAGCTTGACTGAAGGCGGGTAAATCGTCTGCGACTGGCAAGCCACAGCCTAAGGTGGTCGGTCAATGGCACCGCGCTCACTTCGGTGGGGCGGGAGGCTTGGCTGGCGAGCCCGCCCAGGAAGCCAGTTCGTCCTTGGATGCCGGTTGCTTGCCGGTGAGCAGATCGAGCAGGCGAAGATACCTGCCCGCTTTCACGTTGCCCGTGGGCAGGGTCTTGTGCGCGACCACCATATCCAGCGCCGGCAGAACCGTGATGAATTGGCCAAAGGAACCAGTCGCCGTGTAGGCACCGTGGTAAGGGCCGCTCGCGTCCTCCCAGACCCACCACAAATAACCATACCCCAAGTCCGAGTCCTGCATTTCGGTCGCTGGGGTTCGGACCCTGGTGCTGCGGCTCACCCATTCAGCAGGAATGATCTGACGCCCGCGCCATTGTCCTTGCCGGAGCATTAAAAGCCCCAGGCGCGCCATGTCGCGGGTCGAAAGCACCATGTGCTTAAAAGGATACTGGGAACGTGGCAAGACTAACTGGTACTGCACCTTGCGCTTGAAGTCTTGCATGCCAATCGGAATGGCCAGATCATCGCGCAGGGCATCATAAACGTCCTTGCCCGTCATCTGCTCAAAAATCGCGTCCGCCACGTTAAAATCCCAGGCGTTATAGAACCAATAGGTGCCCGGCTCTTTGCTCCCGCGTTTGGGCGCCATGGGGTCGTCTATTTCTTCAACCGGATGGTAGACACCCGAGCGCGCGGTGATCAGATCAATGACTTTGGCTCGCTCTTCGATGGGCAGCAAACCCCCGACATCAGACATGCCGAGATCTTTCAGTGTGGCATCGAGGCGGATTTTGCCGTCTGCCACATACGGGCCGTAGAGCATCGAAAGCACGCTTTTGCGCACGGAAGCGATGTAGCTCAACTTCTTAACGTCGCCATATTCATAAATCACCCGGCCATGCTCCACCACCATAAGGCCAGTGGTGTCGAGGGTGTGAACAAACGCTTCAACTGCTCGGAAGGTCTCTGGTGAGAGGTCGTTTGTTTCGTGCTCCCAATCAACGCCTGGGAAAACCGGCTCCGCAGCGACCAGGCAAGGCGTGTCAACCAGCAGCAAACCACACAGAAACCCCACCATCACCGCACAACGTTCCATAATTGCGCCTTTCATTTTACACATGCCCAATACGACCAGCGAGACTGGTAAATCCTTTGAAAATTTTACCTGATTGTGCCCCCCCAAAAAAAGGATCCTCACTTTTTACACTTTCACATTACATCTGAAGGGGCGAACTATGGTTCGGCCTGGTGGCTGCGAATTCGAAGACCGTAAAATCGATGGGTTGACCGGAAGCGAAAAAACCGTAAAACTGTTGGGATGGGATAATCAATTTGTCTTGGTATTTGCATATTCATGCGGGGGACAGAACTGCTGAGATGTGTGAAATTAGGCTAATGTCGCGTGACCAACAACCAAGCCCGCAAACGACCCAGACTCAGAAAATTAACCACGTTTGTCGCGTCGCGCGCTATGATGCCAACTTGATTTCTTGTTTGGAATCCAATCCACACGCTTGCGAACACGCCGGATTTATAAACGAAGATGCGTTCTGCCTACATCCAAACCGCGAAGAAATTCTCGCAAAGGGGTCTTAGGATTTTGGTAGCCGTCGGCGAAGCACTTTAAAGAAAGCAAAGTTGTCATCGCCTTGTCTTGGGCGGCAAACCCTGGTTTGGTCCATCGATCGATGAATGGCGGAAAGCGAGACACGAATTGCTCGAATTGTCACCAATATTCAACGTCCAGTCCGTTCCGGTGTGAATTCGTGCCATTCGTGCCATCCTCAATTCTCAATCTGCCATCCTCGTTCTCATCCCCCCCCTGCCCCCTGCTTCAGCCCTTAGCCTTCAGCCTTTCTTACCGCTTGGCGCCGGCCTTAAGAACCCATTATCCCCCAGCCAGTCCGCCATGCGTTGCGGCCAGTCATGAATGCTCGCGAGTTTCGAGCGCTTGCCCAGGTTGAAGCCATGTCCGCCTTGGGCGTAGATGTGAATTTCGATCGGCCGTTTGGGTGCCGTCAGATATTGGCCAGCCGCGCGGTCGAATCGCCGAAGCGGTCCAGATTCTTTACGCCCATGCGATCGGCCATGCTCAGAAACAAATTGCACGCCGGGGTGGCCCCGAACTTCACGAACCGGCCCGGGGCCAGGGTGCCGCCGCCGCCGCCCGCGAGCAGGATCGGCAAATTGTCGTGCGAATGGCGATTGCCGTCGGCATTGCCACTGCCATAGACGATCATGGAGTTGTGCAGGATGGAATTCCCGTCCACGTCTTTCGTCTCGCGTAGCGTCGTCAAAAACGCCGCGAGTTGCCCCGCGTAATACAAATCAATGTCCGAGACTTTCTTGATTTTCTCCGGATTGCCGAAATGGTGCGACAAATCATGATGGCCCTCCGGAATGCCGATTTCCCCGAACGAGCGGTTGCTGCCGTCGTGCGCCAGCAACAGCGTGGCCACGCGCGTGGAGTCCGTTTGAAAGGCGAGCCGCAGGGTTTCAAACATCAGCCGGAGATGTTCCGTATAACTGGGCGGTATGCCCGCCGGCGCCGGCCCCGCCGGGTCTTTGGGCGGGCCCAGCCTTTCCGCGCGCTCAATCCGCGCTTCCAGCTCCCGCACCCCGGTCAGATACTGGTCCAGTTTTTCGGTGTCACGGGCGCTCAATTGCCCGCGCAGCTCGCGGGCGTCGTCCAGCGCGAAGTCGAGAATGGATTTCTCCTCCCCGCGGCGGCGAGTCAAATTGGCGGTGCGCTCGCCGGGCCCGCCGGCGCCAAAAATCCGCTCAAACACCAGGCGCGGATTGGCCTCCGGCGCCATGGGCATGGTCGGCGAACTCCAGGAAACATTATATTGATACGCGCACGAATAGCCGGAATCGCAGGCGCCCGCGTTGCGCCCGGCGTCGCAGGTCAATTCCAGGGAAGGCAGCCGCGTCTGCTGACCCACCGCGCGCGCCATGACCTGGTCGATGGAAACGCCGCCATGGATATCCGTGGCGCTCTTTTTCATGCGTACCCCGGTCAGGAAGGTGCCGCTGGCGCGCGCGTGATCCCCGCCACCATCGCTGCCCGCGGTGGCATTCAAATGTTCCAGTCCGCCAATGATTTGTAAGTGCTCGCGCAACGGTTCCAAAGGCTGCAACGTGCGGCTCAAGGGAAAGTTCTTTTCCTCCCCGGCCGGCCACCAGGCGGCGGGAATCGCCCCGTTGGGAAAGTACAAAAACAAGGAGCGCAAGGGTGCGCCCGTCGCCGTGGTCGCCAGCCGGTCGGCGGTCTCGGTGGCAGCCAGCGCGCCCCAGGCCCGCGTGGGCAGCAAAGACTCAAACGCGGGCAGCGCGATGCAGGCGCCGAGTCCGCGCAAAAAATAGCGGCGCGAGACGGCGGCGCGATTCGGTTGCTGGGGCGATTTATTGTTCATGGCACGATTCGGGCGTCAGCGCGCAATTGCTCCTTGCCCGGTTTCTCGGTTTCAGTTCCTTTGAGCCGCCGGGTCCGCTCAAACGGCGCGGATTCAATGATCCCCGCTATCAGCGCCGACGACCGGCCCTGGGCGGCTTCTATCCGGGCGACGATCTGGTCGGTGGTCTCCACGTCGTAATACTCTAATCCGCGACCTAGCGCATAAATTAGCATCTTTTCGGTCACGGCGCGGTAAAAATCAGCGGCGTGATTCTTGACCAGGATCTGCTTCAATTCCCGGACGCCGCTGAAAGATTCGCCGGTGAGCAACTTGCCCGACCCGTCAATCGGCTCGTTGAATTCCTGGGTGCGCCATTGGCCCAGCGCGTTGAAGTTTTCGAGCGCCAGGCCGAGCGGGTCCATGCGGTTGTGGCACGACGCGCAGAGCGGATTTTCACGGTGCGCGGCGAGGGTTTCGCGCAACGTGGGCACGCGGTTGGTCGAATGCACGGCGGCCGCTTCCAGCGGTGGCACATTGGGCGGCGGCGGCGGTGGCGGCATGCCCAGCAGGTTGTCCAGAATGAATACGCCGCGTTTCACCGGCGAAGTGCGGGTGGGATTGGAGGTCACCCCGAGCACGGTGCCTTCGGTCAGCACGCCGCCGCGCGGACTGTCCGCCGGCAATTTCACGAGCCGCATTTCGTCGCCGGTAACATCGGCGATGCCGTAGTGTTCCGCCAACTGCCCGTTCAGGAACGTGTAATCGCTGTCCAGCAGCTCCAGCAGGCTGCGGTCCTGGCGCAATACATATTCAAAGGTCATTTCCGTTTCCCGCCGCATCGCGTGGCGCAACGCATAAGGCAAATCCTCCGCGATGGCTAAGCGGGCGTTTTCATCCAGATTTTGTTCCCGCGCCCGGATCTCGCGCGGTGCCAACGGAATGCTTTCGATGTCGCGGGCCCGCAACCATTGGCCGGCGAAGTCCTCCACCAGCGCGGCCGACCGCGGGTCGCGCAACATCCGGTCCACTTGGGCGGCAAGGTTCTTGCGCAACTGCTGCTTTTCGGCCAGCCGCAGCAGCTCCTCATCCGGCATGGACGACCACAGAAAATACGACAGCCGCGAGGCCAGCGAGAATTCGTCAATAAGGGGATAGACCGCACCGCGGGCCGGCTCGGCGCGTTCTTCCCGGAACAGAAAGCGGGGCGAGGAAAGCACCGCCGTCATCCCCTCGGCGATCCCCGATTCGAAGGTCTTACCCGGTTCCTGGTAAACGGCTTCCGCCATATCCACGAGCCGGTTCAGCGTGCGCTCCTCCGGCGGACGGCGAAACGCCCGGCGGGCGAAATCGTAAAGCACCTCGCGGGCATAAGCTCGGCGTCCGGAGGCATCGGCCGGAATGGGTTTGGGGAAAAAGCGCGCATGTTCCTTTGTCGCGGGCTGCGGCAGGGCGCGCGCGACGATGTCGTTGGCCGCGGAGACATATTTCTCCAGCAAGACGGGTGGCAACGTGAGCACGTCGCCGAGGTTGTCGAACCCGTGGCCGGTGTCGTCCGCGGGAAAAATTCCGACCGCGTCGAAGTCCACGCCCAGCAAATCATGGATCGTGTTGTGGTACTCCACGCGGTTGAGGCGCCGGAGCGTGACGCGCCCCGGATCGGGGCTGAGCGGGTCAATGTCAAACGCGACGCGCTTGATCCATTGCGCCACCAATTCCTTTTCGGCCGCCGACGGCTGGGCTTTGTTTTGCGGTGGCATCAGGCCGGCGCGCAGATTTTTTAGGACGCGCAGCCATAACTCGGGTTGGGTGCGCAGGTCCGCGTCGGCCTTGAACTGATCCAAGGCCACGTTGCCTTTGTTCGCGCCGTCCGCATGGCAATCGAAGCAATAATTCTCGAGCAGCGGCTGGATGTTTTTGTGAAAGTCAGGCGGGCCGGCAGCGGCCAGCGAGGAAGCGGCCACGGTCCCGGCACCCACGAGCGCAAATAGAAATCTGCGGTTCACAATGCTCTGGACGGCTCAAATGAATCGACGGTTTCAATCTTCGCGCATGCATGGGTGAGTATCAAGGGCCAACGTGCGTCAGGGCCGCGAGGAGAGCGGCCGGGGAAGAGGGCAGGCCAGAATGGCGCTTAGATATTTCCGGGGCCGAAGTCTCGGTCATCCACCCCGGATCGTTTTGTTGACGTCAACGTGATTTGGAATGATGATTTTTGATGTCGCACGGATGGAATCGGACGGAAGCCAATATGCTCATGAAAAGGCCAATGAAGAAAGCCACCAAGGCGCCGGTGCTCTACGAACGGGTGCGTGAAATACTTGCCGCCGCGCGGGCTGGCGTGGCGCGCACGGTCAACACCACGCAGGTCGTGGCGAACTGGCTGATCGGGCGGGAGATTGTGGAGGAGGAGCAGCACGGAGCCAGGCGCGCCGAGTACGGCGGGCGGCTGCTGGAGGAATTATCGCAGAAATTGACGCGGGATTTTGGGGTTGGCTATTCGGTGCAAGGCTTGCGCTATATGCGGCAGTTTTATCTAGAATTCCCTGAGTTGGTTCGTGCGCTGCCAATTCACCACACACTGCGTGGCAAATTGCCATTGCTGTCAGCCTCTGCCGCCGCCGAGATTCGCCACACACCGTGTGGCGAATCGCACCTCCCCTTGAAAGACTGGAAATCCGGG
>CAYTJG010000159.1:0-3239 GCA_964437865.1 uncultured Bifidobacteriaceae bacterium | reverse complement strand
GGGACCGCTGGACGTTTTCAAGGACCCGCTGGTGCTCGAATTTCTAAAAATTCCCGCCGCCGCCAAACTGGTGGAATCAGACTTGGAAACCGCGTTACTAAGTGAGTTGCAAACTTTCCTGTTGGAGTTGGGCCGGGGGTTTGCCTTCGTGGCGCGCCAGGAGCGCATCACGCTGGACGGCGATCACTTCTACATCGACCTTGTTTTCTATCATACGGTTTTGAAGTGCTACATCCTGGTGGATTTAAAAGTGGGCAAGCTCACCCACCAGGACCTGGGCCAGCTCGAACTGTACGTTAATTACTATGACCGCGAACGGCTCACGCACGGCGACAACCCCACCTTGGGTTTGATTCTGTGCACGGACAAGAACGACGCCGTGGTGCGTTATACGCTGGGCGAGGCACAGCGAAAGAAAATTTTTGCCAGCCGTTACAAACTTCACCTACCCTCGGAAGCGGAGCTGAAGACGGAATTGTTGCGGGAGGTGAAAAGCCTCCGCCCGGCCACCTCTGCCCAGCCGGTCGCGCCAAAAAAGAAAACCAAGCCATGGATCCCGACCTGAAAGGGTCAAGGGCCAACGTGCGTCAGGGCCGCGAGGAGAGCGGCCGGGCTGGGTGAGACGAGATAAACCGGTGTGGCTCGCAGAGCCGTTTGGCCCGCCGGCAGCGGGTTGCCCATGAAATCGTAGCCCGTGACGTTTCCGCCCAGGGTGATGATTCGCGCCGGGTCGAACTCATCCCACGCGATGGCCACCACCGGGGCGCCCCTGACCAGCCGGCTGGTGTTTTGCAGGAGATAGGCGCTAAGCCCCGGCACCTTGAGCGACTCCACGTGTTCCGCCGGCCCGGCGAACCGCGCGAAAGCGGCTACCGCGGCGAATGTTTTGCGCGGTTCGCCGCCGTAGGCGAACAACACGCTGGCGCTGTCCGGGCCGTTGATCGTGCCGCAAGTGCCGGCGTGGAAGAAGAACTTTTGCCCGCCATGCGCCGCGGCCACCGTGGCGAACTTGACGACGTGCTCGGCGGCGGCGCGTTCGCTTTTCCAGCGGCAGCGGTTCATCGTTTCGTCGCCGGTGGTTTGGGGCACGCAGGCGGGGTCGTCATCGGCATAGCAGCCCCATTCCGTCACCCAAAACGGCTTCGGCCCGCCATGCGCGTTTATCTGGTTTTCCAGTTCGCTGAATGACGCTTCATCCACAGCGGTGGGATGTTCCGGGTCATAGATGTGCAGGTCAAAGACGTCCAGCAACTGCAGGCCGCCCTTGGTGATGAAATCTCGCGTCCACGCGGTCTGCACGCCCGCGCTCAGGCCGCCGACCACCTGGCAGTCTGGCCGCGCCGCTTTCATGGCGCGCGTCGCCACCTTCAACAGGCCAAGGTAGTCGTCCACAGTGTAGCCAAAGGCCTGCGGCAGGGCGTAGTCGGTATAAACCGGTTCGTTCAGCACCTGGAAGGTGTGGTTGCCGGCGTATTGCCGGACCACCGCGGCGGCGTAGCGGCCGAAATCTTCGAGGTTCGTGGGCGCATAGGCCACAGGCAAGCGCTGGAGTAAACCCTGGTCGCCACCGGCCGCGTGGGCCACCTCGCCCGGCTTGGCGGCGCTGGACCACAAGGCCGACGGGAAGGGCAACAGAATATCCACCTGGCCGTGCAGATCGGTCCGCGCGCGCCGGATCTGCTCGTCGCTCCGGCGAAAATCGAACTTCCCCGGTTCCGGTTCCACGATCTGCCACTGCGCCGACCAGTCGCGCCACCAATGGATGCCCGCCTGCTCCGCGCGTTCCTTCAGAAAACCCCACGGATACACGTGATTGAAACCGAACGGCGACTCCAGTCGTTCGGGCGCCATCACCGCGCAGCGCAGCGATTGCGTTTCGTTGGCGTTCGTCCAGTTCACCCGGAAGAAGCCGCGCCAGCCGGCCACCAAGTTTGTCAGCGGCAGCACCACATCGGCGTGCGGCGGCACCGTGAGCTGCGGCTCGCCTTGGCCCACGGTGTGATCGAAGAAATCCGTGACCGTGAACCGGCCGGCGGGGTGTTGTGGTTCGTTGGAGTTGTTGAAGGCGCGGAGGCGGAGCGCAACGCCGGCGCTGACGTTCGTGAACAGGTTGCCCGGCTGCGGCGAGTCCAGGAAGGCCTCCACCGGGGTGCGCGGTTCGTAAGCGGTGGGGCGGGTGCCGCGCTCCAATTGCACCGCGTCCACCCACAGCGTGCCGGCGTCACGATGCGACGCTTCGAGGTCGAGGCCCACGGCAATGAAGAGGAACGGCTGGGCCGGCGTGAAGCTAAAATCAAAGCGCTGCCAATTCGTGCTCACGGTGACCGTGTGGGTTTGGAGCTGCTCCGGGGCTTCGATGCAGGCCAGTTGCCCGACCAAGCCGGCGGCGTCGCCGCGCAAGTAGGCGGAGAGCGTCAACGGTTCGCCGGGCTTTACGCGAAACCAGCCGCGGTTGGCCGCCAGCACCCGGCGCACCGGTTGCCGCACCGGCTCGTAATAGTCCCAGTAAAACACCGGCTCGTCGCGGGGATTCAAGGCGATCTTCAGGCTTTGCCGGCCATGTTCCGCCACCGCCGGGTCAACCACCCCTTCCAGTTGGTAGAGATTGCCGGCCCAGCCGGGCAGACCATAGGTGTAGCTGCCCCAATTCGCGCCGCCGCATTCGAAACTGCTGTTTGGGATGAAATTCTTAACCCCCTCGGTCGCAATCTGTGGAAACCATTCGCGCCCTTCGGCCACTTCCACGAGTGAGACGTCCGCCAGCCAGAACGTGCCGGTGTTCCGATGGTAAAACTGCAGCCGGGAGTCCGCGGCCGGGAGATCGCGCTGCGCTTGAAAGCGGAACTCGAAGTGTTCCCAGCGCGCCCCGGGCGAGTACGCCTCGGCCAAGCCCACCGACTGCCACGTGCGGGTGTCGGACAGGCCCAGTTCAATGGCACCCGCCTTGAGATTCGCCGCCTTGGACCAGAAGCTGAGCCGATACCACTGGCCGCGGCGCACGGTCACCTGGCCCACCTGGCAAAGCATGGCGTGGTAATCACCTCCGGAGCCGGAAAACTCCGTGCAATCCAGCCGCGCGCTGAAACCGCCATCGCGGCCGGCGTCGCGGGTAAGTTGCTGGTGAACGGCCGGGTTCCCGGCCGCCTGCCAAGAGTCGGGCACGTCCGCACGGACCTGGTCGTGGGCGAAGTCGCCATTGGCCACGAGGTTCGTCGGCGCGGCCTGGCTGCCCATGGCCG
>CAYTJG010000158.1:0-14042 GCA_964437865.1 uncultured Bifidobacteriaceae bacterium | reverse complement strand
ACGACGAGGTCCTTGCCGATTTGGCGAAAGGCCTTCGTCATCGCCTGCTCGAATCCCTGGCCGTAGGACAACAACAACATCAGCGACGCCACGCCCCACACGATGCTCAACATGGTCAGCGCCGACCGCAGCCGGTAATGCAGCAGCGCGCCGAGTGCTTCGTTGAAAATGTAGCGAATCATTCGTGCCTCAGCGCCTCCACCGGCGGCAGCAAGGACGCGTGCCGCGCCGGGTAAATGCCCGCCAGGAGGCCCACGACCACCAACGTCCCAAAGGCGATCCCCGCCGTCACCCAGGTCACCGGCAGCCCGGAAAATAACGTCGGCAGCGGCAGCCGGTCCACCACGGAGCAAACGACGAAGGCGAAGCCCAGGCCGCTCAGCCCGCTCAGCAGCGTCAACACCAGCGACTCGATAAAAAACTCGACCAGGATGCGGCGGCGCTTCGCGCCGACCGCGCGTTTTACGCCGATCTCGCGGGTTCGTTCCACCACGGCCACCAGCATGATGTTCATCACGCCCAGTCCACCCAAACCCAAGGTAATCACCGCCACACAGGTCAGGAAGAGCTGCATCGAATCGTAAATGGTGGCCACCATGCGCGCCGACTGGACCGTATCCCACACCCACACCGCGCCTTCATCGGTCGGGCGGAAGCCGTGCCGCCGACCCAAGGTCGCCTTGACCTGCCCCAACGCGGCTTCGTGGTCATCCGCAGAAACGGGCGCAAAAATGATGTTGTCGAGGTAGCTCGGTCCGATGACCGGACGCGGGTCGGGAAAGTGCTCCGCCATGGCGGTGTAGGCAATGAGCACTTTATCCCCATCCAGTCCGTTATAGGAATTATTCTGATCCTTCTTCGCCAGTTCGCCAATGACGGTGAACGGCACATCCTCGATGAAAACCTGGGCGCCCACCGCTTCGCGCCCGGCAAAAAGCTGGCGCTTCACGTCTTCGCCCAGCACGCACACACAGCGTGATGCGCGGAAATCCCCGTCGCTAATCCCGCGTCCTTCGCTCAGGTTCATGGACCGGATCTGCTGGTAAACCGGCGCAATGCCGTGGGTGGAAAACGAGCCCGAATTGAACTGACTCCGCACCGGCAGGTCCCTGGCCAACTCGGGCGTGACGTCGCGCACCCGGTAACATTCCCGCTGGATTGCGAGCACATCGTCATAGCTGAAGCGCACTTCATGTCCGGCGCGTTGCCCCCCGGCCTGTGAAACTGTCCGGCCGCCCCACAGGATCACGATGTCCGTCCCCATCGAGGAGAGCATCTTGCGATAGCCCAGCTTGAAGCCGTCACCGATGGCCATCATGAAAATAATCGAAGCAATGCCCCAGGAGATGCCGAACATCGTGAGAATGCTGCGCAGCTTGTGCGCCCAGATGTCACGCAAGGTCTGTTGCAGGATTTCGAGGAGCCAGCTCATGGGGTTGGCCATGCTTCACGGCAGCACGAATTGGTCGCCTTCCGCCAGTCCTGCCAGCACCTGCGATTGTTGCCCGTTCGAAATGCCGATTTTAAGCGGCACTTTGCTCCAGCCTGACTTCGAGGATGCATCAAGGCGCTGCGCCCACGTGCTCTTGTCCTTGTCATACACCAGGGCGGTTTCCGGGATTAACAGCACATTCGTCCGCTCTTCCAGGATGATCTCGGCGTTGGCCGTCATGCCCACCAGGAGCTTGCCCTCGGGGTTCGCGATCGTCACCCGAACTTCGAAGGTGGTGACGTTGTTTTGATCGCGGCCCATCGGCGCGATGCGTTTCACCACCCCCGCGAATGAATTCGTGGGATAAGCTTCCACTTTGGTTCGCACCATTTGGTTCAACTCCGTCTTGCCAATGTCGGCTTCGTCCACGTCGCCTTTGATATAGACACTGCTGACGTCGCCCAGGGTCATGATGAGGGTCGCCGCGCTGCCGAGATTGAGCATCGAGGAGACGGCATCGCCCACTTCCGTGGGCCGGTTGAGCACGATTCCGCTGATGGGCGCCCGAATCGTGGCGTAGCCGAGGCTTTCCTCGGCGAGCTCCAGCGCCGCCTTGGCCGCCGCCACTTGGGCTCGGGCCTGTTCGGTCTGGGCCATGGCTGTCTGCACCAAGACGTCCAGCGTCTGCTGCCGGTTCTTGGAAATCTGTAAGGCCCGATCGGCGTCGTCCAACTGTTGTTGCGAGGCGATCTTCGCGTGGAACAACCCCTGCGCCCGGTCATAGTCCCGTTGGTTGAAGGTCAACTCCGGATTCGCCGCATCAATCCGCGCCTTGGCCTCCGCCGCCTCCGCCGCCTGTAAGTTCGCCTCCCCGCCCGCGAGCATCGCCTTCGCTTGGCGGACCTGCGCCTGAAGATCAGCCTTGTCGAGTTCGGCCAGCACCTGCCCTTCCTTGACCGGGTCACCCTCTTCCACCAGCAACGACTGAATGATTCCATTCGCCTTGGATTTCACCTCCACGCGGGAAAGGGGTTCGATTCGCCCACGAGCAACGACCGAACGGGCGATGTCGCCCCGCTCGATGGTGCCGATGCGTTCCGGTGCAATCGGCTTGGGCTTTCGTAACGCGCTGACCACCACCAGGGCCACCACGATGAGAAATACCACCCCCAAAGCCGGAATCAGAAGCCCAGGCCGCACGTTCGTTTTCATAGTGTTGCAGTCGATTTTACGCTGACGGCCAGCCACCTGCCAGCCGCACCTCACGTCAGAACTTGTGACCAATTCAGCCGATGCTCGTGGTGCCCACGCCCATTACGACGAGCCTGCCAGCACCTTCGCGCTTGCGGTTCGTTCTGATGTTCGCAAAACCCCCCTGCGGTTTCAACTTTCAAAGGCTGCTCCCCACAGAGCCGCGCTCCGAAGTCAAGGAACGGCCTGCGCTACGGCGGAATGAAAACAGGGTTGGCGGTAGGGGGAAATCAAATGCGCTCCTCCTCCAGATCATAAATATCGAACCAGACATACACCGGCCGGTTCTTGGGAACAAACTTGGGGATGTAATCCTCCATCTTAAGTTGAACCTCCATGGGTAAATCGCACAGCCGGGTGGAACGCAGCTTATTGTTCCAAGCTACCACCTCGGCGCGATCTTTGACCTTGGAATGCAGTTCAACCCAGGCCGCTACTTCCGTATCCGTCGCGCCGGTGGCGACAAAAGATCTGAATCGTTCGGCGGTAATCCCGGTGAACTCCAGAAATTGATCATCCAGCCGGCCTTCAAAGTGATATTCACCCACTGTGCCGGCAATGCTGGCGCGGCACTTGTCGAGCATCCGCGCCGCGATGACGTAGCCCGCGAGAGTTTCTCGTGGGCTGCGCGGATATTCCTTGGTGAGATCTTTGGCCAGTAGTTTTAATTTTTCGTTATTCATAAGCCATGCCGCCTTGCTTGGGATTGAAGGTGATTCGATCCCGTATTTCATACGGGAAACCTTACTTGCCAGCCGGGCTTTTCTCAAGCCCGGTCCCGGCGAGGGCCGCTTGGGCGGATGCGTCCGCCGGTGGACTTTAAAAGGGCTAAAGAGGCCAACCTCGACTCCGGACCCACGGCCTTCGAATTTCATCCGTGTCCATCTGTGGTCAAAAATTCTTTAGCCCAAATCAAGTGGTCCTGAACCGCGCAACTTGCCGCTTGAATCCGCCCACCCGAAGACCGAAACTGGCGGCTCATGAACCGCATTGTTGCGAAATTTGCACAGCTCAAGTTCGCCGGTAAAAAGGGCTTCGTCGTTTACATCGGCGCGGGCGACCCCACTCTGGCCGCCACGCGCGACCTCGCCCTGGCGTTTGATCGCGCCGGGGTGGATGTCCTGGAACTGGGCGTGCCGTTCAGCGATCCGCTGGCGGATGGCGTGGTCAATCAACTCGCCGCCCAACGCGGCTTGGAAGCCGGCGCCACCCCGCCCAAGGTTTTGGAAACCGTCGCCGCCATCCGGCGCGATTCGCAGATTCCCCTCGTCCTCTACATTTATTTCAACCTGATCCACAAGTGGGGTCTGGAAAAGTTCATCGTGGCGGCCGCTCAAGCGGGCGTGGATGGCTTGCTCGTGCTGGATCTGCCGCCAGAGGAATCCGACAATTACGAGGCCCTGATGAAACAGCACGGCCTGTGCAACATCTACCTGGTGGCGCCCACCACGCCGGAGGACCGCATGGAATTCATCGTCCGGCGCGGCAGCGGGTTCATTTACTACATCTCGCGCGAAGGCGTCACCGGCATGCAGGCGCAGGTGGCCTCGAACTTGTCCGCCCAAGTGGCCAGGCTCCGCGCCCACACGACGTTGCCCATTGCCGTGGGCTTTGGTATTTCGAATCCCGAACAAGCCCGTTTGGTGGCCAGCCAAGGCGATGCCTGCGTGGTGGGCAGCGCCATTGTCAATCAGGTCGCCGAGCACGGAAAGTCGCCCGACCTGGTGCAAAAAGTGGGCGCCTTCGTAAAATCGCTCGCGGATGCCGTCAAGGCGGCTTGACGGTCCCCGGAGCGCACCGGCGCCCGGCCTTCGAAGATCGGCGACCGCCAGAATTGGGGTCCTTCGCACCTCCGGCCCCAGTCAGTGTGGATCGGTGGTTTGATTCAACAGTTCCTTCCCTCAGCTCGCCCACTCACGGCATGGTGTAACGTCCAACGGATTCCCCTGTATAATGACAGGGGAGGCTTGGTCACCTTGGATGACCCCAATAAGTCTCTAGACAAAAAGAATGGATGGCGACGCTTATACAGTGAATCGCGTGAATGGCGGTAGCCAGTATGAAACGAGTGACGGCTCCGGGTGGGAGGAGTGGCTGGCGCGCCAGGCGCCCAGGCTGCTGCTCTTCGCCCGGCAGCAGTCCCGTTGCGAGGCGGACGCCCACGAACTGGTGCAGGACGCCATCGTGGAAGCTTGGCGCGGGCAGGTCAACGGCGCCCCGCCGGCGCCGGCGCTCGTTTTTCGGTTGATCCGCTGCCGGGCCATTGATTTGGCGCGCCGCAACGACCGCCGGCAAATCCGGGAAGCCACGGCCCAGCCAGCCGGGGCGCCGGCGTGGTTCGCGCCGGAAATCGAGGATCGCGAGCGGGCCCGGCTGCTGCAGGCCGCCCTGGCCCGGCTGCCCGCCGCGCAGCGCGACGTGGTCACGCTGAAGATTTGGGGCGACCTGACGTTTGCCGAGATCGCCACGGCGTTGGATATTCCGGCTAACACGGCGGCGTCTCGCTACCGCTACGCGCTGGAGGCGTTGCGCAATTTGAGGAAAGAAGAATTTGTATGATGCAGGAACAAGACCAAGACCGGTTTGAGGCCAGCTTGAGGCAGATCTCGCCGGCGGCCCCGCCGCCCGAGCTGCTGGCCCGCCTGCGCGCCGCGCGAACGGCCCACCCGCCAACCCCGGTGGCATCCGCGCCAGCCACCTCGGTGTGGCCGCAACTCCGCCTGCTCTGGCGCGCGTTAACGGTTGGAGCGCCAGCGGCAGCCCTGCTCTTGCTGCTATGGCTTGCCTGGGTGCCCGCGCCCTCCATCGAGAATCCACCGCTGGCCGCCAAACCCGCCGCCGATGCCGTCCAAGTGGGCCATTCTCTGGTGGCCTCGTTTGATACCATCGCCCAACTCCCCGGCGGCGCACCCGTGCGCCTCCGCTGCCGCGAATGGCAGGATGACATCGTCATTCATGACCACGTTCATGGGGTCGAGGTCACCCAGACCACGCCGCGGGTCGAGGTCATTCCCATCCGTTTTGAAACCTATTGAGCCGAAAACTCCGGCCGACCGTATGAAAACACAACGAACCCAAAGCATAATTATCAGTCGCACCTCGCTTGTGGTGGCCGGCGCCCTGTTGGCCGCCCCGCTGGCCCTCACCGCCGCAAATGACGATGACGCCCCGCCGGCAATCACTCCCGACACCACCATCACCACGAGCATTAGTTCCACAGGCGGGGGTAGCTCCGCCAGCGGCAGCGCTTCCGCGGGCGGTGGCAGCGGCGGCTTCGGCGGGGGCGGCCAACTGAACTTCCGAACCGTGACCACGACCAGCCCCGCGGACCAGGAAGCCGCCTGGCTCGGCGTGGGCGTATCCGATACCACCGAGGCACTCTCCGCCCAACTGGGCCTCAAGCGCGGGGAAGGATTGGTGGTCGAGCTGGTCTCCTCCAACAGTCCGGCGGCCGCCATTGGCCTGCAAAAGAATGATGTGTTGGCCAAACTCGACGGCGAAATGCTGGTGGACCCGGTCCAGTTGCGCAAGCTGGTGCAAATGCACGCGGTCGGTGAAACCATCAAAATCGAGTACTTCCACGCCGGCAAGCGCGAATCCGCATCCGCCCAGCTCGTCAAAATGCCGGCCGACGAAGCGAGTGACGGCAGCGCGGACCCATTTGGACGGTTTCATCAACGGTTGAGCGCCATCATTAACAGGGATTCAGCCGTGGATAGCGCCCAAATCAACGCGCAAGTGCGCCGCGCCATGGCCGATGCGGAGCGGACGGTGCACGACGCGATGCGGCAGTCACAGGACAAAATGGGTAATCTCAACCAGAAATTGCAGGACCTGAATCAAAAATTGGGCGACTTCGCCGCCGGTGGCGTCAACTTGAGCAAGGACTCCACCGTCGTGGTAAAGAACGATGCCGGCTCCGTCCGGACCCTGGTCACCAAAGACGATACCGGCACCTACATTCTGGTGGCCGACCCCACCAAACGCCTGACCGTGCATGACGCCAACAACAAACTGCTATTCGACGGCCCGGTTGATTCACCGGCCGATCAGAAGAAAGTTCCGGCCAAGGTCTGGAAGAAGGTCCAGCCCCTGATTCTGCAATTGGACGAGAATCCACCCTCCGCCCTGCCGGCCGTACCGGAACCGCCGACCCCGCCAACCGCGCCAACGCCTCCCACGGCACCGACGACACCGGAGCCTTGAATTGCTCGCGGTGGACCGTTTTCCCCGGAACCAACCAACCTTATTGATATGAAATACCGGCAGCAATTTCTGCGGGCGATGGCCGCCCTGGCTTGCGTGGGTTGCCTGACGTGCGCCTTTGTTTGCAGTCGTTTCGCTCCCCACAGTGTGCAGCAGCAGCGCAAGGCCGTCGTGGCCGATGCACGCACCGTCCTGGCCGCCATTCGCTATTTGATGACGCCCGAATGGTCCTGAGTCGGGCCTTCAAAATACGTTCCCCCGCTGGGCAAGATAATTGGGGGGACATTGCTTGCTAGCCCGGCACGTTCGGAGAACGCGCCCTGCGCTGCTCGATGCGCCTGCGGCCGTTCCGCGCGCACGCCTCAGCGCCCGAGACGGGCGCGCTCCGGTCCGTGGCCGCCCCCGGCCGCTGAGATGTGATTTCGGACCAACCGTCACCCGACAGAAAAGCCCCGCCACGAAAGGGCCGCCCTACCCGCGAAGGTGCCAGGCGCAGGGTGCGTCGCTCGGCGCGCGCCGCAGGCGTAGCGTGGCGGCGCGCAGTCCTTGGCAACCACGAGCGAAAGGCGGCGTTGATGACGCGTGGCCGATGTTTTTAGGCAGGGCGCGAGCGAAGCCGACGCTGACGCCTTGGGTTGGGTCCAGCGCATGGGTTAAGGGCGGTTGGCCGCCGCCGCGCCGTTGCGCGGCGGCAGCTTTTCGGTTATGATTTCTCGCGGTCGGGGGCGCCGCAGTTTGAATGAAACGGACGGTTCCCGGTCTAAAACCCAGTTGACAGTTATGATGATGTTTGATTCGAAATATCTATTGTTCGTGTTTTTGCCCGGCCTGCTGATCGGCCTGTGGGCCCAGCTCAAATTGCATTCGGCGTACGGCAAGTACAGCGAGGTGCCCATCGAAAACGGGATGACCGGCGCGGAGGCCGCGCGGCGGGTGCTGGACCAGGCTGGCTTGACCGATATGCCCGTGGAGGAAGTCCCGGGACAATTGACCGATCATTACGATCCCGAGAAAAAGGCCCTTTTCCTGTCGTCGGACAATTTCCATGGCCGCACGATCGCAGCGGTGGGGGTGGCCGCCCATGAAGCCGGGCACGCCCTCCAGCATCTGCATCAGGACGCCATGTTTAACCTGCGGATGGCGCTGGTGCCGGTGACCCAATTTGCGAGCTACGCGTGGATGGGCGTTATTTTACTGGGCTTCTTTTTGCACCTCATTCCCCATTTCATCCTGATCGCCGTGGCCATCTTTGCGGTGCTGACCTTGTTTCAACTGGTGACCCTGCCGGTGGAGTACGATGCGAGTGCGCGGGCCAAGGAACAATTATTCCGCCTGGGCTTGGTGCGCGAGGACGAGCGGATGGGAGTCAGCAAGGTGCTGGATGCGGCGGCCTTGACGTACGTGGCAGCGCTGATCAGCACCTTTTTGCAACTGCTTTATTTCGTAATGGCGGCGCGGGACGATCGGAGTTGAAGGATTGAAAGCCAACCATTTCCAGCTTTTACCCTCAACTCTGCCCAAATTGTCTTGCCGCCGGCGCATCAGCCCGTAAAGTTTGCAGGACATGGTGGCTAAAAAGAAGAAACTCAAACCAGCGCCGGCGCGGCGAAAGGAGAAGTTTTCCCCGCCCTCAGAACCCGTCGCTCCCCCGGCAACCGCCACCCACCTCCCCGTGGACCAAGCGGCGGTGGCAGCTCCAAAACCATCGGCCGAGACCGACACCTCGCAATTTCTCCGCCGCGAGTCGGAGCGCCATGACGGCGACACCTCCATCCGGTTGTACCTGCGCGAAATCGGGCAGGTGAAATTGCTGACGCCGGAAGAGGAGATCGAGTTGGCGGCCCGCATCAAGAAGGGCGATAAAAAGGCCCGCGAGCACATGATCAAGGCCAATTTGCGCCTGGTCGTCAAGATTGCCCGCGATTACGAAGGCATCGGTCTGCCGCTGCTCGACTTGATCAGCGAGGGCAACATCGGTCTGATGAAGGCCGTGGAGCGATTTGACCCCCGCAAGGGCGGCAAACTTTCCACGTACGGCTCGTGGTGGATCAAGCAATCGATCAAACGCGCGCTGGCCAATCAATCCAAGACCATCCGCCTGCCGGTTCACTTGGTGGACAAGATTTCCCGGATGCGCCGCACGTCCATGAGGTTGCAGGAAGACTTAGGGCGCGAGCCCACGGATGAGGAATTGGCCGCCGAATTGGGCACCACGGCGGCGCGCGTGGCACAAATGCGCACGGCTTCCATCCGCCCGGCATCGCTGGATGCACCGGTCGGGGACGACGAATCCAACAATTTCTCTGAAATTGTGGAGGACGAGCGCGCCGTAAATCCCTATGACGAATTGGAGGACAAGACCGTCGTCAACATGCTGCAGGACATGGTCAAGCACCTGGACGAGCGGGAAGCCACGATTTTGCAGTACCGGTTTGGGCTGGACGGCGGCTCGGAAAAAACGCTCGAGGAAGTGGGCGAGAAATTCGGCGTCACCCGCGAGCGGGTCCGGCAAATTCAAAACCTGGCCTTGCGCAAGTTGCGGAAGATGATTGAAAAGCTTGAAAAGACCCGGCCCAAGGACCTATAAACAACGCATGACGAACTCCGTAACGCCGGCCGAACTGGCCGCCGCCATCCGTAACATCCCTGATTTCCCCCAACCTGGCATCCAATTTAAGGACATCACGCCCGTGCTGGCGGATGCGCGGCTATTGGCCGGCTCGATCGACCTGCTCACAGCGCACTGCCAGCCCGGCAGCATTGATGCCGTGGTGGGCATCGACGCCCGCGGATTCATTTTTGCAGCCGCCGCGGCCATGAAATTACAGGCGGGGTTCGTTCCCGTACGCAAGAAAGGCAAGCTCCCATTCACCACCATCGAGCAGGACTATGCCTTGGAATACGGCCATGCCGCAGTGGCCATGCATACCGACGCCCTCAAACCGGGCGCGCGCGTTCTGTTGGTGGATGATCTGCTCGCCACCGGGGGCACATCGGCCGCCGCGGCCGCTTTGGTGCAACGGCTGGGCGGCAAGATTGTGGAAGCGTGCTTCCTGATCGAGCTGAAGGCCTTGAATGGCCGCGAACACTTGGCCGGCATACCCGTCACGTCGTTGATCGAGTATTAGCGATAAAAAAGGCCCGGGCACCGTTTGCCGGCACCCGGGCCAAATCACCGTTGTCTTCGAATCCTCCGCCGTCAATGCGGCCCAGCCGGCGCATTGGTGGATGACGAGTGTCCGCCCTTTTGCTGGTCCACCCGCCGTTTCTCGTTCGCTTTCTGGGTTTTCTCCTGCTGGAGCTTTTGCTGGGGCGTCAAGGCCGACGTGCCCGGCGCTTTTGCCTCGTGGCCCGGCACGGCCGACGGTTGGTTGGCCACATGATCCTGCGGCCGGCCCGTTGGCGGAACACCCGTCTTGGGCGGCTGGCCCGGCTGGGTTCCGGGCCGGTTCACCTCGCGCCGGTTTCCGGCCGCTGCATCCGTTTGCGCCGCCACTCCCGGCTTGGCCTGGCCCGGCGCCACCTTCCGCGCCTGCTCTGGTTCGGTCACCGGCCGCGCTGGCTGGCTCACCGGTTTCACCGGCTCCGTGGGCGGATGGTTCGGCGGCGGCTCCACATGCGTGACCGTCGGTTTCACCGGATTGGAAACGCCTGGTCCATGCGGCGGATTGCCGTTCGGCGCCGCCGCCCGATGATCCACGCCCGCGGGGCCATTCGGCTTCATCACAACATGCGCTTCCTGCTGGCCCCGCAACGTCCGCACCGGCACCGCTTCAACCTTGTGGCCGGTCTCGCGGGCCACAGCTTCCGGCCGGGGGCCGTCGCTAACCACCGTGTTGTTCACCACGCGAATCTGCGTGATATTGACCGTCTTGTTGATGATGCTGACGTTGTTGACGATGACATCCTGATGCCGATGAGGCTCCAGCATCTGTTCCTGCCGGACAAAGACAAAGGCGTGCTGATCCAGATCCTGATCCCGGAACTGAAAAGCCTGGCCCGGCCCAAACCTCGCCTCCGGCGGTAGCGGAGCCCAGCCGGTGTAGCCGCCGCCATCGCGCCAAGCCACCCAGGCCGGCGCCCATTGCGTCTGCGGCACCCACACCCAGCCGAAATGCGCGTCGCTGTGCCAGCGGCCGTAATGATAAGTGGCCCAGCCCCAGCGCTCATCACTCACCCAATACCAGCCGGCATCTGTGCGTTCCCAGTGGCCGTCGGTGTAGGGACGCCAAGTCGCATCCACATTGGCGGGCGTCCAGCAACGACCGTAGCCCGGCACATCGATCCATTGGCCATACGCTTGCAGCGGTTCATAAAAATCACTCGCCGCCTGAATGACAATCCCCTGATCGGGAGCGGCAGGCGACACATAAACCGGCGGCGGCGCGGTCGGCACGACTTCCACGACCGGTTGCGGCGGCGGCGGCGCCACGTAAACCGGCTGTGCCGGCGGCGGCGGCGGTGCCGCTACATAAGTGGTACAGCCAGTGAGCAGGCCCGCCAGCACGGCAGCCGCAGAAACCACAGCTTTGCAAACAAATCGCGAGTTCTTCATAATCTTTCGTAACCAGTATCCATCAACCTATCATACTTGGCAATTGAAGGAATCTTGCCGATGACACGACTTTTTCTGCCTTCCGCCGCCCGCTCAGTGTTTCACTTTTACCTGCAAGGGCTGGTCCCGGCGTTCCGCAAAGCGCCGAACATAGGCGTTCCATTGCGGGGCGTTCGTGAAGTCACCGCTGCGGTCCCAGCAAGCGCCAAAATAGTACTCGAACGGCCGGTCTGGCCGCACCCGCGTGATCGCGAGCAGATTTCGAATCGGCGGCGCACCCTCGACGGTGGGCTGCGGCACCACCGCATGCAGCTCCGCTGCCGACATCGCCGGCTGATCGTTGGTAAACGTCAGCACCGCACCTTTGGGCAAGACAATCGCCGTGGCGGTAATGCCTTTGGGCCGGTCTTCCGGCTGCCAATAAGTCAGCCACCCTTCCTCCAAGTCCTGGCCGATCTCCTCCTGTCCCTCCGGGCCGCAGGCGCGTTCGGCCAAGCCCACACCCAGGGTAAGCGATGACCGGTCGGCACTCGCAAAAACGCTGCGCGCCTTGGTAAACCACGAACCCGCGTCAATGCTGTAACGCTTGGTCTCCGACACGTGGCGACCGTGTCCGACGTCCCAGGCATCGTAGGTCAGCTCAAAGACCGAGCGAAGGGGACCGCTGGCAATGAGCTTCCAGTTGCGACAATTGCTGGAAACGAAAAGTTTCTGTCCGTCCCAGATCCCCAACCCGCCGCAACCGCGGCTGGCGCCCACGCGGTAATCATCCATGAAGGCACCGTTGTCTTCATGATAATGCCGGGTGGCATACATGACATCCACGACGAGCTGCCGGTCCTTCTTGATCCACACGTCGGGCGCGCTGCTCACCGTGCCTTCGGCCTTGATCAGGGCCAACCCGTAGGCGCGATGCGCAATGCGGTCGCTCTCCCACGCAAAGTCGTCGTAGCGTTCGGGCACATGGCGGGCAAACGTCTTGACGATGGGCGGCGGCACAGCCGCCAGCGCCCGGGTATTTACCAGATAAAAGGTCCGCGTTTCTTTCGGCGCCAGGTCCACTTGGAAAAGCAATTCAGGACCGATTGAATCTTCCGGGCCGGCTTCCGAAAGATACGCGCAAGCTTGTGAATCGATGATCCGGGACGATACCCCGTCCATAACCGCATAGTTCTTTAGCGCGTCTACGGTCGGCCATACCCCGGTGTCAAAAGGACATTCCACCGTTTCACTCTCCCGCCAAAAATTTGCCGGGTTGCGGACCTGGATGATTCCAGGTTGGTCAACCGCCAACACCGCGAGCCGAAAAACCTCGCTGCCGGCCAGCAAAAACGCCCCCGCGCCGTAACACTCGGTGGCATCCTCTGCAAATGACTTCGGGTCGGCGCCAATGGGCTGCACATGCGTGAGCCGGCCCTCCGCGTCCACGCAACTGACCAGCGCGGTCCAGGCCTGGCGGATGGCGGGCTCGAAAGTAGCCCGCTCCAACAGGCCTTGGTTCACGCCCCAAGCCAGGGCATACGTATAAAACCCGGAACCGCTGGTTTCCTTGAGCGGATAGCTGTCCGGGTCGAGCAAACTCGCGCGCCAAAGACCGTCGGCTTGCTGGCAGGTGAGAATTTTGGACGCCATGTCTTTGAACTGCCGCTCGAAGCGCGCCCGGTCGGGGTGATTCATGGGCACGTATTGCAATACCCGGACCAACCCGGCCATAACCCAACCGTTGCCACGGCTCCAGAAGACCTTCTTGCCATTCGACTCGACTTTTTTGAAATAGGTGCTGTCACGGAAAAACAAGTGTTCCTGCCGGTCGTAAAGAAAATCGCTCGTGCGCCACCAGTTCGTGACAGCAAAATTGAGGTACCGCTCATCGCCGGTGGCCGCATACAGGCGCACCCAAGCCGGCGGGGCCATGAACAAGGCATCGCACCAAGACCAGCCCGCCTGGGCCCGCTCGCCGGGCTGACTAAAATCCAAACTTGCCACCGCCGCGGGATGCTTCAGGACCTCATCAAACCGCTCGCGCAGCGGGGCGATCATCCGCGGTTCACGGTAGCGCAGGTACAGCTCGGCGTAGGCCTGGCCCACGCACTGGTCGTCGGCGTGATATTTTCGCGGACCGGGTTGCCAGGCATTGGCTTCGCCCAAGTGCAGCATGGCTTCGCGATAGCTGGCGTCGCCGGCAATGCCCGCCAGCGCCATCAGGCCGGCGTACTCCGCGCCCCGGGTCCAATCCGTCGGCGCGTGGCGGGAGGGATGGGCCAACTGCCAGTCGGCCACGCGTTGCATGGCCGCCAGCACCGGCATGGGCTTGATTTCCGGCGAAAGCTGCGTGGTCAAGGTGACCCGCTCCGGGATGAGCGCGCTGCGCGCATTGAGGACCGGCTCCGGCAACACCGGCTGTGCCGGTAGCGTCAGCACACCGGCCAACAGAATGGCAGCCGCGCCTGCGGCCCGGAGCAATGCCTTGTTTTTCATGGTCTGGGCGAGATGGTTTGAGCTGGTACTGGTCGAACTTACCAGAGAATTTGCCGCCAGCGGAAGATTTTTTGCCCGGGTCGCTCGCCGCCCGCCAGCAGCCCACCAGAGGAAAACTCA
>CAYTJG010000157.1:0-14193 GCA_964437865.1 uncultured Bifidobacteriaceae bacterium | reverse complement strand
GCTACATCGGCATGGTCCTGGCCATGCGCAGCAACAAGGAGGATTTCTCCCTCATCATCCCCTATGTGCGTTTCTCGCCCCAAAACAAACCCGACAACCTCCTCCTCCTCGACACCAGCGTCATTATCGACGGCCGCATCGCCGACCTCGTCGAAACCCATTTGGTCGAAGGACTGATTGTAGTGCCCCGATTCGTCCTGCTGGAACTCCAGCAGATCGCCGACTCGGCGGACGATATCAAGCGCTCGCGCGGCCGGCGCGGCTTCGAGATGCTCAACCGCCTCCGCCAGAATACCAAGATGGAGGTGCGCATCCACGACGGGGATTTTCCGGAGGAGAAAAACGTGGATGCCAAGCTCGTGCGGCTCGCCCGCAACCTCAACGCCAAACTCTTCACCAGCGACTCCAACCTCGCCAAGGTCGCCGCCCTGCAAAATGTCATCACCGTCAATCTGCGCGAAGTGGCGCTCTTGATGAAAGCCGCGCTCGTGCCCGGTGAAACCGTGCATCTCAAGCTCGTCCGCGAGGGACGCGACAAGGGCCAGGCCATCGGCTACCTCCCCGACGGCACCATGGTCATCGTCACCAACGGCCAGGCCCTGGTTGGACAACCGGTGGAAGCCCAAGTGCAAAGCACCGTGCAGACCGGCGCCGGCGTGCTCGTCTTCGCGGAGGTCAAAGCCGAAATCAGCAAGTGATTTTCGCCCTGCGACCGGCACGGCCACCCACCGAAGCTTGAGGCCTGCTCCCCAGACCTCCCCATCACCTTTGCCCGCACTCCGTCTCGGCGCGCCGGACGCGGCCGTTCGCCCCGTGCTTTCGTTCCCCGGTACCCCGTCATCCAAAAACAATAACTTATCAAAAAATGTCAACGATTGCACAAGTTTTGGTTAGTCGTATCCTAGGCTGATGGCCGATCATGCAACCACTCCGGTGCCATGCATCGGCCGGACCTGAACCAAAACCAAAAACGGAATCAAATGATGAAAAAAATACTCCTGTTCGTCACGCTGTTTGGCGTCGCCGCCGCGGTCTCCGCCCGGGCCGCCGATGCCAAGGAAAACTGGGACAACCTCTGCGCCAAATGCCATGGCGCCGAAGGCAAGGGCGACACCAAGATGGGCCAGAAGCTGGGCGCCAAGGATTTTACCGACGCCAAGGTCCAGACCGACCTCAAGGACGATGCCGCCACCAAAGCCATCAAAGAGGGTCTTAAATCCCCCGAGGATAAGACCTTGATGAAACCATTCGATACTCTCTCGGATGATGAAATCAAGGCGTTGGTCACGTACGTTCGCGGTTTGAAGAAGTAATTTTCAGTGGTTGCTCTGTGCTCGGGCTGCCGGGTGTTTTGTGGTTCACCCGGCAGCCGGTTTCCCATCGTTAATTCAGTTGTCCCGTCATCCCTGAACCTGTTCAATTCATGAAGTCCGCTGCCGACGCCCAAAATCCGCCATCGTTATACCGCAACTGGATCAGCTTCATTGGCATGGTCGTGGCCATCGGCGCCCTGTTCTCGTTCCTCCTGCTCTTCACGCTGGATGCCCTCTCGAAGTTTGCCAACCCCTACGTCAGCATTCTGACCTATATGGGCGTGCCGGTCTTTTTGATCGGCGGCATCATCCTGACTCTGGGTGGCGCCTGGCTCGAACGCCGCCGGCGCGCCCGCGGCACCGGTCCCACCTCGTTGCAGATCGACCTTAACCGCCCGCGCGACCGGCGCGTGGTCGTCACTTTCGTTTCCGGCAGCATCGTTTTCCTCCTGCTGAGCGCCATTGGCTCCTATAACGCCTTCAATTTCACCGAATCGGTGACGTTTTGCGGCGAAACCTGTCACCAGGTCATGAAGCCCGAGAAAGTCACCCACGACCACGGTCCCCACGCCCGGGTGGCTTGCGTGGAATGCCATGTGGGCAAGGGGGTCTCCTGGTTTGTTAAATCCAAGATTTCCGGCTCCTACCAGCTATACTCGGTGGCGTTCAACAAATATTCCCGCCCCATTCCCACCCCCATCAAGAACCTGCGCCCGGCCCGCGAAACCTGCGAGGAATGCCATTGGCCGCAATCCTTTGTGGGCAACCTCGACCGCACGTTCAATTATTTCCAGAGCGATGCTTCCAATTCCCCCTACGCCATCCGCCTCCTCCTGAAAATCGGCGGCAGCGATGCCCGCCAGGGCCCCATCGGCGGCATTCACTGGCATAATCTCCCGGGCAATAAGGTCGAATATGTGGCCACGGACCCGGGGCGGCAGAAGATACCCTGGGTGCGTGTGACCGATGCCCAGGGCAAGGTAACGGTTTTCAAAACCAAGAATTTCACCAACGACATCTCCAAGCTGGAGCTGCGGACCATGGATTGCATGGACTGCCATACCCGGCCTTCCCACCGCTATCTTTCCCCCGAACGCGCCATCAATCAGGCCATGGCTCTCAACAAAATTGATCCCGCCATCCCCTGGATCAAGACCAACGCCATGTATATCCTCACCCGGCCCTACCGAAACGACACCGAGGCGCACGATGGCATCGCGGCGGCCCTGGCGGCCAAATA
Source organism: uncultured Bifidobacteriaceae bacterium (assembly GCA_964437865.1). Lineage (GTDB taxonomy): Bacteria > Verrucomicrobiota > Verrucomicrobiia > Limisphaerales > UBA11358 > UBA11358. The sequence goes on along the minus strand of CAYTJG010000157.1, from coordinate 11,640 downwards.
TCCCAACGACGCGCGCGTCCAAGACGCCACCGCCACGCTGCAGGCAATCTACGCGGATAACTTTTTCCCCGAAATGCGCGCCAGTTGGGCCAGTTATCCGGATAATGTCGGCCATATGATCTGGCCCGGTTGTTTCCGCTGCCACGATGGCCAGCATAAGACGGAGGATCGCAAGCAGACGATCAAGGCCAATGACTGCAATACCTGCCATACCATCCTCGCCCAGGGCGCCGGCGCCGATTTGAACAAACTGGCCCCCGCCGGCCAGAAATTCAATCATCCGGGCGGCGACCTGGACGACAATCCCACGTGCGTGGACTGCCACAACGGTGGCCCGTAGACGAGGTGGAAGGTGGAAAAAAGAAAGCTACCTTGGACTCGCAGAAGGAGTCCTGACGGGGCGGCGCCGCGGGCGCCGCAAAACCTGGCCGGGCGCAGCGCTTAGCGCGCCACCAAAGCCGACTCGTGCCGCTGCACGGCGGTGTAGAGCGCGTCCTTGAGCTTGGCTCGCTTGAACTTCAATTGCTCCAGCTCCTGGTCGGTGGCGAATTCAAGGTCCTCTTCGATGCGACAAATATCGTCATCGAGAACGTGATATTCCTCGAACATCTGGCGAAACTTTCCGTCCGCCAATTTCAGCGTGCGGATCGTTTCCCGATGGGCAGGGAATTCAGTTACGAAGGGATGGTGTATATCCATTGGAATTCCTCGTTAGGAAGGTTAACGGTGGCGGCAGTAGGTTTGGTATCAACATGCCTTGTACCTAATAAAGCCCAGGTCGATTGATTTAGCTAGAGAAATTTTCGAAAAAGTTGCAGAAATTTTTCAATGCACCCCCAGCCCCCCCCTTTTCAGCCAAACCCCCACATTACCCATTGTCCATCTAAGGTTTAGATAACAGACCAAGTGCGGCCGCCGGCCCCATCAAGGCTCCCGGCGCGCCTTTCATTGATCCATCAGACCTCGGCCCTCACCAAGGTCAGACCGTCATGATTTCTTTTTCCTTGCCGGCCACCAAGCCGTCAATTTTGCCAATATAATCGTCCGTAAGCTTCTGCAGATCCTTTTCCGCCTGCTTGGTATCATCCTCGGTCACGCCGCTGTCGTGGCCGTGTTTCTTCAGCAATTCCATGGCATCGCGGCGGACCCGGCGCACCGACACCCGGCCATCCTCCGCCAGTTTCTTGATGTGCTTGGCCAACTCCTGCCGACGTTCGGTACTGAGTTCCGGAAAAGCCAGCCGTATGAGTTTGCCCTGGACCGTCGGCGATAGCCCGATATTCGCCTTCTGGATGGCCTTCTCGATGGGCTGCAGCGAGGCCACGTCCCACGGCTGAATGACCAGCATGCGCGGTTCCGGGGTGTTGATGTTCGCCAATTCACGAATGCGCATTTGGGAACCATAAACCTCCACCATGATGTTTTCCACCAGACCGGTCGCGGCCCGGCCGGTGCGCACACCGGCGAACTCGTTGACGACCGCCTGCTCGGTCTTGATCATTTTTTCCTCAGCTTCAAGAAGAATGTCGTCGAGTGTCATAGTGCAGCCATTATAACAACGTAGCTGGATGGGGTCGACCGAAAACTCCCGCCGAGGCAAAATAACGGTTGGGCGGCTCGATGATTGGCGGGAGCTTCGCCAGGCGGCCTGCCGTTTTGGCAGCGGCCTGGACCGGCGGTGGGTACTTTCGGATGATGTCGCCGCGGTCCAAGCGGGACCTGGGCGGCCTTAGCGCGACGGCGCGTTCGTCACCGGGGGCACGAAAAGAATAACGGTTTCATCCGGCTTGGCATAGCCAAGTTTTTCGCGCGCCAACCGCTCCATTGTCTTGGGATCCGACCGCAAGGAGTCGAATTCGGCCTGGAGACGTTTGGAGATCTCGCGCTGCTGTTGCAATTCGGTTTCCAGCGTGTCAATGTGCCGCCGGAACTGCTCGTTTTGCTGGATGAGCGGAACATATTCCTTCACGATGAGCAGCAAAACAGCGATCGCCGTGAGGGCGACGATGACCTGCGTGAGCTTGCTCCAAATGCCGAGATCTACATTCACCCCGCGAGTTTAACGCCGCCGGTCGGCGAAGCGAAAGCGGATTTTATTGTCAGCCCGGGAAAAACCGTTACTTTCTTGCTTGGAATGATAAAGGTCTTTTTTCTTGTATTCGAGCCGGGAGCGACCTGGGATAAAATTGCACAGGCCCGGCGGGGTTATGCTTTTATCACGATTGTCCATTTGTTGCCGCTGATTCTACTGGGCACCGCGTTGGAAGCATGGGGTTTGCACCACCACGGCAAATGGCAGCCACGCTTCCAGTTTTACAAGCCCTTCTCCCTCCAGGAAATCATCACGTTTGAGACCATCCAGTTGCTATTGCTGGTCGGGGCGGTGCTCGTGACCGCCCTGTTGATCCACCGAATCTGCCAGACGTTCCAAGAACGACTGACCTTTCTGCAAGCCTTTACCGTGGCCGCCTACGGTTTCAGTCCCTTCTTCCTCATGCATTTTTTGGATGCCTCGGCGGCGGTCCACCCGGCCGTTCCGTGGTTGCTCGGCGTGGCCGGCGTCATCTGGATACTGTATCAGGGCATACCGCGCGTGATGCAGACCGACCCCACGCACGCCTTTGGCGTTTACGTCTCCACCGTTTTTGTGGTCATTCTGGCCACGTTCCTGGCACGCGTGGTCACGGCCATGTATTTGCTCGGCTACATGGACCTCCAGCATTCCTGGCTCTCGCACCGGATTGAGAGCTTCATGCATTAAGGCCCCATGGCACCATGAACTCGCGCTTGGAAAATGACCTGCTGGCTGCCCTCAGACAGTTGGCCGATACGGTGGCGGCCATGCCCAAGGCGCACCCCAAGCCGAACTTGCTGCCGATCTTCGCCCGGCTCGACGAATTGACCCGTCAGCTTCCGCCCGCTACCGACCCGACGCTGGCGCATTATCTGCACAAGAAAAGCTATGACAAGGCGCGCCTGTTCTTGCAAGGGCGTGATGCCGAAAACCAAGTGGGGAATTGCCGGCACGTTTGAACCCGCCCGGGGTCCCGAGTCCGATCGATTCCCCGAACCGTCGGCCGATTGCCCCGTAGGAAATTCGGTGCCTATTAAGCGCGAAAACGTTCCCGGACCGTCGATCACAGCCTGCCAATGAGACGATGAACCTCGACGACACCATCGCCGCCATCGCCACCCCGCTCGGGGAGGGTGGTCTTGCCGTCGTCCGGCTCTCCGGCGCCGGGGCCTTCGTCATCGCGGACCAATGCTTCCAACCGGCCGGCAGCCGCTCAGCCAAACCCTCCGCGGCGGCCAGCCATACCCTCCAATTCGGCAGAATTGTCCGGGGCAATGAGAGGGTCGATGAAGTCCTGCTGGCCGTTCTGCGCGCCCCGCGCACTTTCACCCGCGAAGACACGGTGGAAATCTCCTGTCACGGCGGACTACTGCCCGCCAAGCTGGTGCTCGACGCGTTGCTGGCCGCGGGCGCCCGGCTCGCCGAGCCGGGTGAATTCACGAAACGGGCCTTTCTCAACGGCCGGCTGGACCTGGCCCAGGCCGAGGCCGTGGCCGACCTGATCCATTCCCGCACGGAACTGGCCCTGGCCGCCGCCAACGAACAACTGGCCGGCAAACTCTCCCAACGCATCAACCGGTTGCGCGATGACCTGATGCATCTGCTCGCGCACGTGGAGGCGCACATCGATTTCCCGGATGAGGATATCGCGCCCGATACCCGCGCGCAGTTGCTCCAACGCCTCGCCGCCGGCATCGCCTTCATGGACGAGCTGCTGGCCACGGCAAAAGAGGGGCAACTCCTCCGCCGCGGCATCCGCGCGGCCATTATCGGCCGGCCGAACGCCGGCAAATCAAGCCTGCTCAACCAGTTGCTCGGCCGCGACCGCGCCATTGTTTCCCCCATCCCCGGCACCACGCGCGATACCATCGAGGAGATCGCCAATATCCGCGGCTTGCCCGTGATTTTCATCGACACCGCCGGCTTGCGTGAGTCCCGCGATGAGCTCGAACTTGAAGGCATCCGCCGCAGCCGGGAATCTCTCGCCCAGGCAGAGCTGATTCTTCACGTCCTCGACGCCAGCCAGCCCCGCACCGAAACCGACGACCAATATCTGGCCGAATTCTCCACCAAGAAGCGCATCCTGGTCAGGAACAAGGTCGATTTGCCGGTAAAGCTGGAGCTGCCGCCAAAAGAGCTTTCCGCTGGCACGTCCACGGCCGGCAGCGTGCCGGTCGTGGACGTTTGCTGTCTGACCGGCGCCGGCCTGGAGGCCTTGAAAGACGCCATCAAACAACTGGTCTGGTCCGGCGAAATTCACGCCGAAATGTTGGAGGTGGCCATCAATTCCCGCCATCAGGACGCCTTGAACCGCGCCCGCGCCGCGGCCCGCCGGGCCACCGACGCGCTGGCGGCCAACGCCACCCTCGAACTCGCGGCCATGGACCTCCGCATTGCCGCCAATGCCGTCGGTGAAATCGTCGGCAAAACCACCACCGAAGACTTGCTCGATACCATCTTCAGCACGTTCTGCATTGGCAAATGAGGACGGCGCGCACCGGCTGGGCCAGCGAGCCGCGTCCTACTCTTTCAAAAAATCCACCTTGGCGCTCAGTTGCGGGGTGAGAAATTTATCGGGCTTCACGATCTGCACCTTGATCTGGAGCGTGCCCTTGGCGCGCTCGGCTTCCGGCGCAATTTCCGCCACGTAACCCGCATAGGTCTGGTTCGGATACGCCTCCGGACTCACGCGGCATTTCTGGTTGAGGGAGATTTTGGAAAGGTCCGCTTCGTTGACGTCTATCTCCACCTGCAAATCATTCAGGTCGGCCACCGCCAGCAAAGCCGTGCTGGGTCCGCGCCCGCCGCCAAAGCTTTGCGGCATCACCAGTTCATCCGGGTTCACCAGCTTCTCGAGCACCACGCCATCGATCGGCGAGCGGATCACGCACCAATCCACAAAGGTCTTGGCCAGATCGTAATTGCCCTGGGCCGATTGCAACGCCGCCCGGTCCGCCTCCAGCGTCAGGCGCGCGTTGTCCTCGGTTTGCTTGGACTCCACGGCCGTGATCATGAGATTGGTAATGCGCTCGTAACTCAGCCGGTCCCGTTCCACGGTCGCCCGGGCGTTGTTCAGTTCCCCCTCGGCCTGCAACCAGCGGGCCCGATATTCCGCGTCGTCCAGTTGCACCACCACCTGTCCGTTGGTGACCGGATCGCCTTTTTTCACGCCGATCCACTTCACCACTCCCAGGAAGCGCGGGCTGATTTCAATCCGTTCCCGGTTCACAATATATCCGCTGACGGTCAGCACGCTGTCCGGCGCCGGTCCCGCGGCGCTTGGCGCGGTCCCACCGCCGCCCGAATCCGCTTTGGTCCCGCTGCCACTCGCTCTATTGGTGGCGGTCGAAGCCAGGGCCGCAGCGGTGTTGTCCGTCAGTTCCCGCTTGTCCCGCGCCCACGGTTTAATGAGGGCCACCGTGCCCAGCAGAATGAGCACCACCACCAGCACGATGCTCCAGAAAGCACCCTGCGGCCGGTGCTTGGCGGCCGGACTCAGTTGCAGGGCTTTTAGCTTCTCGGTGTTCATCGTAGATCAAGTATCGGATTGTCACACGGATTTCAAGGCAGTGATTACCGGCAAACGCGCCGCCCGGATGGCCGGCAGCAGGCTGCCCAGCACCCCCACCCCCAGCGCGAAGATCACTCCCTTGGCCGCCAGCCACGGCGTGATGCGAAATTCAAACACCGTCTCACCAAAGGAATTGAAACTCATGGTGCCCGTGGAAACGCCGTGCATCGGCAGCGCCAGCAGGCACCCCAGCACGCCGCCGATGCCCGCCAGCAGCGCCCCTTCCACCACGAAACCCGCCAGAATCGTCCGCCGCCGGAACCCCAACACCCGCAACGTGCCGATTTCCCGCGTGCGCGCCCCCACGCTGGCGTACATGGTGTTCATGGCGGCAAAGATGGCGCCAATGGACATCGCCGTGGCCAGAAAATTGCCCAAAATCCGGATCGGAATCGCGGTCACGGTCTGGTCGGCGTAGTATTTCGTCTCCGGCTCCGCCAACAGCGGCAGACGCTGGTCGGATTCGATTCGCTGAATCAACTCCTGCCCCGCCGCCGGACTGGCGGCCCGCACCAGCAAACTCGAGTATTCCTGCCGATCGAACAGCGACCGCGCTTCATCCGCATCCATCCAGACCTCGGAATCAAACGCGCTGTTGGCCCCGTCAAACTCGCCGGTGACCGTCAGCGCATGGCCGCCGGTGCGGAAGGTGTCGCCGACGTTGAAATGCTGGAAACGCCGTGCGAGTTTCCGGCTCACGGTCACTTCGCGTTTTCCAGCGGTAAACCAGCGTCCGGCGGTCAACTTCACCTGTGGCCGCAGCGCCGCCCCCAGTGGCGAAACGCCCCGCACCGTTACGTTCGCCTCGCCCTGCCCGCCAATTCGCGGCTGGCTGATCAGCGCAATCAGGTCCGCCGAGATCAGCGGCTGGCCGGCGTCATCCCGCGCAATCTGCGGCCAGTAACGGACAATTTCGAACTGCGGCCGCGCCACCATGCTCGTGGATTCCGCCGTGGATCCCTTCCGGACAATCATGATGTTGCGCGGATCGCCCGTGTTGGCCGCGGATTTTTCCAACCCCACCGCCAGTGATTGCACCAGCACAAACACCGCCACCACCAGCGCAATGCCGAGGACCGTCGCCAGCGTCGCCCGCCAGCGCACCACCACGTTCCGATAGTTGTAGGTCAGCGGCAAGGCCATGGTTAAAGCATGCTTTGATTTCGGCTCAGTCCAGGGTTTTCAGGCCGTTGACCACGCTCATGCGCGCCACGGACAGCGCCGGCACCAGGGCGGCCACAATGCCCAGGAGCGCCGCCACCAGCGCCGCCACGCCGATGATGCGCGGCGTCACTTCCAGCGAAACGAAAATATTATGGGTCAACTTGCCGGGATCGCCAAAGGTATAGAGCACATACGCGCCGCCAATGCCCAGCAGCGCGCCCGCCCCCGCCAGCCCAAAACTCTCCGCCAGGATGAACGTGAACAGCTCCCGCCGCCGAAACCCCAGCGCCTTCAGAATGGCCAGTTCCCGGAACCGCTCGCGCACCGCCATACTCATGGTGCTCGCACTCACCAGCACCAGCGTGAACACCACCACCGTGCTGATCGACGCAATGAGCTTCTTGATATTCCCCAGCATCGAGATGAAACCGAGCTGGAAGTTGCGCTCGCTCTCGGCGCGCACTTCGGCCGAGGTGTTCTCAAAGGCCGCATTGATGGCCTTGATCACCGGCACCATGTCGTCCGCACTCCGCACCTTGAGCCACCACATGCCCACGTAACCCGGGGTGCCGATGGCTTCATCCAGGTAATCCTGCCGGAACAGCATATTGCGGTCATCCGGCGTGCCGGCGTAGATGCCGGCGATCTGAAACGTGAGCGACCCCGGATAAATCGTGCTGTCCAGTGTGATCCGGTCCCCCACCTTCAGATGATATTTCTCCGCCGTAATGCGCCCCAAAACGCAGGCATCCTTCCGGGCCGCAAACGCCGCGTACCCGGCCTCATCCATCTTGGCCTCACCGAAGACCGACTTCAACTTCGTGGCGTCCATGGCGAACTGCGCAAAACTCATCCCCTCCTCGTTCTTGTACCGTCCCCCAAACCAGGTGAAGGGCGACACCGCCACCACGCCGGGCAGCTTCTCAATCACCGCGCGCTGACGGGCCGGCAGCGGGTTGGTCAGCGAGATTTTGTTCCGCACGGCCACGCGCAGTTCCGCCCCGGCGCTCGGCGCCGGCAGGGTCAATTCCCGCAACGCCACCTGCAAGGTCACCAGCAAAAACAAACTCACGGCCACGCTCGAGATGGACAGGGCGGCCCGCCGCTTGTTGCGCAACGCGTTCTTGAGAATGAACGTCGGAATGGTCATGCGCTCAAGTCGGCCTGGTGGCCGGGTGGATGAGTCGGCTGTTCATGGGGACAGTTCCCCCTTCTCCAGGTGGATCTGCCGGGTGCCAAACGCGGCGGCTTTGGGGTCGTGCGTCACCATGATGATCGTCTTGCCCGCGTCCTGCCTCAACGACTGTAATACGCCCAGCACTTCGTGCGCGCTGTGCGAATCCAGATTGCCCGTCGGCTCGTCCGCCACAATCAACGTCGGATCCGTGACCAGCGCCCGGGCGATGGCCACGCGTTGCTCCTGGCCGCCGGATAGTTGCCGGGGCAGATGCTTCGCCCGATCAGCCAAGCCCACCAGTTCCAACGCGGTGGCCACCTGCCGGCGCCGCTCCGCCCGACCCAGCCGGGTGAGCAGCAGCGGCAATTCCACGTTCTCCGCCGCCGTCAGCACGGGAATCAAATTGAATGTTTGGAAGATGAAACCCACGTTGTGATTGCGCCAGTCGGCCAGTTCCGATTCGTTTAACCGGGTCACCTCCACGCCTTGCACCAGGCATTCGCCGCTCGTCGGCCGATCCACTCCCGCAATGATGTGCAGCAGCGTGGATTTCCCCGAGCCGGAAGGCCCCATGAGCGACAAAAATTCCTCCGCCCCAATGTCCAAGGTAATGTGGTCAAGCGCCGTCACGTCGATTTCGCCCTGGGCGTAAATCTTCGTCAGGTCGCGGATTTGTACAATGGGAACGGCCACCGCCTCCAGTTAAAACCGCCGGCCGTGAGTTGACAAACTTATTCATCCCGCAAACCGGCCTTGTTCTCGCCTCAAGACTTGTTAAAGTGTCTGTCCGTTGGTCACGTCCCCAAACGGCCGATCCGTTCACCGCCCGTCCCAGCCGGCCGTGGCGCACCAGCGGGCTCGCGTGATACCATGCTGAATCCAGTTGCCAACGAAATCCGCCCCCAACCGCGGCCCTTGAATTATTGGCGGCTCTATCTCTTGAATGCCCTCCTGGTGAGTGTCGGCCTGCTCGTCATCCTCGCCTCCCCCTATGGCACCGGCGAATTTTTCGGCGTGGCCTGCCTCATGGCCCTGTTGCCATTCATCCCCGTCATGGTCCTCGTCGGCGGCGCGGGCAGCACCATCTTCGTCCTCACCAAGGTCATGATCGAGAAGCGGTCGTGGCGGACATCGACGGCGCTGGTTCTGCTGGTGGGGCCAGGCTTGGCCTTGTTTTTGGCGCTCGTCTTGGTGACCGTCGGCCAGCCGCCCAGCCGCCGGCTGGCGTACATCTGCCACGGCAGCCCGCCGGCCTCGGCCAGCCGGGTCCAAGTCACCGGCTATGCCACCTATCTCAGCGAACAATGGCTGGCCGTGTTCACCGTGGACGCCAAGGGATTTCAAGCCCTGGTCACCCAGACCGAACTCGCGCCGGTGGACGGGTTTGAATTCAAGCGGCGGCTCGAACAATCCGCCCTCAAATCGACCCGGTTGTATCAAAGTTCGCCGTTCCCCGGCGACCTGCCCTGTTTCAAGCGGGTTTTCAAGCCGGGTGAGGAACACGAACGCGGCAGCCTCTATGCCTTGTTCGACCCCGCCACCTCCAGGGCCATGGTTTTCCGGGAATACCGCGATTGATCCTCAAATTTGCCGGCTTCCGGACTCCGAGCCATTCAGCGCCCGGGTTCCGCAAATTTCTGAAAGATCTTCGTGAACGCCCACGGCTGCTGTTCGATGCCGCTGCTGGTATCGCCGTGCCGCCCGCTCCGCTCCGCTGAATCGCGGTTGCTATCCCAAAACGACACGCTGCCAACCCACGGCTGCGCGAACGCCCAGACTTCCAGCGCCGCGGCATCGTCCAGCGAGAACACCTCGGACTTGACGTCGTTTTGACCGAGGTCGGGCGTGAGCCCGATCAGGATGGCGGGATCAATCCGCGCGCATTGCTCATGCGCCTTCAGCGCGCTGGCAATGGCCACGTCGCTCATCCTTTTGCCGCGCGAGAAATCGCTGCCAAAGTCCATGACCATGACATTCGCCGTATGGGTCTTCACGCCTCTGACCCACGCGTCGGCGAGCAGTTTCTGCGAAGCGGGCGAAATCCCGTTCGGGTCCACCGGCAGCGTAAACGACACTCGCAACCCGGGCTGCCGCCGTTGCAGCCGGGCGATCGCGGCGTTCCGCCGCTCGCTTGCTTCGGGATGTTTAGCCAACGCGTCCCCCTCAATATCAAAATCCAGCCAGGTGAACCGGTACTGGTCAATGACCGACTGGTATTTCGCCGTCAACACCTCCACGTTGGTCTCCACCAGCGCGATTTCGTTCCCGTCCGCGCCGCCAAACGAGATGATCACATCCCCGCCACGCGCCCGGATGGCGGCGATTTGGTCCGCATAAAAATCCCGTTTCATCGGGATCTGTCCAAACCAGGCCGGGTTGTTCGACGGGTCCGCAATGATGAAGGCGAGCGTGTAAAACTTCTGGCCGCAGGCGCGGTCGCAATCGGTCAGCTTGAAATGGTCGCCCGTGCCGGCGTACATGTAAGGGGCAAAGACTCGCGCCGGCCAGGCCGCCTGCGCCGCCAGGCTCAGACCAGCCCCCAGTGCCACCAGCCACCATTTTAATCGGTCCGCATTGATCATTGCCTGCGATTTCATTGGGTTTCCTCGGTTTTCCACCCCGGTCGCCAACACCGGAGCCAATCCACAATTGGTCGTGGTCGTTTCTTCTCAGAGGTAATTGCCATGGAAGTATAGCCGCCGCTGCCGCTCGTTCCAAGCATGCTTGAGCGTTGCTTGAGCGTTGGAGGTTGAATGTTGTGCGTTGAATGTTCTTCCTGAAATTCGTGTCTCTTCCCCTTTCCTCTCCGTGACAATCCGGTAACAACCCCCTTCTGCCATTGACGATTTCTTGTGATTCTGATAGTTTTCGGCCAGTTGCGCCATGAAAACCGCGCTAAGCCAGCATGTTCTCGTGTTGAACCGGCTCTGGCAGGCAGTTAACGTCTGCACCGCCAGAAGGGCTCTTACTCTCCTCTTCCAAGGCCACGCCCAGGTAGTGGTGGACAATCCAGACGGTTCGTTTCGCACCTTTAATTTCCAGGAATGGCAGGATGTCTCCGCCCACGCCCCCGGCGAGGAATCCATTCACGCCATCTCGTTTCGCATCCGGGTGCCCAAGATCATTTTGCTGTTCGTCTACGACCGCATGCCCAAGAAAGAGGTCAAGTTCACGCGGCACAATATTTTTGAGCGCGACAAGAACACCTGTCAATATTGCGGCAAGGTCTTTGACCGCAGCGAACTGAACCTTGACCACGTGGTACCCCGCGATCGCGGTGGCCCCACTACTTGGGAAAACATCGTTTGCTCGTGCATCGCTTGCAACACCCGCAAGTCCAATCACACCCCGCCCGAGGCCGGCATGGTGCTCATCCGCAAGCCCAAGCGACCCAAGTGGCGTCCGTTCGTGCAGGTCAATTTCACCCTTGGTCGCCAGGACAGTTGGCGTCATTTCGTGGATCTGGCCTACTGGAATGTTGAACTGGGTGAAGACGTGGAGTCGTAGCCGGCTCCGGCGAACCGTTTTGCGTGCAACAGCCCGATTGACATTGGCGTGGAACGCGCTAGCATTTTGGTCCGGTTGGCGTGCTCGTCTATTGGTTAGGACACGGCCCTCTCAAGGCTGAAAGACGGGTTCGATTCCCGTGCGCGC
>CAYTJG010000156.1:0-14195 GCA_964437865.1 uncultured Bifidobacteriaceae bacterium | reverse complement strand
AGGCGTTGGTCAGCCCCAACTGCAGCGCCGCGATTTGTTCGGCCGGCGAGCCGGCGGCCGAATTGGTGGAGGCCATGGCCGCGGCCTCCTGAGCCTCCAGCAGTGGTGGAAACCAACAACACGCCGCCAGCAGCAGCCAAGCGCAGTGGCGCCACCCCGGCGGACGCCTCCCCGGCGCTCGGCCCAAACCCCGAATTTGTGAAGCAGTTTCCCGTGCGCTATCCATCGGCCCGCCGAATGGTTTCCAGTTCATTGGTGGGGATTATTGAGGGGCGGGTCGTGCACGTCAACTTTTCCCGCCAGCCGCCCACGCACGGCATCCTTCTGTCATTTCACCGGGATGGGAACATTTTGCTGAGCCGTGCCGCGGCATATTCGGGGCGTTCAAGCATGTCTATAACCATCCTCTCAAGCACACCGGCCGGCAAGCGAGCCAGGCGCATCAAGGTCGTTGCCAGCGTCCAGTCGTCCGGGAATGCCGTTAGCAGGCGACGCCAGAGTTCCCCGCCTGATTGCAACATCGACGGTTCCAGGTCCCTACCCGGTTGTTTGCTGACTCCGGGGCCGGCGATGCTATGCTCTCAGCATGAAACCGACCAAGCAGCCCCGCCGACTGGGAGTTTACGCCGGCAGCTTTGATCCGCCAACCGTCGGGCACCTGTGGATGATCGAGCAGGGGGTGCAACTGTTCGACCATCTCATCGTGGCGGTGGGCGTAAACCCCGACAAACGGTATAACTTCGCCCTCGAGGATCGACTCTCGATGTTGCACGAATCCACGGCCGCGCTGGCCAAGCATTCGGTGGCGTCCTTTTCGAACATCTACCTGATTGCCTATGCCCAGTCGGTGGGCGCCACCCACATCCTGCGCGGCATCCGCTCGGCGGCCGATTATGAATTCGAGCGCACGATGCGCAATATCAACGGCGATCTCGGCAAACATATCTGCACGGTTTTCCTGATGCCCCCGCGGGACATTGCCGAAGTCAGTTCGAGCATGGTCAACGGCTTGATCGGCCCGAAGGGCTGGCGCAAGATTGTGCGCAAATACGTTCCGGAGCCGGTTTATCGCCGCCTGCTGGAACTCCACCGGTGACCGCTCCGACTTCAGAACGTTGGTCGCAACGGTGGCGCACGGCCGGGGCCTTGGCCACCGCGTGATATCAGGCGGCGCTTAACCCACCTTTGCATTCGGGACGCCGCTGGTTTCAGAAACTGCCGGCGGTGTCGCTTGCCGATAGGCGCCGCAGGTTTCGCGCACCACCATGCGAGGGGTCAGCATGAGCGTGCGGGGCGGCAGGGTGGGGTTCTTAATGCGCTCGCGCAGGGCATTAAAGGCGGTAACGGCTACGTCGCGACAAGGTTGTTCCATCGTGGTGAGCGGAATGGTGAGCAGGCTGGCAAAGCGCACATCATCGAAGCCCACGAGGCGCAGGTCTTGCGGCACGCGAATGCCCAGCCGGGCCAGGCTTTGCAGAAGCTGGGCGGCCAGATGATCGCTCGTGCATAAAACCGCGTCCAACTGGTGCGCTTGGGCGAAGGAACGGACGAATTTCAGATCCGTGGGGTCGCCGACGTGAACGAAAGTGGGCGGCGCCGCCAAACCGTAGGCGAGCATGGCGCTGCGCGCCCCGGCGATGCGGGCATCCACCGTGCCAGCCGTCAGCGGACGCATGACGTAGCCCAGCCGACGCGCCCCGAGTTTGATGAGATGTTCAGCCAATTGGTAGCCACCGGCAAAGTTATCGATGCCCACCAAGTCAAAGGCGCTGCGATTGGGAAACTTCTCGATGTCGCGGTCGAGCAAAACGACCGGGATGCCCGCCTGCCGCAGGCGCTCGGTGATGCGCCGGTTGGCGGGTTCGCGGTCGGCCTGATGTTCAAAGGGGACGAAGAAAACTCCGGCCACTCGCCGTTCGATAAAGCGCGAACATAATGCCTCCGCCTCCTCCACGGTCATGGTTGCTTCGCTAATGGGGGACGTGCTGGCCCCCCACCAAAGGCCGTAATCATTGACCCGGGCCAGGCTGGCAAGTTCGCCGCAAATGTACTCAAATATCTCCGTGTGGCGCAGACTCGGCACGATCATGCCGAGCTGCGGAACGGCCGAATGCGCATCCTGAGCCCGGTCCTGCTCCGCCCGGACGTAGGTTCCCGAGCCTCGCCGGCGATCAATCAGGCCCTGCTCTTGAAGATCTTTCAATGCCCGTCCGATGGTGGGCCGCGAGACGGCAAAGCGTTTGACAAACTGCGCTTCGCTGGGCAGGCGACCGGTCTGGCGATATTTCCCGGCGATGATTTCAGTGGCGAGCTGGCGGGAAATGGCGCCATGCTTGGAGGAGTTTTTCATGGGCTGAGTTGTAAATCACATGCTAAATGCAGCTATGACAGCTTTATTCCAAGATGTCAATTCAGAGGTTGCGTTTGCGCCAAACTCCTTCAAATTCAACGCTAACACATGAATTCGTCCAACGTGCGCCCGGCCGGCGGTCCGCCCGGGAAAATCGTGGCTGTCAAAGCCGTTGAGGCCGCCCCGGTGAAAATCAATCCGTCGCTGGTGGCGGCCACGCTGGTTGGGGCACTGGGCGGATTGCTTTTCGGCTTCGACACGGCGGTCATCTCCGGCTGCCAATCGGATCTGGTGAAGTTGTTTTCGCTCACCAGCGGCCAACAAGGTTTCATGACGGCTTCCGCCATGTTGGGCGCCACGGCCGGCTCGTTGGCCGCCGCAAAACCGGGCGACCGCTATGGCCGCCGGGATTGTCTCAAGATCGTCGCCGCCTTCTATTTGCTTTGCGCCCTCGGCTGCGCGTTTTCCTCGTCGCTGACAATGATGGTCACGGCCCGCTTCTTGGGCGGACTGGCGGTGGGCGCCAGTTCCGTGCTGGGGCCGATGTATCTGGCGGAAATCGCGCCCGCGTCCTGGCGCGGACGCCTGGTGGCGTGTTTTCAGGTCAACATCGTGCTCGGCGTGCTGATCGCGTATGGTTCGAATTATTTTCTGGGCTCGATGGAACTGGGTACCACCGAATGGCGTTGGAAACTCGGCGTTCAGGCGGTACCGGCTTGCGTTTTCCTCACCCTGCTTTTTTTCATCCCCCGCAGTCCGCGCTGGCTCCTGATGAAGGGAAAGAGCGGGGAGGCGGCGGCGGTGCTGGGCAAGATCGGGGTGTCGGATGTGTCGGGCCAGCTCGCCGCGATTCAGGAATCGTTGCGCGAAGAGAAATCTGGCCAGGCGGCGCCGCTCTTTGTGCGGTCCCTCCGCAAGCCGGTCTTCCTGGCGATCACGATCGCGATGTTTAACCAGCTCGGCGGCATTAATGCGCTGTGGTATTACGCCGACCAGATTTTCGCGATGGCCGGCTTCGACAAGCATGCGAGCGCCATGCAGTCCGTCATTCTCGGCGTGGTCAATTTGATCTCGACCGTGGTGGGCATGGCCATCATTGACAAGGTGGGCCGCAAGCCCCTGCTGATTTGTGGCAGCATCGGCGGCGCCATCAGCCTGGGTTTGGTGGCCTGGATCTTTAACCGCAACGTCCACGCTGAGTGGCTGGTCTGGCTGCTCGGGGGCATGGTGATCTGTCATGCGTTCGGACAGGGCGCGGTGATCTGGGTGTTCATCAGCGAAATTTTCCCGAACCTCGTCCGCAGCAAGGGCCAGACGTTGGGCAGCTTTACCCATTGGTTCATGGCCATGCTCATCTCGGGGATATTTCCGATGGTGGCCCGGAATCTGGGCCAGCCCCATGCCGGTCTGCCGTTTGCCTTCTTTTCGGTGATGATGGTGGTTCAAATCGTCGTGGTGTGGAAGTTTTTCCCGGAAACCAAACGGGTGGCGCTGGAGGACATGCAACAACGACTTAAGCGCTGATGCGGAACTTAACATTATGAATACCAAGGATAAATCCATCATCACCGCCCGCCTCGTTGAAGGTCATCGGGTGGCCTCCGGTCTCAACGGAGACGCCCGCTTTCCGGGCGGCACGCTGCGGATGCAAACGCCGCATTTCCAGGAACGCGGATTCGATATCAGCCACCTGTATCTGGGCACCCTGAACGCCAGCATTGCGCCGCTCAGTTATCGTGTGGTGAAGGCGCGGCACACCTTCACCAACGTGAAATGGCATCCCACGGAACCCGCCGAGGACTTTTCGTTTTTTGATGTGCGCGTTACCTGTCCCGACGGGACTGCCGTGGCCGGATATATCTACTATCCGCACCCGGACACGAAGCCGGAGCATTTCCAGCAACCGGATGTGCTGGAGCTGCTGCTGCCGTTTGTGAGAGGTTTAAGCTACGGCATGGCGTTGCGCTTGGAAGTGTCTGCCGACCAGATGGTCTTTGTGGCACCAGACCAGGAACGCAAGGTCAACGCGCGGCCGGCTTTCCAGGAGCGCGCCGCCAACAGCCTGGGCCGCCAGCAATAGAATTCCACGCCCGGAAATTTAAGGCACAGAAAAAGCCTCCCGCCGCCAATGAATGACGCCATTTTGAAAAACCTCCTGAAATATATGAGCTGCTCCAGCCTTTTGATTTTTGCCATCCAGTTGAGTTTTCTCAGCCGTGGCAGCGCCGGGGATCTGGCGATAGGCCGTTTTGGAAGCGCCGACTACGGCGATTGGAAGGCCACCGGCACGGCCTTTCTTCCCGGGCCCGCCACCAACGGTCAGTGGCCCAAGCTGGGGATTGAAAACGCCGGCGACGATCAAGTGGCCAGCAGTCAAATTGAAGGTGACGCGCCAACGGGAACACTTACTTCGCCGGAGTTCAAAATCGCCCGGAACTATATTTCATTCCGCATCGGCGGCGGCGATTATGAGCATGACACCTGTTTGAACCTGCTCATCAACGGCAAAGTCGTCCGCAGCGCCACGGGCTGGCGCAGCGACTACCTGACGCCGGCCAGTTGGGATGTGCGCCGTTTTCTAGGCCAAAAGGCGCAGTTGCAAATTGTGGATGCGGCCAGTGGTGATTGGGGCCACATCAATGTGGATCACCTGGTTCAGACCGATAACCCCGAGCGCCTGCCGCCAACCCCTGAACCCCTTTATCGCGAGTCCTTGCGCCCGCAGTTTCACTTTACCGCCCGGCAATGGACCATGGACCGGCTCAATCCCGGCCTGCAGCAGGAGGGCTGGGTGAATGACCTGAACGGGTTGATTTATTATGAGGGCGAGTATCACCTGTTCGCCCAAAGATGGGCCAAGTGCTGGATTCATGCCGTGAGCCGTGATTTGGTCCACTGGACCGAGTTGGAGCCGGCGTTCTGGGAGGAACACGCGGGCAGCGGCGTTCAATCCGGAACCTGTGTGGTCGATTACCGGAATACTTCCGGGCTGTCGCCCGACCCGGCCAAGCCACCGCTGGTGGCCTTCTTCCCGCGCTGGGACAATCGCGTCCAATGCATCGCCTATAGTTTGGATCACGGGCGCAGTTGGAAGTACTATGAGAAGAACCCGATCCTGGTGCACCCGGAACGCGATCCGAAGGTTTTCTGGTATACTCCCGGCAACCATTGGGTCATGATGCTGTACGGAGACAGCCAGTATCATATCCTGACCTCCTCAAATCTGTTGAGTTGGAACGACGAGCATCATCCGATTAAAGACAGTTACGAGTGCCCGGACTTTTTTGAACTGCCGGTGGACGGCGATCGCAATCACCTCAAATGGGTGCTCATCCAAGGAAATGGGAATTATTCCCTCGGCACCTTTGATGGCACGGAATTCAAGGAGGAAACCGGGCGGCATCCCTGCGACCTGGGTCCCAATTTCTATGCCACCGAGACTTGGGCCAATACCGAAACCGGAGATGGGCGGCGGATTCAGGCCGCCTGGATGCGCGGCTCGTCCTTTCCGGACATGCCGTTCAATCAACAGTTGTCCTTTCCGTGCGAATTGACGTTGAGAAGCACGCCCGACGGCCTCCGCTTATTTCGCCAGCCCATCAAAGAAATTGCCCTGCTGCACCAGGGAAAGGACGCCTGGACCAATCGCACTTTGAAAGCCGATGAGGTGTTGCCGCTGGAACCTTCAGGGCGGGAGTTTCACCTGCAAGCAAAGGTGGTGATTCCGGCAGAGGCCAAACTGACCTTTAACCTGCGGGGCATTCCGGTGGTGCTCACTTCCAAAACCATCGAGTCAGGCACCCGTCCCGCTTCCGTCGCCGGGCAAATCGACACCGTGGACCTTCTGATTGACCGCACCTCCATCGAGGCCTTTGTAAACGACGGAGAGCTTTCCGCCACGCGCTTCGTCCTCCCCAAGGAAAACGGACTGTCAGTGAAAGCCGAGGGCGGTCCGGTCACCATTCAATGGCTCAACATTTTCCCTCTTAACCCGGCCTGGAAGCCTGAACTGGCAAAATAGGATACTCTGGCATTGGGGCGCTCGCGGCGCAGAATTGGATTACTGCTCCGCCGACGGAACAATTACGACCTTCGTCCGCTGAAAACCCTCGGACGAATCTTGCTCAAAACAGGCGCCGACGCCGGGGGCGACCCGTCCCTGCGATCGGAACGGAATCGTTGGTTACCTCATTGGATTGCAGCCGATGGTGTGGTTGTCATATAAGACCCGTTTTCCCACCCACGAGACGGTGTTTAGTTGATAGTGTTACCACTGACTGCTTGGCATTTGATTGATTATGCATATCTCCACTGCCTTGCAAATGCAGTGGTTAATTGCTTTAAGTTGTTATTTACATGTTATAATGTTGAAACGACAACTATCTTCTTACCTGTCAATGTTAACCGTTGTGAAAAGCGGTTACTCGCATCATAGTCAGAAGCATGACCACCGATTGCCTTCACACCGCGCGGGTTGCTTGCGTGGATCCCCTGTGTTCGCAACCAGAGAGATTAATCAGCCCCTGTATATGAATCAAAAAGCCAGCAGTCAATACATCGTGGCATCGACAACCTTGCCTTTTTGTCCGGTAAGATTGGCCACCCCTCCATCAAATGCGGCCATGAAAAGGGTCGCCGACGTCATCAAGTTGCCCGTCAAGACCATGCTGGCTTGTGCCCTCATTGGTCTGGCGGCGGCCGCCAGCGCCCAGACGGTGGGCTTTCTGGCGGATCCGACCGCCACCCAGTATGGCACCTACGCCGACAACGGTGGCGCCAACGGCGGCCTGAACATCGGACGGACCATGACCGTTACCGGCGCGGGCATCGAAGTCTTTCAGCTTGGCGTTTATGACTATCTCAGCGACGGACTCGCGGCGGCGCATACCGTCACGCTTTTCAACAATCAAACCGCCGTGGCCTCGGTGACGGTTCCGGCCGGAACGTCCGCCACCTTGCTCAACGCTTTTCGTTTTGAGCCGCTGGCCACGCCGCTCTATCTGCCGGCCGGCAATTATTCGATCGTCGCCTATCAGATGAATGGCACCGTGGATCAAAACAGCGATCCATATGGTAATGGCAATGCTGCTGGTTTTAATGGCGGCGGCAACGTGAGCCCCGGGGCTGGCATTTACGACTTTGTCACCAGTCCAAGCCCGGCCTACCCAACCCAAGGCTCCAGCGAGGATTTTGCCGCCGTCTCCTTCACTTATACGAATTTCGTTGCAACGCAGTCCACTTGGATCGGCGGCGGCGGAAACAATGATTGGAGCACGGCGGGCAACTGGAACAATGCGCCCGGATCGGTCGCCAACTTGACGTTTGCCGGTTCAACGAGGCTGACGAATACGAATGACCTCACGGGCATCACGGCCGACAGCCTCATGTTTGATTCCGCCGCCGGCGCCTTCGTCCTGGACGGCAATGCCATCACGCTGACCGGCAACCTCGGTTTTAATGGAAATCCGGCCGCGTCCGTGACCCAGACGGTCAATCTTGATCTGGCCTGGACCAGCAGCGAAACCATTGATACGCCAATCAACGGTAACCTCACCTTGGGCGGCAACCTCACCTCCTCCGTGGACACCAGTTTGATCAAGGTGGATGCCGGCACGCTCACCCTGGGCGGCACCAATGCGATCCTGAGTTGGGATCTCAACGGCGGCACCACGACCATCACGGGAAACACCACCCTCAACGGGGATGGTAATAGTCGCGTTTATGTGGGCGATGGCGATGCCCTGGCCGACTGCGACGGCACGCTGATCATCCAGCCCGGGGCGGTGCTCCAGATCCTCGGCAATTATGCCGACGATTTCGTGGTTGGCCGTGACAGCGGGAGCGGGACGATCATCCAGAATGGCGGCACGTTTATCTTCAATAACAACCGGGCGAACCTGTGGATCGGCGCGACCGGCAATGCGGCCACGCGGTCGGAATATGACATGAACGGCGGTCTGTTGGACCTGAGCGGAAAAACCTTGGGGGTGGGCCTGGGCGCCGGGGTGCTGATCACCGGGCTGGTCAGTCAGGTCAGTGGGGTGATTACCAATGTGAACAACCTGTGGCTGGGCGGGGCGACGGCGAACGGCTACGGTATTTACACGCTCAGCGGCGGGAGCATCTACTTGGGCGCCGGCGGCATCACCACCTTCAGCGGCCTGTATGCGATCAACCTCGGCGGCGGCACGGTGGGGGCGGAAGCGAGTTGGTCGTCGCCGTTGAGCATGAATCTGACGGGTCTCAACGGTCCCGTCACGTTCAACCCGGCGGGCAATACGATTGCGCTATCCGGCCTATTGTCGGGCAACGGGGGCCTCACCGTGACCGGCGCCGGCACGCTGGAACTCTCCGGCGCAAACACCTACACCGGCGACACGACTGTCAATGGCGGCAGCACCTTGCAGTTGGATGTGACCGGCAGCAGCCAGGGTGCGGTTTATCTGGCTAACGGCGCGGTGTTGAACTTGAATTTTACCGGCAACTACGCGGTGGCCCACTTCTACACCAACGGGGTGGCTCTGCCCATCGGGATTTACACTGCCGGCAACCTCCCCGCATTCATCACCGGTTCCGGCAATCTGGTGGTGGCGAGCAGCATCAGCACCGGCCGCTGGACCGGTCTCGGCGCGAATAATAATTGGAGCACGGCCGGCAACTGGAATCAGAACGCGGAGCCCATCTTTCCCATTGGCTTGACGTTTGCCGGCTCCACGCAACTGACCAACAACAACGACCTTTCGGGCATCACGGCCGACAGCCTCACGTTCGATGCCGCCGCCGGAGCCTTCGTGCTGAATGGTAATGCCATCTCGCTGACCGGCAGCATTGGCTTTAATGGAAATCCGGCGGCGCCCGTGACCCAGACCGTCAACCTGGATCTGGCCTGGAACACCAGTGAAACCATTGATACGCCAACCAATGGCCATCTCACCTTGGGCGGAGCGATCACCTCCGGGGCCGATTTAACCAAGCTCGATGCGGGTACGCTGACCCTGGGCGGCACCAACACGATCGAGAGTATGGATGTGGATGGCGGCACGAACATCATCATCGGCAATACCACGCTGAGCGCTGACAACAGCAGTGGCAATTATGACCGCTTCTATGTGGGCGATGGTGATTCCTATGCCGGCTGCAACGGCACGCTGATCATCCAACCGGGGGCGGTTTTGAGCGTCACCGGCACATTAAATGACAGCGTCGTGATTGGCCGTGACAGCGGGAGCGGGACGGTGATTCAGAACGGCGGCACATTCACTTTCAATCCCGATAATCAAACCTTTCTGGTGATCGGGGCCACGAGTGAAGCCGGCACGACGGCGGCCTATGACCTGAACGGCGGCGTCTTGGATCTGAGCTACAATAATTTGGGAGTCGCCCTCGGCAACGGGGTGTTGACGACCGGAGTGGTGAATCAGGTTGGCGGGATCATCACCAATGTTAACAACCTGCAGGTTGGCGCGCTGGTGGGGATTGGCCATGGGGTTTACACTTTGAGCGGCGGGAGTATCTCGATTGGCGCGGGCGGCATCACCACCGTGAGCGGCAATTACGCCATCAATCTGGGCGGCGGCACCGTTGGAGCTTCGGCGAGTTGGTCGTCGTCGTTGAACCTGAACCTGACCGGCCTCAACGGTTCCGTCACGTTCAACCCGATGGGCAACACGATTTCACTATCCGGCACTTTGTCCGGCCACGGTGGCTTGACGGTGGCCGGCTCCGGCACGCTGGATCTCTCCGGGACAGCCAGCTACCTGGGCAACACGATCGTCAATGCTGGCAACACCTTGGAGTTGGATCAGGCCGGCAGCAACCCGGGTACGTTTCACCTGGCCGACGGCGCGGTGCTGAATTTGACCTTTAGCGGCACCTATGTGGTAGGCGGCTGCGTTACCAACGGTGTTGCTCTTCCCGTTGGGATTTACAATTCCGTCAATCTCCCTGGCTTCATCACCGGCTCCGGCAATTTGCAGGTGGTGAGCGGTGTTAGCACGGGCGTCTGGACCGGTCTCGGTGCGAATAATAATTGGAGCACCGCCGGTAACTGGAACCAGTCGGCCCTGCCCGTTTTCCCCATTGGCTTGACGTTTGCCGGTTCAACGAGGCTGACGAATACGAATGACCTCACGGGCATCACGGCCGACAGCCTCATGTTTGATTCCGCCGCCGGCGCCTTCGTCCTGGACGGCAATGCCATCACGCTGACCGGCAACCTCGGTTTTAATGGAAATCCGGCCGCGTCCGTGACCCAGACGGTCAATCTTGATCTGGCCTGGACCAGCAGCGAAACCATTGATACGCCAATCAACGGTAACCTCACCTTGGGCGGCAACCTCACCTCCTCCGTGGACACCAGTTTGATCAAGGTGGATGCCGGCACGCTCACCCTGGGCGGCACCAATGCGATCCTGAGTTGGGATCTCAACGGCGGCACCACGACCATCACGGGAAACACCACCCTCAACGGGGATGGTAATAGTCGCGTTTATGTGGGCGATGGCGATGCCCTGGCCGACTGCGACGGCACGCTGATCATCCAGCCCGGGGCGGTGCTCCAGATCCTCGGCAATTATGCCGACGATTTCGTGGTTGGCCGTGACAGCGGGAGCGGGACGATCATCCAGAATGGCGGCACGTTTATCTTCAATAACAACCGGGCGAACCTGTGGATCGGCGCGACCGGCAATGCGGCCACGCGGTCGGAATATGACATGAACGGCGGTCTGTTGGACCTGAGCGGAAAAACCTTGGGGGTGGGCCTGGGCGCCGGGGTGCTGATCACCGGGCTGGTCAGTCAGGTCAGTGGGGTGATTACCAATGTGAACAACCTGTGGCTGGGCGGGGCGACGGCGAACGGCTACGGTATTTACACGCTCAGCGGCGGGAGCATCTACTTGGGCGCCGGCGGCATCACCACCTTCAGCGGCCTGTATGCGATCAACCTCGGCGGCGGCACGGTGGGGGCGGAAGCGAGTTGGTCGTCGCCGTTGAGCATGAATCTGACGGGTCTCAACGGTCCCGTCACGTTCAACCCGGCGGGCAATACGATTGCGCTATCCGGCCTATTGTCGGGCAACGGGGGCCTCACCGTGACCGGCGCCGGCACGCTGGAACTCTCCGGCGCAAACACCTACACCGGCGACACGACTGTCAATGGCGGCAGCACCTTGCAGTTGGATGTGACCGGCAGCAGCCAGGGTGCGGTTTATCTGGCTAACGGCGCGGTGTTGAACCTCAACTTCACCGGCGCACATGTCGTCGCCGCCGCCTATACCAACGGAGTTGCTTTGGCCGGTGGGTCTTACAACGCCACCAATCTGAGCGGATTTATTACCGGCGGCGGCGTACTGACCGTGGTTGGAACCATTCCACTCACGCCCACATCCATCAGTTACAGTGTCAGCGGCGGACGCCTGACCATCAACTGGCCGGCGAACTATTTGGGCTGGGTCTTGCAGAGTCAGACTAACGGGTTGAATGCGGGATTGGGCACCAACTGGGTGGACGTTGCCGGTTCGGCGGACGTAACCTCCACCAATCTGCCGGTCAACCCGGCGATCCCGGCGACCTTCTATCGCCTGCGATATCCGTGAAAACGAACGGCACCAACACGCCGTCCGGTCCGGCCCATTGCCGGACCGTCACGCCTTGAGAGGGTTGGAGTCGTTCCCAGCGTCAACCTGGGGCGAGACAGGGAGGTTGCCGGAGCCAGCGCTCCGGCAACTTACTTTTGGCTGTTGCTCGTGGTCCGAAACCCGGGTTTCCTTGTGACCACGCTCACCCAGGGCGCGCGAGATATGTTGCCCCCGTATAGATCCGGGTGCAGATTCGAAGCCGTCTCCACTGGGATCATTCCGGCGATGTCCTGGCTTGCCGCGGTGGTTTATCACTGAAACCATGGCTGGATTGTGATCCACGCCATGAAATTATTCGCCCGCCTTTGGCTGCTGACCTGGGTTTTCACTCTGGCCTGCCAGGCCAGCCTCGTCACCAATGGCGGCTTCGAGTCTGGCCTGGCAGGCTGGCGGCCGTTGTGGACGCGGGAGGCCAAGGCCGGGTCGCTGACGCTGGACACCAACACGGTTCACCGCGGCCAATGCTCCGCCCGGGTGGAGCACCGCGGCCAAAAGGACTGGAGCCTGGAGCCGGCCTTGCGCGTACCAGTGCAGCCGGGCGATGTCTTCGAACTCGAGGCATGGCTGAAATTGGACAGCCAGGGCGGCGGCGTGACGCTCGCTGTTTCCACCCATGATGCGCAGGGCAATGCCCTCGATTGGTCCTACGGCGCCAAGTCGCTGGACACCACTGCCGACTGGCAACCCGTACGAACGCGATTCATCGTGCCGCCGGGCGTGGCGGAGATTCAGCCGCGTCTGATCGGTGCCGGCCCGCTGACCGTGTGGCTCGATGATTTCTCTTTGGAAAGATCCGGCCGCGTAAGTCTGGCGCCGCCGCCGAATCTCGCTCCCTGGCTGCGGCTCACGAACGCCACCCTGGAAGTGTCCCTGAATACGAGCAATGCCACGCTGTCCGTGGTGGACCGGCGAACCGGCCAGCGATTTGAACAGGCGTCGGCTGGCACCGATGTAATCGTGGCCGGGGCAACGACAGCCGGCAACCAGTTCCAAATTCGGCTGGTGCAGGCCGCGACCGGGCTGGAAATCACCAATACGATCCGACTGGAGCCGGAGTTGCCCGAGTTCACCGTCGAGTTGTCCGCTCAAGGTGAGTTACCCGCACCCGTACAGTTTCCGCGTCCGTTTATTTCGCATCCGGGCGAATATCTGGTGGTGCCGATGAACGAGGGAATTTCCTATCCGGTGGCAGACCAGAGCATCGAGCCCTTCAACCTCATCGCCTATGGCGGTCACGGCATCTGCATGGCGTTTTGGGGCGCCACCGACGGTCAGCGGGGGCATCTGGCCATCATCGAAACGCCGGATGACGCCTCGATTCGCATTGAGCGACGCGACGGCTTGCTGGACATAGCACCGCAGTGGGATGCGCAACATGGGCAGTTCGGCTACGCGCGCCGGCTGCGCTACGTCTTCTTTGACCACGGCGGCCATGTGGCCATGGCCAAGCGTTACCGCGCCTATGCGCAAAAAATCGGTCTGTTCAAGACGCTGGCGCAGAAACGCGAGGAAAATCCCAACGTGGATTTGCTGATCGGCGCCGTGAACGTCTGGTGCTGGGATCCCGACGGTGTCCGCATCGTCAAGGAGCTCCAGGCAGCGGGCATCCAGCGGATTCTGTGGAGCAACGCGCAGAGTCCGGAAAATCTGCGCGCCCTGAACGAGCTGGGCGTACTGACCAGCCGCTACGACATTTACCAGGACGTGATGGACCCGGCCAACTTTCCCAAGCTGAGCTGGCAGCACGGTGACTGGGTGACCGAGGCCTGGCCGGCGGACATCATCCGCCAGGCCAATGGCGATTGGTTGCGCGGCTGGGGCGTGGAGGGCAAGGCGGGCGACTGGTTTTATTGCGGTGTCCTCTGCGACCGCCACGCCGTGGACTACGCTGCCCGGCGCATCCCGGCCGAGTTGGCCACGCATCCCTATCGCTGCCGGTTCATTGACACCACCACTGCGGCGCCCTGGCAGGAATGCTATAATCCCCAACATCCCATGACGCGCTCGGACAGCAAGGCGTGGAAGATGAAGCTGCTGGGCTATATCTCGCACGATAGCAAACTCGTGACGGGCAGCGAAACCGGCCACGACGCGGCCGTTCCATTCGTGCACTACTTTGAGGGCATGATGAGCCTGGGCCCCTACCGCGTGCCCGACGCCGGCCGGGACATGGCGCGCATTTGGACGAACGCCCCGGAACGCGTCGT
>CAYTJG010000155.1:1622-14228 GCA_964437865.1 uncultured Bifidobacteriaceae bacterium | reverse complement strand
TTTGCGGAGGATGTAAAGGCGGCGCTCGAATTCGTCGTCACTCGCAATGGCGGCGTCGCGGCCGATGAAGACCTGGGCCATGAACGGCTCGGCGGCCACCGCAGTCCGGCCCAGCGATGAATTATCGGTGGGCACATCGCGCCAGCCCAGTACGGTCTGGCCTTCGGCGGTGACGATCTTGGTCAGTTCCGCCTTGGCGGTTTCGCGCTCGGCGGGGTCCTTGGGCAGGAACAACTGGCCCACGCCATATTGGCCCGGGGCCGGCAGGGTGAATCCCAGCTTGGCGGCCTGCGCGACAAAAAATTCATGCGGGATCTGGATCAGGATGCCGGCCCCGTCCCCGGTGTTGGCTTCGCAACCACACGCGCCGCGGTGGTCGAGATTCACCAGGATCTTCAGCGCGTCCGCCACCAGTTGGTGGGACTTCTGGCCCTTGATGTTCACGACGAATCCGAGGCCGCAAGCGTCGTGTTCGAATTGCGGGTCGTAAAGGCCCTGTTTCACCGGCCCCGATATCGGGGCGTGGCCGGGCCGATCAATAGTATTATTCTTTAGGTTGCTGGTCATCGTACGGCAGAATGCCTGCGTTCATATATTTTTTACTCGATTTCCATCCATGTGCAATAAATGTTTTCAAAAATTGCGGTTGTTTCCCCATTAGCGGGTGACCGGGGAGAGCAAGTTTTATAAGGCAGGGTTGTGGCGTTGTGCAAAAGGGCTAATTTTACGACGGTTGGAAGCGTGGGCTGCACGGGTTTGTATTGTCAATGGGCGGGAAAACGGGCATTAAAAATAGCGCATGAAACACAACACCTATTTTGAAGGCAAGGTTCAGAGTCTCGTCGTGTCCACCCCGGACGGCCCGGCGACCGTCGGGGTGATTGAGCCGGGCAAGTATAGTTTTGGCACCGATTGCGAAGAGCACATGCACGTGGTGACGGGGACGTTGAAGGCGAAGCTCCCGGGCGGCGAATGGAAGAGTTATGGCGCGGGCAAGCATTTTGTCGTCGCCCCCAAGGTGAAGTTCGAGGTGGAGGCGGTCGGCGATGTGGCCTACCTCTGCTACTACAGGCGATAGATTCCGTTAGTACCATTACTGCTGCCCGCCGCCCGACTTGAAGCCGGCCGCACCGAGCCTTCGCGTCGGCGCCCGTCTCAGGCCCGCTCCGCTCCGGTTCTGACGACCCGCGCTAGGCCGCCATCACCCGGCGGTAAAGCTCCTCGTAGCGGGGCACGATGGCGTCGGTGCAGAACAGTTCGCGCGCGCGTTTTTGCGCGGCTTGTCCCAGCCGCGTGCGCACTTCGGGATGCTGGATGAGGTGTTCCACGGCGAGGACGTGTTGTCCGACGTCACCAAAGGGCACCAGCAAGCCGCTGACTTGGTCCTCCATGACTTCAGGGATGCCGCCGACGCGCGGCGCCACGCTGGGGCGCGCGAACGACATGGCTTCGAGGATGCTCAGGCAAAAGCTCTCCGACTCAGACGTAAACAGCCCCAGATCGGCCGCTTGCAGGTAGTCTTCAATGTCGGTCACGTTTTCGCGTACGATCAGCCGGTCTTCCAATCCCAGGCGGCGAACCTCAGCGACAAAGGGGGCAAAGCTGCCGCCGGCGAGGATGAGGAGCTTGAAGGCGTTGCGGGGACGTATCCGGGCGGCCGTCTCGAGCAAAAGATCGATACGTTTTGGCGGCCGCAGATTAGAGGAGTGGAGAATGAGGGTTTCGTCACGCACGCCGAGTTCGCAGCGCACATCCTCACGGGAGAGACGGGGCGGTTGCGGCTCAAAGAAATTGTGAATGACCTCGATTTTGCCGGTGAAGCCGAGGACCCGCTCGGTCTCCTGTTTCAGGAAATGCGACACGACCGTGACGGCATCCGAATGGGTGAGGGCGTGATGGATGGCTGGTCCATAGCCCGGATCGCAGCCGAGCAGGGTGGTGTCGGTGCCGTGCAGGGTGGTGACCACGCGCGGGGCCGGGCCCGGGGCCAGCATGGCACGGGCGAGCATGGCGGCGGTGGCGTGGGGCACGGCGTAGTGCACGTGCAAAATGTCGAGCGCGTGTTCGCGGCTCACCTCGGCCATCTTCACGGACAGCGGCAGCGTGTAATCCGGGTATTTGAACAGCCCGTAGTTGTTGATGACCACGGGATGAAAGAACAGGCGCGGCGCGTGGGCCGGCATACGGAATGGCCGTTCGTAGCTGATGAAGTGTACTTCATGCCCGCGGCGCGCCAGTTCCACGCCCAGCGCCGACGCCAGAATTCCGCTGCCGCCAACCGATGGGTAGCAAGTGATACCGATTTTCAAAGGGCGAAGAGCCATGAAAGTGATGCCTCCGGTTAAAATCGGCGAGCCCCCTGGCCGGCTTGCCCCAGCGAGTCCAGCACGAGCGGTTCATTGGGAAACAACGCGCTGGCGTACGCGATGCCGGCGCGTGCGCCCAGCAGTCGGGCGCGGGTGAGTTGCAGCTCCGCGTAGTTTCGCGTGGCGGTTTGCGAGACGTGCGCCTGCATGGCCTTGGTCCAGGCGGAAACCACGTCGGGTGCTGAAATATCGAAGAGCACTGGTGTGATATCGCGGGGTTCCGCTTCCGGAGTGACGGCGTAATAAAACAGATGCTGGATGGTATGCGTTTTTTGCCTGCGCAGTTCCCGCAAGCCGCCAAAGCGGGCCAAGCGGGCAGCGTCGCGCACCATTCGACCGAGCCGGGCGTGATCCGGGTGCTGGTTCTCCACCACGGTGGGCGCCAGGACGACGGCCGGCTGAATGCGGCGAATAATGGCGGCCAGCTTGATCGTGTGGGCGGCGCGGATTTCCAAGTGGGCATCCCCATCAAGTTGGAGAAATTCGATGGTGGCGCCCAGCAGGGCGGCGGCGTTGCGAGCCTCGGCGGTGCGCTGCTTGGGAGTGCCGTGGCTGCCGGCTTCGCCGCGCGAACAAAGTACAAGGTGGGCGGAATTTTCCGCCTGGGTCTCGCGGGCAATGATCCCGCCGCAGCCGAACTCGATATCGTCCGGGTGGGGGCCGAAGGCGAGAATCTTAGTCAAATTCTTGGGGGGATTCGTGGTCATGGTGAAGTGTCGAGCTGCGTTCCCCCTCACCCTGACCCTCTCCCTTGGGGAGAGGGGACAGCGACTGGACGCGCTTCGACTTTTCGGTCGATTCGCTCGCGTGTCCTGCTACGGGCTCTTTTTTCGACGTGGGAACGACGCTCCCTCTCCCCGAGGGAGAGGGCTGGGGTGAGGGGGAATGACGCGCCGCCTGGCACCCGGCGTTCACTGATTCCGAAACGCCTTGGATGGGTTGGCAATAGGCAGGCAAAGGATGTGGCGCACGTGCCTGCAGTTCGCGCCAGATGATGTCGCGAATAAACTGTTTTTCTCGCCGAAGTCGCGCATTCCAAAAGCGTAACACCTTGACGCCGGCGGCGGCCAGCCACCGCTCTCGAATTGCATCTTTTTCCTGGTGCGCCGGAAAGCCATGCTGGGATCCATCCAATTCGATATTCAAGCATGCCTCAACGCAGAAGAAATCGAGGATGTAAGGCCCAAAGACCTGTTGCCTTCGGAATTTGTAAGCAGAGAAACGCCGGTCCCGCAACCAGCGCCACAAGAGCTTCTCCGCCCAGGTATCCTGCTTGCGCAAGTTGCGGGCGAGGGTGGTTAAACTCTTGGGCGGATTAGAAGTCATAGCTTTCCACATAGGCCTCATCGGAGCGGTCGATGGTGTCGCGGGTGATAAAGGTGATTTCCGGTGTCTCGTCGGTGCGAAGATAATCCCGCTCGCCGGCGCCGGCAACGTAATGCGTGCATTGCACCACGGATTGCATCCAGCGCAGACGCGAGTCGCGCGTGGGGCTGATCTGCTCCTTGGTAAACGGGGTGGCCGGCAAGGTGATGAACACCTCGCCGCCTTCGTGTAGTTTGAATCCGCCAGTCCCGAAGCGGGCACGCACAATCTCCCCCTGATAGGGAACATCCACAAAGAAATCCGAGACCTCGCAGGCGGCGCGGCGAAAAGCCGGATCGCTGGAGCGCAGCACGCGAATGCCATCGAGCAATCCCATCAACCGGTACATTTCGAGGCAGAAATCAGCCACGTTCGCCGCCGAAACCTGCTTGAACCGGTCGATGAGCGGGTGTCCCACGTAGTTGGGCAATTGTAGAATCGTTTGTTCCCGCCAGCCGGCGGCGATGGCTTTTAGATTCAAGGGCGAGAATTTCCGCTGCGTCTTGTTCTGGAAGGCAAAATTCAAGTGGGCCGGTTCGTTGGTCTTACGATGGCGGAGGATGGTCTTGGTTTCACGCGGGTCGTGGTCGCTGTCATGGCAGAAGAAAACAATCTCGCCGCCCAGCTCTTTTTGCAGCCGGCGGGCGGTTTGGATCTTGGCCACCAGGAAACGCTTCGGAAAAAATCCGCACGGTTGCTGGCCGAAACAAATGATCGGGGTCGTACTCATGAACGGAAAGGGCGGAGTAATCCATTGCCCGCCGATGACTCGCGAGCGTCGGCCGAGCCCGGCACTCCGCGGCAGGACGGGTGGTTCGGTTGCAAGGTCAATTTGCCTTGGTGTCCATCAATATTCATCTGTGGTTCAATTGGACCTCTCCTGGGACGCGGTGGGGATGAGCCACTGAAACAACAGGCTCAACGCCACGCACGCGGCACAGCCAATCAGGGGATACCAAAGATAGGAAATCGTCAACTGCCAGAACAGGACAAAGATCAGCGCCTGGGCGCACAGGGCGGCCCAAAAGACCGCGGTGCCGCGCACGTACTTGAGAAAAAAAGCCACCACAAACAGCCCGAGCATGACGCCGTAAAAAATGGAACCGAGAATGTTCACGGCTTGGATGAGGTTCTCGGAGAGACGGGCAAAGAGCGCAAACGCGATGGCCACTCCGCCCCAAAAGACGGTGAACCATTTCGAGGCGCGTACGCATTCGGCGTCGGTGGCATTTCGCCGGACGAGATGACGATAGAAGTCAATGGTGGTGCTGGAACTGAGGGCGTTCAATTCAGCCGCCTTGGAAGAAAACGTGGCCGCGAAAAAGGCCGCCACGAGCAGGCCAATGATGCCGTGCGGGAGTTGCTGCAGGATGAAGGTGATGAAAACATAATCCGCATCGTTGGTGGTGGAGGCGTGTTTGAGCGTCACCAATTCACTCGTGGCCGACTGGCGGACTTGCTCTGCGTCCGCCTGGGCGGTCCCGGCGGCACCCAAGGCGGCGTTCGCCGCGCCGGCGTCGCCGGCGTGCCGCGCCTGCAGCCAGTGTCCCAGTTCCTGCCGCAGGCGGTCGCGTGCCTGGCTGAAATCGTTGTCGTAGCCCTGCAACTTTTGGGCGTCACCGTGGGCGGCCAGATACTGGGCGGAGGCGGGGTTGAAAAACAGGGGGGCGGGTTGGAACTGGTAGAAGACGAACATCAGAACACCCAGCAGCAGGATGGAGAATTGCATGGGTATTTTGCACACGGCGTTGAACATGAGTCCCAAGCGATCTTCGCGCAGCGATTTGCCGGACAGATAGCGTTGCACCTGCGATTGATCGGTGCCGAAGTACGAGAGCATGAGGAATGTGCCGCCCAGCAGGCCGGACCAAAACGTGTAGCGCTGGTCCGGATCTGGCGAGAAATTCACGGCGTTGAGTTTGTGAAATCCGCCTGCCAGCGCCAAGGTGTCGCCGCAGGTGAGCCCGGCCGGCAGTTTGCACACCAACAGGAAAAAGGCCGTGAGCATGCCGGCAAAGATGATGGTGAGTTGGTACTTTTGGGTCACCGTCACGGCGTCGTTGCCGCCCGCGACGGTGTAAATGATGACGAACACGCCGCTGCAAACAATGGTCAGGCTGAGCGGCCAGCCAAACACGGTGGTGAGTACAATCGCCGGCGCGTAGATTGTGAGGCCGGCGCCAAGGCCGCGCTGCAACAGGAACAAGGCCGCGCCCAGCAGCCGCGTTTTGGTGTCAAACCGTTGCCCGAGATACTCGTAGGCGGTGTACACGTTTAATCGGCGGTAAATAGGCAGGAACACGACGGCAATGATGATCAGCGCCAGCGGCACGCCGAAATAGACCTGCACGAACGATAGTCCGCCGGCGTAGCCCTGGCCGGGGGTGGAGAGAAACGTCACCGCGCTGGCCTGCGTGGCCATGATGGACAGGCCGATGGCAAACCACGGGGTTTGGCCGCCCTTGAGGTACGCATGCAAATCGCGCCGCCCCCGCGTGCGCCAGATGCCGTAAATCGCAATGGCCAGCATGGACCCGATGAGAACCACGAAATCCAGCGCACTCATGAAAATGCCCTCGTCAGCCAAATGAGCAGCGCCACCCACAGCGCAAAGCTGCCCAGCACAAAGCAATAAACCGCCCGCCACGTGTGCAAACCGGGCAGGCTCGTTTCGTTGGCTTCATCCGGGCGGACGCCGTCCGCCGGTGGTGGCGGGGCGGCGGGCGGCCCTTGCTGGTCGTCGGAGTGGCCGGCTTTCATTTGCCCAAGGAGATCAAATTGGCGAGCAATCGATAGGCGCCCGGCACGCCGGCGGGAAGTTGGCGGAAGAAGACCAGCCCGGTATAAACGTAGTAGCCCTTGCCATATTGGGCGACCAGGAGGCTGCCCTTGAGCGGTGCCTCGCCGGGATCGTTACAAGCCAGCAGGGGAGTAAAATGTTCGTCCCACTGGTTGGGAAAATAAATGCCCCGTTCCTGGATCCAACCGTCAAAGTCCGCGCTGGTGATCTGGTTGGGCGTATTGAGCGCGGGATGTTCCGGTGCCAAAAAGGTCATTGCCGCGGTTTCGTCCGTCACGCGGTCATTGGAAAGATGCAACGCGTAAGGTGCCAGCCCGTTGGTCCTGACATTGTCGGGCCGGTTGTATTGGGCGATGACCGTGCCGCCGGCCTGCACGTAGGCAAACAAAGCCGGCAAGTGCGCCGCCAGATTGGTGCGCACGTTGAAGGCCCGCACACCAATGACCACCGCATCGAAATGTTCCAGTCGGTTCGTGGCCAGATCAGCATCGGTGAGCGGGGTGACCTCGCAGCCCATTTCCTTGAGGCCATCGGCCACGTTGTCACCGGCACCCGGCAAGTAACCCACGGAATGACCGCGAATGGCCAGGTTGAGACTGACGGCTTTGAGCCGCGCCTGTGGCTGGAGCAATTGCCGCGGAATATGCGGGTAGGATATTTCCTCACGCTCGTTGTCGTACCGGACTCCGCCGATCTCGACGGCGGCGGTGATCCTGGCAATGCCGGGCTGCGCGGGCGGGGTGACCTCGAAGACAAAGGCTTGGTGGTCGCCCGGCGCCCTCAGTGAGAACTTCTGTTCGGTGGGCGAAACCAGCCAGCCAGCCGGTGGTTCCAATCGCACCGTGCCGGCAGCGTTGGCGCGGGCCGTGGTCACTTCCACGGTGGCGGAACGCGATTTGCCCGGCGCAAACAGCGCTACGGCGGAGTCAAATCGGAGCGATACGGGCGGTATGACGTCCAATCTGCGGAGGATTTCTGCTCCAGTTGAATTGGTCAGGGCCTGAACGGGATCGCCGGAAACCACCAACGTCTGCCCGCCAACCTCGAACACCAGCTCGACCGGGAAGGCGGACGGGTTTTCCGGCCGGCCGATCAGGTCCGGATCCGCCACCACGAACATGCCCGGCGTATGGTCCTGGCGCAGCCAATAAGGCTGGCTCAACGGTGTGCCCACGGGGAGCGTTTGGTCGGAAGCCAGCGACTGGGTATTATCCGGGTGCAGCGCGACTCCCGCACTGACGGTGTGCCCAAGGGATGGGTACCGGACTTCCAGCCAGCGAATCGGCACGTCGGCATGTTCGATTACGGTGTGGCGCAGATGCATGGTTTCGCCGGGGACCACGTCAGAGTCCGCCAGACGGGTCTGCACTTCGAGTCCGAGGCATGCTTGCAGAAGGTGATCCAGGAGGGCGCGTTTCTCGGCCACCACTGAATCCTGGTCCGGCAGGGCGGCCACCAGGCTGCGCAACTTCAGCAGGGCGGGGACGCTGGCGGCCAAGTCCTGGGGATCCAACTTCGTCATGATGGCGTCAACCAGTTGCTCGATTTCCGCGCCCCCGGGCAGGCGATTCCAGGTGGTGTCGATCCCGTCAAACAGGTCATTGGTTGCCGGGGAGCCGGCCAGCAGTTGGAACGATTCCGTGCGCGGACCCTCGCCGCCACCGAAGCCGCGAAAATTATCAAAGCCCTGGGTTTTGTGCATGGCCCGACTGCGGACGGCGAGTTCGTTGAACGAAAGACCGGTGACCGGATCATTCCCGCTGATCTCAAGGTGGACGGCTCCCTCATTGCGGGTGTTCACGAACAGGCGCTTGGGCTGCCAGGGGGGCAGGTGTTGCTCGGGAAAGGCGTTGGGGTCACCCGCCAACTTGAAGGCCTCCGATCCCAAAATCGCGGAGGCAGTATGGTGTCCGTGCGTGCCGCCGGGTTGGGTGGAAAAGCGGTTGATGACCACCTCCGGCCGAAATTCGCGGATGACGCGCACCACATCCGACAAGACCTCCTGCCGGTCCCAGAGGCGGAGGGTTTCGGTGTAATCCTTGGAAAAGCCAAAGTCCATGGCGCGCGTGAAGAATTGCCGGCCACCATCCAAACGACGGGCCGCCAGCAGCTCCTGTGTGCGGGCCACGCCGAGTTGCTCATCGAATTGAGGCCCGAGCACGTTTTGGCCGCCGTCCCCGCGCGTGATCGATAGGTAGGCGGTTCGATAATTCCGTCCCCGCGCCAGATAGGCGATGAGCAGGGTGTTTTCGTCGTCCGGATGGGCGGCCACGTACAGGACACTGCCGAATTCGCGAAAGCTCCGCAAATTCTGAAGGATGGCACTGGCGGAATTCGTGACCGGCTGGGCAAAAGCAGTGGTGCCGGCCAGGGCCAGCGTCATGAGACAGAGAACAATCCGGCGCATAAATCAATCCGTTCGATGGTGGGGCCCGCGGTTTCCTGCTGGCGAGCTCCGAGTATAAACCGACTCGCCGATTTGCTCGCTAGTGCAATGGCGCCTCCAAACGCAGGCCGAGGGGCGGTGATGCCCCCCGGCAGCGAGATTCTCCAGCGACGTTCTATTTCAAGCTCGAAATGAGAGCGTCGTTCAACTTGACGTAACCGGGGTCGTTGGCCTTTACGGCCAGTTCGCTGGAGTGCTTGGCGGCCGCGATGGCCCCCTCCTTGTCACCCAGCTTGGCGAGAATTTCCGCCTTGAGATACACCACATAGTGCGCCTCCCGGTTGGTAATGGCGGCATCCACCCATTGGCTCGCCTTGTGCAGATCCAAGCCGTGGTCGTAGTAGAACAACGCCGCCGGGTAATAGGGTTTGTCCTTGGCGTCGGAGGCCATCACCGCCTCGATTTGCGGCACGAGCTTGCTGGCCACGTCCACCTCGATCTTGATCTGTACCGCGACCTGATCCCAAAGCAGGTACATCACGGCGGAATCGTCGCGCACATGGTCGAATTCGATCATGAAGGTTTCGATTTGCTCCGAGAGTTGGGCTGCGGGGACCTTGAAACGGACGACGTCGTTCTTTTCATCGTACTTGTAGGCTCCCCATTGGGACGCGTCCTTGTTGATGATGATGGTCCAGGCGTCCTGGTCCGGGATGGTGAACAGGGCGTAGGTGCCGGCGGCCACTTCGTGGTCGTTTAGTTTGACGGGCGTGCTGAACGTGATTTTGGTGGCGGCATTGGCCCCGGTCCGCCAGACTTGGCCGTAGGGCACCAAGCCACCGAAAATTTCACGATTTTTGATTCCGGGCCGGGAATAAACGACTTCAATATCCGTCAAGCCCACCCTCTGCTTGAGGGTGCAGGCAGGGCTGGCGGCGGGAAATTCCACGGCGGGCGGGGCGGGTTGGGCCGTCAGATTGGCCGCGAGCAGCAGGCTGCCGGCGACGATGAGTAGTGATGATAATGGGCTGGCTTTCATTCTGGGGGTGGTTGGAGGTTATTTCTGCACGGTAAATGGTGCCGAATACTGCACGTTGGACCACAGGATGACCAGGGTGCCACCACCGGCGGGATTCTTTTCTGTGGTGATGATGAGTTGATCTGCCCGGTTCGGGACCTCCTCACGCTTGAGATCCACGCGGCCTAGATCCTGGTCCTGATGATAGGTCATGCCCCATTGCCCCACTTCCTTGCTGATGATCAATTGTGACTGGCCGTTTTCCTCCGGCAGCATATATAGCGAATACGCCCCGGCGGGCACGGTGAGCGTGCCGAAGACCAGGGGTTTTTCAGTGATCAGCGTCGTGGCCTCATCCGCGCCCGCGCGCCAGACTTTGCCAAATGGCACCAAGCCGCCCCAAATCTTGCGGATTTCGCCGGTCTTGGGGTCCTTCGAATAGGGCCGGCCGTAAGTAATGGTGACCCGGCTACCCTCAATGACGGTGCTGCCCGTTTCGTGTGGGCTGATTCGCTTTTGCTGGGCGGTCAAGGGGAGCGTGAAAGCGGCCACAGCCGCTGCGATAACGAAGGTTTTTATTGTATTCATAGATTGAATTGCGGGTTTATTGCGCGCTGAATCATCCCTCCAGCCGAGGTGCTTGTCCAGCGGTCGTTTGGTTGGACAATTCGCACGCCTAAACGTTCGCGCGGAATCCACTATTTCCTGAGCAAGGCGCGCTTATCTGCCACGCCTTCAGTAATTCAGCGCGTGGCTCCGACCGGCGGATCCTTCCTCGCATTCGATTCCGCTCGCCTTTCCGCAGGCGCCAGCCGGTCCAGCTTTTCCTCGAGCCGCTTGAGCCGTTCGAGGATTTCCGCCTGGCCCTCGCCTTCGTCATCCTTCTTCTGGTCGCCCAGCAGGGCCAGGGCCACCACGCCGCTGACGGCGCCAAAAATGCCCACGCCCGCCACCATCAGCACCATCGCCAGCAGCCGTCCTTCCGTCGTGACCGGATAAAGATCGCCGTAGCCGACTGTGGTGATGGTGGCCACGCTCCACCAAATGGCATCCTCGCCGGTCTTGATCTTGGCGTCAGGATCCTGGCCTTCACACACGAGAATGCCCACGGAGGCAAAGAGCACCAGGAGCACAAAGGTCAAGAACACGGAAGCAATGCCGCCGCGGAGTTTGTGATGGAGGAAAAGGTGGGAGAGCCGGTGCGTGGTGCGAATGGCGCGCAGGAGACGGAGCAGACGCAGAATCCGCACCAGCCGTCCGATGCGCAGGAACGGCAGGTTGGGAATGCTGGCCAACAGGTCGATCCAGCCCCACTTCATGAACTCCAGCTTGGATTCAGCCTTATAGAATCGAATGCCCACGTCCGCCAGCAAGAGCATGCACACGCAGGTGTCGATCAGATCCAGGACCTGGGAGACTTGCGGTGGGAGTTTGCAGGCGGTGTCCACAAATAACGCCGCCAGGACCACCACGGACAAGATCAAAACCACGAGTTGAAAAAAACCGACTTCTTCGGGCTGCTTTGCATTTTTACCAGACATGTTACAAAAAATTGGCGGATGTTTTGAGGCAATTTTGGGATCAGGTCAAGCTTTTCGGGGCGCCAGCCGAGGGACGGTAGAATCGATTTACGTTGCCCACGGACGGCCTTGGCCGAAGGGAGGCCGCCGTTCAGTAAGTCCGGTTGATTCCCGCTGGCCCGGTTTTCCCCGAATTGGCTTGCCATCCGGCGGTTCGCCAGCCATTCAATGGGGCGCAACCTCACAATATCCAATTTCAAGCTTATGAAAAAACTCCTTTTCGTTGCCACCACAGTCCTCAGTTTGGGACTGCTGCCCACCTTCGCGCAGCTTGGCCCCTCCGGCGGCGGCCAGGGCCCGCACCTCGGCGGCGCCATGAGCAAGTTGTTCGGCGCCAACCAAACGTTCTCCGGCACCATGGAAATCCAGACTGCCGGCCCATCGGGCGCGGACATTGTGCTGCCCGGCAAATTCAATTTTGACCACGGCAAATCCCGTTTTGAAATCAACATGAGCCAGGTTCGTGGCGGCGGCATGCCGGCCAATATCGTCGAGCAATTGAAGAGCATGGGGATGGATTCGGTCATCAACATCTCCCGGCCGGACTTGAAGCTCGCCTATATTGTTTATCCCGGGCTGAACAGCTACGCCGCCATGCCTTCCACGGAAGCGACCAGCAGCACGAACTTGGACGATTACAAGATGGAAGCCGCCGAAGTGGGGAAAGAGACCTTGGATGGCCATGACTGTGTGAAGAACAAGGTCACGGTCACCGACAAGGACGGCGCCAAGCACGAATCCACCGTGTGGAACGCCACAGACCTGAAGAGTTTCCCGGTGCAGGTGGAGACGAAGGAGGACGGGCAGGCGGCCACCCTGCGGTTCAAAGACATCACTTTCGAGAAGCCGGCGGCCAGCTCGTTTGAACCGCCGACCGGTTTGACGAAGTATGACAGTTTGCAGACCATGATGCAGACCGAGATGATGAAAAAGATGGGCGGTGGCGCCGGCCTGCCGCCGGCCCAGCACTGACTTTGGTCCCAAATGGCGCTTAGCGAGGGCGTAAAACTCTCGCATTCAATCAAACGGCCACGCTCTGGCCTGCCTCAGGGCGGCTCAGGCAAAGGAGCGGCCGTGAAACGCGCCAGCGT
>CAYTJG010000155.1:0-1522 GCA_964437865.1 uncultured Bifidobacteriaceae bacterium | reverse complement strand
CGTCTCATAGCTCGCGCAAAGACGCAGCCCAAGTGAACGAACCATGGTTGCTGCGTTGCAGACGGGCGACGTGTTCCAAAGCGGTGGAGGGCCACCGCACTCCGACGACGCTGGCGCGTTGGGCGAGCACCCCGCGATCGCGGAGGGCCGTGGTCCGCGCCCGTCTCGGGCGCTGAGATACGATTTTGAGCCAACTGTCACCCAACCACACGCCCCGAAACGAACGACCGCTTCCACCACGCCCCGCTCAATTGGCCACCGGCCGCAACACCCGCACGTCTCAGCGGCCGAGACGGCCGCGGACCAGCCGCGACGACTTCGGACCTTCATCGTCGCGGCTTTTTGAGATCGGTTATTTGGCAGTGAGGGCCTTGGCCACGGCGTCTTCCAATTCATCGCCGCGCAGGTCCTTGCCGATGATCTTGCCATCGGGGCCGATCAGCAGGGCGAAGGGAATGGCTTCCACGCCGTACTTGCCGGCAAGCTGATTGCCCCAACCCTGGCCGTCAAAAAACTGCGGCCAAGTCATGCCATCTTGTTTTTTGAGGAACTCATCGAGATCGTCGCGCTTGGAGTCCAGGCTGACGCCGATGATTTCAAAGCCTTCGCTGTGATGTTTCTGGTAGGTCTTGATCACGTTCGGCAACTCAGCCCGGCAGGGCGGACACCAAGTGGCCCAGAAATCCACCAGCACGACTTTGCCTTTGAGCGCGCCCACGGAGAGCGGTTTTCCATCCAATCCAGTCACTGAGAAATCGGGAAAGGCGGTGCCCACAGTCAGACCGGCCTGGATTTTCTTCGCCTCCGCTTGCTTGGCGATGCCGTCGAGAATCTTGTCGGCATTCGTGCCATACTCCGTGGCCGGGTAGTCCGACTTGAGTTGCTTGATGAGGACGACGCCCTTGTCCGTGTCATTGAACACTTCCAAATACAACTGGGCCTTCATGAACACGAGCAGGGCGGCTTCGTCGGTCTTGGCGCCCTTTTCGTCGGCCAGGAGGTTGTCGAGCGACTTGATTTCATCGGTGAAATCGGCTTCGTTGGTCTTGCCGTCCCGGGCCTTGGTCTGCACCTGCAGCACCAACGCCTGCAACTTGCTGTGCAGGACGGAATTGGTCTCCAGCGAGGATTGGGCTTGGGCACTGGCGGTGGCCAGCAAGCCGGCAACCAGCGCGATTCGAAGAATGGTCGTAATTTTCATCAAAGGTTGCGGACCTTCCCACGTTTTGGCGGCAAACGCAACTTTTATTGCGTCCGCTGAAGGGTGGGGGGGCGATTGCCGGACGCAGGTCGGCGAGGGCGAGGGGGGCGAGGGAGATTGCGGGGGATGAAGAAGGGACCAAAGGGACGGAAGGGACATTAGGGGATCCGCCTTCGCCGAAGGTGCGACGCGACAAGCGGCTGCTGATCGCCAGATGCGGGCAGCGAGGGAGAGTTGGGATCGCAGCGCGGGCCATATTGCACGCCAGTTCGCCTGTGAGCAAATAGGCACTCCAAGCTGGGCACCGGCGGCCCAAGGCCC
>CAYTJG010000154.1:0-14275 GCA_964437865.1 uncultured Bifidobacteriaceae bacterium | reverse complement strand
AGGACAAATCGAGCCCGATTTACGGGATGCCCGTGATCGAGGCCGACCGCTGCAAGGCCACCATCGTCCTGAAACGTTCCATGGCCGCGGGCTTTGCGGGCATTGAGAATCATCTCTTCTACAAGGACAACACTCGGATGCTGTTTGGCGACGCCAAGGCCTCGCTCAATGCCCTGGTGGCGGCGGTGAAGGCGAATTGAGCGAGAACTGGTTATTCAGAGCTAAGCTGTGACGTTTCTCATTGCCGCCGGATCCAATCGGGCTGCGACCGGGATCAACACTTGGAGCTTGCACCGGAATTGGCGAGTCCAAGAAATAACTTCCCAAGTCGTCACCTTGATGATCGTAAAATTCCCGTCCGCGCGTGAGGTCATTGAAAGCAGATGAGAGAAGCCTGATTTTCATCGGCCCGACCGCAATTTTTCCTTGGCCTGTTCCCAATCCAGCGACGTTTCCTCGCCGCGAGCCCGGCGTTCAGTGGTTTCCCGCAGGGCGTCGGCGTGCCACATCGGCGATTCCAGTTCCGCCTCGTCCCGGCTTAATTCCGCCCACAACAATTCCATGAGCTTCAATTTTTCCTGCCGGGGCAACTGCTGGATTTCAAGCGCACTCATGCCCGAAGCTTACACCCGCCGTCTCCGCGTGCAAGGGGGAAGCCGCCGCCCTACGAGAATGGCGACGGAAGCTAAATGTGAAAAGAGAGCCGGCCCTCATCCTGGCCTTCTCCCCCGGGGAGAAGGGAATCATTGTTCCCGCGTGTGGTAAATCCGTGTGCGCTGAGTTTGCGCCGGTCCAAGGGTTAATCGGGCGGTTTCTTCGAGGGGAAATCTCTTCCCTGGTGAGAATTTACGTGGGGGCGGGTATCAAGGCCTCGCGCCCCCTTGCTATTTCTCGGTCGTCGTGGCTGCCGAATTGGTCGAGGTGTCTTCCAGCAGTTGCGAACGGGTCTTCAGAATCTCCTCAAGGCTGTAGCCGGGTAATTGATAAACCCAGTTGGTGAGGGCCTGCTCCTTGGCCAGCTTGTCCGTCAGCGTCTTTTGATGCGTCGCGAAATCTTTATCCAGCTTGGCCTTGTCCTCCGCCTTTTCGTCCTTGGCGGCCACCCGGGCGGTGGGCAGGTTCGCGGTGAGCGCAAACGTCACCGGGTAGTTGTCATCCTTCTTTGGGGCCACGGTCGCCACGTAAGCGAACCCGTCAAAGGTCTCAATGGTCAGGACCGTGTTGCTGCCGCCGGCACTCGCGGCGGCGCGCGGCGCCACGTCGTTGAAGCTCGCCGAACTTAGCGGGCTGGTCACACTGGAGATTTTCGACGAGTCGAGCTTCTCGCCGGCCTTGGCGTCGGCCAGTGCCCAGTCGTTCGTTTCGGATGCCCGGGTGAGTTTCCACGAGTTGGTGGCCTCCGGAAATTGCACGGCGATGGACCGGGGATTCTCCACGTTCAGAAAATCCTTGTTCAGCCACTGGTCGGCCTTGGGCTGCACGGTGTCCAGGGGATCGGAAATCAACGCGACCGACGCGGCGCCGGCAGCGGTCAGCACGTACCGGCCATCCGGCCAGCCTTCATCGCCCATGCCGGGCATGGCTGAACCGGCCGGGGATTTCTTCATGTGCTTTTTGCCGAGCAACAGCGAACCGAGGCTCTTGCCGCTCTGGTCTTTGAACTCAATCGCGGTGGCGGTGTTGGAGCCCGTGCCGGGCGGCAGCAACTCGAACCGGCCCATCTGCGACGGCCCGACGTCCTCGGATTGAACCACTTTCAGGTCGGCGAATTTCACCAGCAAATCGCTGATCTGGGAAAAGCCGGCCGGATAATCGCTGCGTTCCTTGACGCGCCAGAGATTGTTTTCCCGGGCCAGGGTCACCTGGTCCGCGCCGGCCTTGATCGTGATTTGCGCCACGTCGTTGATCGGCAGGTCGGGCAGCAGTTTCTGCCCGAGCACGGCCCCGCCATGGTGCCAGGAATCGCTGCTCCGCTGGCGCACGAGCCAACCCGCCGCCCCCAGCACCACCACGACCACCAACAAGATGAAGAATTGTTTCCGATTCATTTGGCTGAAGTCTTTTTCCGTTTGATCACCGCAATGCCGATGCC
Source organism: uncultured Bifidobacteriaceae bacterium (assembly GCA_964437865.1). Taxonomy (GTDB): domain Bacteria; phylum Verrucomicrobiota; class Verrucomicrobiia; order Limisphaerales; family UBA11358; genus UBA11358. The sequence continues at coordinate 12,183 of CAYTJG010000154.1, read as the reverse complement.
CGCCACCGTGACGCCAAACGGCATGGCCAGGATGTTGATCCAGGTGAGCCGGTTCTCCGTGGACAGGACTTCCTTGCGCAGGTCCTTCTGGGCCTGCTTGAGTTCCCGGCTGACCTCGGCCTGCTTCTTGCGGAAGTTCTCAATCTCCGCCTTTTGTTCCGGCGAGAGAATCAGGCGCTGGTCCTTGTCCTGTTTCTGCTGCTGCAGCTCGGCCAGGTGTTGCTGCGCCTCCTGCAGGCTCTGCTGCAATTCATCGATCTTGGCCTGACCCTTCGCCTCGGCCTCGGCCTCCATTTTCTTGATAAGCGTAAACGGCCGGCTCGTCGTGGCCCGGCTGCGGATGCCGATCAGGTTGCTGTCGCCCGCCATCTGTTCGATGAGGTTCTGGGCCAGATCCAGGTTCTGATTCATCTCGCTCACCATGGAACCGAATGGGCTGTCCGTTTTGCGCAGCGAAAAGTCATCGGCCAGCAGGTCGGAATCGCCAACCAGCACCACCGACGTTTCCGCCTTGGATTCCTTGAGCGAATCAGATGCTTTGGCCACTTGGTTGGTGCCCTCACTGCTGGCCTTGTCCTGGGGCTTGCCATCGGCAAAGGCCGTCTTGAACTTGCCGGTGAGGCGCACGGCCAGCTTGTAATTCACGCCGCTGGCCTTGAAGCCATTCAGGACGCTCGCGCCGCCCATGCTGGCCATCATGCCATCCACGAGCGCCGAATTCTTTGAGCTTTGGAGCAGCACGGTTTCCTTGAGGCCGGCCACGGGTTCGCCGGTGAAGGCGCCGCAAAGCGGCAGCCAGACATCATTGATCTGGCTGGTGGCCACGTCGTTGGTGTTCACCCCGTCCGCCGTCAGCGCCAGAAACGCCGGCGCCTCGGTCGGCTGCCCATCGCGCCCGCGCAACTGCATCTGGAAGGTCAGATCCGCCACCACCTTGCCGGTGTCAAACTGCAGGCCCCAGGCCTTGAGCAGTTTGTCCAGCGAGGACGATGCGCCGGCCGCTTCGCCCGCCATGGGATTCTGTTGGCGGCTGCTGAGGGCCGATTGCGGGTCCAGGAACGCGATTAACTTGCCCCCGCGCAGCACAAACTGGTCGATCGCAAATTGCGCCTGGTCGGAAATCTCCTTCGGATGAATGACCACCAGTACCTGGACGTCGTCATCGATCTTGTCCGAAGTGAGCTCCACGCGTCTCACGGTGTAATCCTGTTTCAACTGGTCAATCAGCGTCCAGGCAGGAGTGCCGCTGCCCCCTTGGCCCATCTGCATCATCATCGGATTGGCCGCCTCGCCGAACACCGGCAGCCCGCTCATGATGCCCACGACGGGCTTCTGCGGCGTGAACACGCGCGAAATCGCCCGGGTGATGTCGTATTCCAACTGCCGCTCACGACTGGGATCCAGAAACGGCAGGGCCACGGTCTGGTCCGCCAGCGAAATGGAGAGCCCGAGATAAAACTGATCCTCGCCGGAGATCGCCTGCGGCTCCAAGCCATCCAGCCGCGCAGAATCCTCGGCGTCCGAGTCCGGCTGCGGGTCATACTTCTCGATCACCAGATTTTTGCCGGCGACCTGTTTGTATTCCTGCAACAGATCCTCAACCTGGCGGGCGTAATTTTTGAGGAACACCGTTTCGGGCGTGGCGTTCTCGCTTTGCGTGCAGTAGAAACGGATTTTGACCGGCGTATCAAGCTTCTTCAGCACCGCGCGGGTGCCGTCGGAAAGCGTGTATGCCTTCTCCTGGGTGAGGTCCACGCGCGCCGGCTTGACGCCGGTGATCACGTTGACGGCCACGACGATGGCCAGCATCACGACGATGCCGGCGGACGAATAGAGGATGGTTTCAAACGACTTCTTTTGCATCGGTTCCCTCAATTAGCTGGTGCGGTGCGTGCGCAGAATCACGCTGGTGGTGAACAACGAAAACCCGATCACGGACAGGAAGAAAATGATGTCGCGCGAATCGAGCACGCCCTTTTGGAATCCTTCGAAATGGGTGATCACGCTGAACGAGGTGACCACGTCGACGAGCCATTGCCCGTGGTGGGTGAGGTTTTGCAGCAGGTTGATCACCGGCGGAAAGCCCGCGAGGATGAGGAACAGGCAGGCCACCACGGAGATGATGAAGCTCACCACCTGGCTGCGGGTGATGGCGGAGGTGATGCAGCTCACCGCCAGATAGGCGCCGGCCATCAGCCAGCTACCCACATAGGCGGCGAAAATCACGCCGTTGTCGGGGCTGCCCAGGTAATTCACGGTAATGACCACCGGGAAGGTGAGCACCAGCGCCAGGCCCAGGAACAGCCACGAGGCGAGGAATTTGCCCACGATGGCTTCCCACGGCGCAATGGGCATGGTGAGCAGCAGCTCCAGCGTGCCCACCCGCCGTTCTTCCGACCACAGCCGCATGCCCACGGCCGGCACCAGGAACAGGTAAAACCACGGATGCCACATGAAGAACGGGCCGGACAGGGAGGCCTGGCCGTTTTCGAAAAACCGCCCCACCATGAAGGTGAAGAAGCCGTTCAACAGCAGGAAAATGACGATGAAAACGTAGGCGACGGGCGACGTGAAATACGCGCCCAACTCCCGTTTTGCAATGGTCTTGATGTTGCCAAAACTATTCATATTGAAAAAACTTCAGCCGACTGGGTTTGGTCCTCCGCGGGTCTAACCCTGGCTGCCGGCTTTCGCGCTGCGATCGGCCGCTTTGGTATCCGGCATGGTGATGTTGTAGAAAACCTCGTCCAGTCGCCCTTCCTCGGTGCGGACCTCGACGATCTGCCAGCCGTTGGTGGCGGCGATGACATCGCGCGTGAGGTCGCCGTCGCCCGCGGAACGGGGGAACACCGTGGCGATCACGGCCGAGCCGTTGGCCGTGGCGGTGACTTTTTTCGCCGCGCGGATCTGGTTCAATTTTTCCTGCACCGCGCCGGGGTTCATGCCCAGGATGCGCAGCGTCACGGCACCGGCCCATTCGGACTTGCGCCGCAGCTCCTCCGGCGTGCCGTTGGCCACGATCACGCCGCGATCGATGATGATCGCCCGCGTGCAGGCCGCGTCCACTTCCTCGAGGATGTGTGTGGAAAAAATGATCGCTTTCTTTTCGCCCATCTTGCGGATGAGCTGCCGGATCTCGTGCTTCTGGTTCGGGTCCAGCCCGTCCGTGGGCTCGTCCAACACCAGAATGTCCGGATCGTGAATGATGGACTGGGCGAAACAGGTGCGGTGCCGGTAGCCTTTGGAGAGGGTATCCACGTTTTGGTGCAGCACGGATTCCAGGAAGCAAAGATCCACGACGCGGTTGACGGCCGCTTTTTTGGCGTCGCCGCGCAGGCCGCGGATTTCCGCTGTGAAATTGAGGAAGCCATGCACCGTCATGTCGGTGTAGGCGGGCGCGCTTTCGGGCAGGTAGCCGAGCAGTTTTTTGGCGGGGATGGGCTGTTCCACGATGTCGTAGCCGCCCACGGTCACCCGGCCGCTGGAGGGCGGCAGGAAGCCGGTGAGCATGCGCATGGTGGTGGACTTGCCCGCGCCGTTCGGTCCGAGGAAGCCGAGCACCTCGCCGCGTTCCACGGAAAACGACACACCGTTCACGGCGCGCTTGGCACCGAAAATCTTGGTCAAATTCTCAACTTTAATCATTGCGTACGATCGTCAACTGTAGTGTGAAGCCTAATAAAAAAGGGCATGACAGCCCAAAGGTCAATCACACAATTTTGTTTTTTTAGACAAAACCGGCTCCAAATGTTCAAAAAAATGGCCCGCCGCCCCCTCCGCTGGGGCAGGCGGAAAGGAGCACTCCGCAGCGTTATACTCCTGCAAAATGCGTGAAAATCACGCCCTCGCTTCATCCCGGCCGCCAAAATAAACCTTTTTTTCGATGAACTGTCCTCTGGCCTGGGACCTGCGATACACCAATCTGAACCCCAGAGTTACCACCGGGTGAACGATGGCATTTTATCGGCCAGACCAAAACACAATAATCAGAAAGGTTCTAAACTCAATAATTCTACCCGATTGGGTAATAGGCATCGCCGAGTCCACGACATACGATCGTAGCCATTCCGTACACAGTTCAACCGTGATGGTACGACCGCATATTCCATTTTTTATCTGCACATGACGATGCTCGGGCCAATTAATCCAAGCAGGGGTGAATCGGTGCGGAACAGATATCGGCGGCCGGCGCCCGGACTTTTCGTCCTGGTGGTTGCCGCTATGATCACCAGCGGCCAGTTTATGGGCGAACACGCTTGGGGCGCGGCCGGCCCGGAATTTGTGCCCGGCGCCGTCTGGTGCGATACCGAAGGCAAGCCCATCAATGCGCATGGTGGCGGGGTATTGCTGCATGACGGCGTGTATTATTGGTACGGTGAATGCAAACGTGGCAAGACGTTCCTCCCGGATTGCAACCAGTCGTGGGGTGGTACGCGGGTCGATCTGGTCGGGGTGAGCTGTTATTCTTCCACGAACCTTTACGCTTGGAAAAATGAAGGGATCGTGTTGCCGGCGTTGCCGGGGGATCCGCGGAGCGATCTATATCCCGGCAACGTGCTGGAGCGTCCCAAGGTGGTCTTCAACCGGGCCAAGGGTGAATTTGTCATGTGGATGCACATCGACACGGCCGATTACGCGGCCGCCCGCTGTGGCGTGGCGGTGAGCGACCGGCCGGTTGGACCCTTCAAGTACGTGGGGAGTTTCCGTCCCGATGCGGGTGTCTGGCCCGAGAATGTCACGGCGTCCGACCGTACTCCGGGCCCGACCAATGTGCTGGCACGGGATTTTGAGCGCGGGCAGATGGCCCGCGATTTTACGATCTTTGTGGATGACGACGCCAGGGCGTATCTGTTTTATTCCTCCGAGGAAAACCCCACGATGCATGTTTCCCTGCTGACGGATGACTATTTGCGGCCGGCGGGAAAGTACGACCGCATTTTCATCGGGCGGAGCATGGAGGCGCCGGCGGTGTTCAAGCAGGGCGGCCGGTACTATTTAATTGCCTCGGATTGCACGGCTTGGGCGCCCAACGCGGCCCGTTGCGCGGTGGCGGACAATATATTCGGTCCCTGGACGGAATTGGGCAATCCCTGCGCTGGGCCCGACGCCACCAATACGTTTCATGCCCAGAGCACGTTTGTGCTCCCCATCCAAGGCCAGACGAACGCCTTCATTTTCATGGCTGATCGCTGGAATCAGTGGCACCTGCCGGACTCGCGCTATGTCTGGTTGCCGCTGACTTTCGCCGCCGATGGGCGACCGACCTTGACCTGGCAAAAACGATGGTCGCTGGATGTCTTTGCAGGCTTGAAATAGCGGGCTGAAATGCGTGTCGTCCCCCTTGGATTTCGTCTGGTCGGCCTTCGAATTTCATGTGCGGTTTGAGGGGCCTATTCCAGGGTCCGGCGGTGTCCTGGCCGGCTGGAAGTTGCGATAACTGATTTTAATCATTAGGAACTTAATTCCGTTGCTTCTTATCACATTTTTGCCCACCATGAGGGCTAATCACGTTGACAGCATGCTGCCACGCAACCGGTCCTTGACGTAACAATTATGAATGCCAGTGCCAATGATCAATCCTCCGCCCCGAAGACGTTGACCACCCTGCCGTCGGATGATGTGCGGCAGATTATGTGGCGCTTTGCGGATCGCTATGAACTGCACATGCTGGTGCAGGCCGCGCGCGGCGTGGCCCGCGGCCCGGTGGCCCGGTTGGTGGCCGCCGGCGGCCGCCATTCGCATGAGTGGACCCCGGAGAAGAACAGCCTGCTCCAGCACTACGACGAGAGCGGCATCACGGCCGCCGCCTTGGACCCGGAGGAGGGCGGCTTTATGGCCGGTCCCAAGAATTTGGCGCTGGCGCTGATCGCGTTTGAACTGGCCTGGGTGGATGCCGGCGCCGCCACCGGCAGTCTGGCGGGCAACCTGGGCCTGGCGCCCATTCATGAGCGCGGCACCCCGGAGCAGCGCGCCAAATATGTGGCCGGCGCCGCCCCGCTCAAGCCCGGCGAAAACCGCAAGCAGGTCCGCGCGGCCTTCGCCCTCACCGAACCCATCCCGTTCGTGGGCGTGGAAACCGGCATGCTCGCCGGCAAGGTGCGCGTGGCCGAGTGGAAGGACGGCGCCGAACCGCTCTTGCAGGTGGATAAGCGCGGCCGCTTCATCACCAACATGGGCTTCGCCAACGTCGTCACCGTGGCCGTGGATTCCGACGATGCCCGCATCAAGGGCAGTTGCATGGTCATCCTCGAGGAGGGCGACCCCGGTATTTGGGACCGCGGCATCCCCACCAAGAAACTGGTCCACCAGCTTTCCTCCACCAACGACCCCGTGTTCAACCTGAAGGTGCCCGCGGACCGCATCGTGGGCGGCTACACGGTGGAAGACGGCGTGATTGTGCCCAATTTCTCCCACGGCGAGGTCATCGAGGCCGTATTCCGCCGCACCCGCGTGACGGTGGGTCTGATGACCAGCGCCAAGCTGTTGTCGGCCGTGGAGCCGTTGATCTTGTATCAGCGCCGCCGTTTCCGCGGCGGCGAGGGCGCGCCGGGCACGCCGCGCTACGAGCTGGGCATCCAGCAAAAGGAAGACGCCCTGCATCGCCTCGTGGATGTCTGGTCCAGCGGCGAAGCCAGCGCTTCGCTGGGCTTTTATGCGGCGCGGCTGTTTGACGAACTGGACCCCATGGAAAAGGACAAGGACAAGTGGCTGGCCGAGAAGGGCCTCAGCGGCCGGGCGGCGTTCAAGGAAATGGCCAGGAAACAGGAAAAGGCCATGGAACTCGTGAAGCTCAACGGTCAGCCCATGGGCGCGCGGGATCTGAACGACCTGGCCGATTTGGAATCCGATCCCCTGGTGCGGTACGCCATTCTCGATTCCATGGCCAATGTGTTTTGTCCGGCCTGCAAGCTGTGGAACACCGGCGTGGGCGCCAATATGATGCGCGAGGCGGTCAGCCTCATGGGCGGCTACGGCATCACGGAGGATTGCCCCGGCTTCCTGGGCCAGAAATGGATGGATGCGCAGTTGGAAGCCACCTACGAAGGTCCCGAGGCGGTGCAACGGTTGCAGCTCTCCGTGACCATGACCAACGAGCTGTTCCTGTTGCAGTTCCAGCAATGGATCACCGGCATGCGCCTGCTGGCGGGCTCCCGCCCCGGCACCGGCGCCTGCACCCTGGCCAGCGCCATGCAGCTCTGGCTGTGGACGTTGAAACACGTCATGACCGCCAAGGACGCCGATGGCAACAAACTTTTCCACAAAACGCGCCAGGGCGTCACTTTCCCGCTGGCCGACGCGCTGTGCTGGATGTTGGCCGCGCGCCAGTTCATTCTGGACGTGGCGGAACTGGAGGTGAAGGGAACGAACAATCCCGCCGTGGCCGAGGGCCTCGAGGGAACGGTGGCTTTCCTCAGCGACCTCGCGCACGTGCAATGCGCCCGCGCCGCCGGTGAAGTCAGCCGCATCACCACCGAGATTGTGTTTGGCTACAACCGGCATCCCGCCTGGGACGAGACGAGTTGTCACGCGTGCTATTGCGCGGAGGAACTGGTCTCGCTCGAGGGGCTCATCCCCGGTATCGATGGCTCGGCCCGCGCGTTTGCGGACGTCACCGAGGACGGCACGGAGCATCCCTCCAAGGCCGGCCCGTGCGCCAAATTCCCGGGGCTCGATGAATTTTCCCGGCTGCGCGCCAAGCTGGACGGCTGCCTGACTGGCTGCCGCCTGGCCAAGGACCGCGCCGCGGATGCGGTAGCCCAGGTGATGACCCGCGAGGCGCTGGATTATCCGGTCTGAGCCCGCGCCGTTGCCGGGGTAACCGAGGTTTCCACGAGCCGTCTTAAAATGTCCGACCAACCTGCCATTGAACGCCAGCGCATGGACGTGGATATCGTCTGCGTTGGTTTCGGGCCCGCCACGGCGGGCTTTCTCACCACGCTATCACGCCAGCTTGTGAATGCCGACGGCACGCCGGCGGTGGAAAGCGCGGCCATGCCGGGCCTGCCGCCGCAGGTGCTCTGCTACGAACGGGCCGATGACATCGGCTTTGGCGTCTCCGGCGTGGTGACGCGGGCACGGGCGTTGCGCGCGAGTTTTCCGGATCTGGCCCAGGCTGGCATCCCCATGGCCGCGCCGGTGGGCGAGGAAAAAGTGCTTTATCTGCTGGATCCCGTCGGCGCCAGCCGGCGCTCGCTGGCCTTGCGCATGGCGGATGGCATGATCCGCGCTGGCAAGTTCGCGCTGCCCGTGGAGTGCGAGGCGCTGAACCTGCCGTGGACGCCGTCTTTCTTGCACAAGCACGATGGCATGATCCTCTCGCTGGGCCAGTTCATGCAATGGGTGGGCGCCCAGGTGCAGAGCACCGGCACCGTGCAAATCTGGCCGGGCACGCCCGTGGGCGAAGTCTTGACCGAACCCGCGGAATCCGCGGGCAAGAAAGTTGTGGGCGTGCGTTTGCTCGACCAGGGCGTGGACAAGCAGGGCCAACCGTCGGATGGCTTCACCGCCGGCATGGATATTCATGCGGCGCTCACGGTGGTGGGCGATGGGCCGGTGGGCGCCATCGGCCGGCAGCTTGACGCGCAATTGGGGTTGCCGGAGGGCCGGCACATTCGCGACTGGGCGGTGGGCATGAAATTTGTGGTGGACCTGCCGCCGGACACAACGCTGAAACCCGGCACGGTGCTGCACACGTTTGGTTATCCGGAGCCGGAGATTTTCGGTTTCCTGTACGTGCATCCGGACCGCGTGGCGTCGCTGGGCATCTTTGTGCCGTCGTGGTTCGACAGCCCGGCGCGGACGGCCTATCGCTATCTCCAGCATTGGATGCTGCATCCGTATCTGTGGCGGTATCTCCAGGGGGGCAAGCTCCGTTCCTGGGGCGCCAAGACCCTCGGCGAATCCGGCCAGCAGGGTGAGCCGCGTCTCACCGGGGACGGTTTCGCGCGCATTGGCGAAGGCAGCGGAACCACCAATGTGCTCACCGGTTCGGGGGTGGATGAGGCCTGGGCCACCGGCACGCTGTTGGCGGAGGCCGTGCTGGAATTGCTCAAGGCCAAGAAACCCTTTACCAAGCAAAATCTCGATGCCACCTACCTCCAGCGCCGGCGCGCCAGTTGGGTGGAGGCCGAGGGGCGGGTGGCGAAGCACGCGCGCGACGGTTTTCAAAACGGCGTGGTCTCCGGCATGATGGGGATGGCGCTGGCGGGATTGACCAACGGAAAATTTACCCTCGGCCGGCAACCGGTGCCGCCGTGGCAGCGCCTTCCCAGCCTCGAAGAATACTACGCCGGGCGCATGGCGCCGGAAGAGCTGGCCAAGCTGCGCGAGGAGTGCCGCGTGCGGAATGTGCCGCTGCACGGCGCGCTGATGGACAAGCTCGGCTGGCCAGCCATTCCGTTCGACGGCCAGTTGCTGGTGTCACATCAGGACGCGCTGCTCATGGGCGGCAAGGTGCAGGCGCCACACGGCTATGCCGATCACGTGATCTTCCAGCGGCCCGGCCTGTGCGAGCGGTGCGGCGCGCAGATCTGCATCGAGGCCTGCAGCGGCCAAGCCATCTCCCCCGGCGAGACGGGGGTGCCCAATTTTGACCGTGAGAAGTGCGTCCACTGCGGCGCCTGCCTTTGGAATTGTTCCCAAGGCAATCCGGATAATCCGGAACAGATGAACATTGCATTCCGGGCCGGCACCGGCGGACTCCATTCGGCAGAGAATTGATTTCGATCATGAAAATATCAATTATTCTTGCTCACCCCAACCCGGCGAGTCTGAACCATGCCATCGCCAAGACGGCGGAGGCGGAATTGCAAAATCTGGGCCATAACGTACGACTCCACGATCTCTGCCAGGAACAGTTTAGCCCGCTCTTGCCCACCGAGGAACTGGGCCGGGACGCCCAGCTTGGCTCGGTCATCCGCCAGCATTGCTTCGAAATCCTGGAAGCGGACGGCATTGTCATTGTGCATCCGAACTGGTGGGGGATGCCGCCGGCCATTCTGAAGGGCTGGATCGACCGCGTGCTGCGCATGGGCATGGCGTACCGGTTTGCCACCAACGACCAGGGTGAGGGTGTGCCGCAGGGATTGCTGAAGGCGAAGTCCGCCGTGGTTTTCAACACCGCCAACACGCCGGAAGACCGCGAGCGTGAATGGTTCGGCGATCCGCTGGAAGCATTGTGGAAAAAATGCGTGTTCGGCCTCTGCGGTGTGCAGAAGGTACAGCGCCGGACTTTCTCCGTGGTGGTGACCAGCACGCTCGAGGAGCGGAAGCGCTGGCTGACGGAAGTGCGTCAGATCGTGGCCGCCCACTATCCGGCTGAGAAAAAGACCGCCGCCGCCGAGCCGGCCACCCGCCGTCGGTTCCGGCAACCAGCCGGCATTTGAGCCGACCAATTTATTTATGACTCCATCGTACCAAATCGTCGTTTGCGGCAGCATCGTGCCCGATCCGCTGCAAACCCTCGAACCGGTTGTCTCCCCCGCCGGTCCGGCCTTGAAGAATGAGATGATGCTTCCCGCCGTGCTGGATCCCTGGGCCGGCCACGCGTTGTTTGAAGCGGCCAACCTCGCCAAACATGTTTCCGGGAGCAAAGTCTGGCTCGTCAGCCTGGGACCCAAAGCCAAGCTGCAACAGGTCATGATGACCGTCGCCCAGAAGGTGCCCTTTGAACTCGTCGCCTTGGACGGTCCGGCCAGCGGTTTTACCGACGCCGGCGAAACGGCCGCCGCGCTGGCTGCCGCCATTCAGGCCATTCCCGGTTTGGACCAGTCGCGGTTGTTGATTTTCGGCGGTTGGGAATCCGCCTCGCGCGGCGCCGGCGCCACCCTGCAAATGGTCGGCGAACGCCTCGGCATCCTGGACCAGTTCCAGGGTGTGGATGAGCTCAAGGTGAATGCCGATGGTTCGTTCGATGTGCTCGAGCGCATTGAAGGCGGCAAACATCAGGTCTCCAGGTGCGCCGGTGCTCCGGCGGTGCTCGGCTGGGCTACGGGCAACCTGCCCGAACCCAAGAACAACCCGCAGGTGGGCATGCTCAACATGCGCACCGTGATGCCCGCGCTCCAAAAGGCCAAGCCCGTCAAGTTCACCGGCACCGGCCTGAGCTTTGCCACCGTGGCCCTCCCCAAACAAATGCGCGAAACCCGCGTGGTCAAGGACCAGACCCCCGACGCCATCGCCCACGAAATCGTGGAGTGGATCAAGAAATAGCGCTGAATCTTTATATGGAAACCATTCTTGTTTTGCTGCACACGGAGAAAGACGGCTCGCTCGCCAAATCGGCCCGCGAAGCCATGCATGCGGCGGCCACACTGCATAAGTCGCTGGCCGATTCCAAGTTTGTCATCGGCTTGGTCGGCGAAAGCGTCCAGGCGGCGGCCAACTCGATTGCCGCCTGCCCGGCCACAAAATATTTCGGCGTGGCGGGCGCGGAGTTTGCCCAGGCCCGCTACGGCAGCGATGCCGCGGCGGCGGTGGCCATTTGCCAGGCGGCGCAAGCCACGGTGGTGGTGGCCCCCGCCACCTCGCGCTGGGCGCGGGTGCTCGCCGGCGTGGCCCAGCGGCTCGGCGGCGCCGCCGATACCCACGTCACCGGTGTCGCAGCCGACGCGGGCAGGATCGCGATCAACCGCTGGTATTACCGGCAACGCATGGAAGGCACGCTCACGCGCGCGCAACGTCCGTGGGTGCTCGGCATCGACCCCGGCAGCCAGACCGCCTGCGATTGCGGCGCGGGTACGGCGACGGTGGAAACCGTGGCCGTGACGCTGCCCGACAACGCCAAGCGCACCACCGTCACCGGCCTGCGCGAGCCCAAGGCGGACGCCCAAACCATCCGGCCCGATGCGTCGCTGCTGTTTGTCACCGGCGCCGGCTGGACGAAAAAACAGGCGGATGGACAAACGCATCTCCCCGAGGCGGAGAAGCTGATCTTGGATTTTCTTAAGAAGTCGCGCGCTTCGCTAGGCAGCAGCAAGTCGCTCGTGGATTTGAGCGGTGAGGGCCAGACGGTGCTGCCGTTCCTCTCGCATCTCAACCAGATTGGCCAGACCGGCGCCACGCCGCGGCATGCCAAGGGCCTGAGCACGTGTTGTCACGGCGAGGAGCCGCACACGGTGGGCTGGCGGTTCATCGGCGAGCGCCGCGCCATCAGCCTCGACCCCAACTGCGGCTGGGCGCGCG
>CAYTJG010000153.1:0-14324 GCA_964437865.1 uncultured Bifidobacteriaceae bacterium | reverse complement strand
AGAGCCACGGCCGGTCGGCGAAGAAACTCCACCAGCTTTCGGCGGTGGTGGTCCACCCCGGCCAAACGACATCGTAAGCGGCGACGTAACCAGCCGAATGGTCATTAGTGTAAACGCCGCGCGTGCCGACGACGCTGGCCTGCTCGCTGCCGAAATTCGGCTGCGTCGGATGCGCCGCGTGATACCGATCCATTTGCGGGCCATAATGGTAGTTCCAGCCGCGCACTTCGATCACGGAGTTGATACCGCGGAACACGTCGTCCTCGGGCGAGGCGTAGCTGACCGGACGCAGCGGATCGAGTTGCTTGACGTAATCTTGCATCGTGCGGGCGACGCTCGCGGCTTGCGGCGTGTCCTGCACCATGAACTGCTCGTTGGCGATGCACCAAAGCGCCACGCTCGGGTGATTGCGGTCGCGGCGGATTTGGTCGTCCCATCTTTTCAGGTTCGCCGAATCGCTGCCCATCAGCCGGCTCTCGTCCATGACCAACATGCCGAGCCGGTCACACGCGTCGAGCAACTCCGGGGTGGGCGGATTGTGCGACATGCGATACGCGTTGCAGCCAAATTCCTTCAACTTTTTCACGCGGAATTCCAGCAACGCATCCGGGATGGCCACGCCAACGCCGGCGTGGTCCTGGTGGTTGCAAGTGCCGTGAAGTTCGTAATGCTGGCCGTTCAGCAAAAAGCCGTTCGTCGCGTCAAAACCCACGGTGCGGATGCCGAAGGCGGTTTCTTTTTGGTCAACCACCTTGCCATCGGATGAAACGATGGTGACAAGTTTGTATAGCTGCGGGTTTTCCGGCGACCAGAGAATGGGCGAAGAAATTTTTGTTTCCAATTTCACTACGCCTTGCGACTGGCGTTTTAACTCTTCCGTTTCGGAGAATTGTTTCAGCGATTTGCCGTCGGGTGCAACGATCTCACAGTTCACGGTTGCGGTTGCGGCGTTGGTCCTGGAATTGAGCAGACTGACATCGACATCGACCTCAGGATTGCCCTGCGGAATGTTGTTCTCAAATTTGCTCTGCACAAAAATGCCATCCGGCGCGATCGCTACTGGCGCGGTCTTATCCAGCCACACATGCCGGTAAATGCCCGCGCCTTCGTAAAACCAACCTTCGACTTTTGTGGCGTCCACCAGCACAGCGAGGGTGTTCTGGCCGCCGCAATGCACCACGTCAGTAATGTCCTCGCGGAACGGATAGTAGCCACCTTCGTGATGCCGCACACACCATCCATTGACCCAAACCGTCGCGTCACGGAACACGCCGTCGAACGTCAGCCAGATGCGCTTGCCTTCGTCTTCATTCGACAGATCAAACGTGCGCCGATACCAGGCGATGCTGTTCGTCGGATACTTCACGCCCAGCGTGTGAAAGCCGTGGCTGCCATCGGCGGCCCAATCGAACGGCAATTCCACCGCCCAATCGTGCGGCAGATTGACGGTGCGCCAAAAAGAATCGGAAAATCTTTCGGACGCCGGCCCGGAGCCAGTGCCGGAATTCTCCAGGTGCAGTGCGTCCGGCCAGTCGTTGCCAAGGTGGAATTTCCAGCCAAAGTCGAGCGACAGCCTTTCGCGTGGCGCATCGGCAGCCAGCACCTCGCCGGTAAGACAAATCATTACCAGAATCGTCACCGTACCTTTGAATTGCTCAAACCAAGCGGCCATGTGTCGGCCCAAAAAGGATAATTCCATGTTCTGCATTTTCGTGCGTGACACCGAATGAGGCAAGGATCTATTTGCAACGGAATCTATTTGAGATGTTTATTCGCCATTGGATTTCAAGTTGTCCCACCAAAGGTAAGTCTTGCCGCCGGGCCCAGGTCCCGACCCTTGAACGCTCATGCGAATAAACTGATCGACCCTCACAAAATCAACATGTCCATCCAGTGCCAGGGCGTTACCGCCATTGGGGCCGTGCAGCGTGCCAATGCCCTCGTTTCCCGGGTTGGGATTGCTTTTGGGAGTGGAGGGATAGTTGGACCCGTCATTGTATTCAAAGGCACCGGGAACGCCCACCCCACCGCCATTTTCATTCGGCTCCCAAAGCAAATAACACATGGGACTCCAGACGGAGGAGATTTTCAGGGGTTTCGACGCATTGCCGTAACCGATCACGGCGCCGTCCATAACATAGGTGCTCAGCTTGTTGTTGCGGCCACCGGCTGACGATGGTGGCAGATAATCTTTGCTGGAAACATCCACCGGGCACAGATAACTGGCATAATTATTTATGAATTTGAACCACACTCCCCCCTGCCACGCCGCATAGCCGCTCAAGGGACTGGTCTGTAGATTGTACGGCTTGGCCGCGCTATACGGGTCAGGTATCGAGCCGGCCGGAAACCCGCTCGGTTCACCCGCTTGCGGGTTCATGCTGTAAAGCCAGCCCTGAGGGTTGCCCGATCCACTGCCGCTATCCCAATTCGGATAGGCGAGCGTATCATTATTCTCGTCACAATACATCCGGTTGGCCAAACCCATTTGTTTCAAATTGTTGATGCAACGGGTGTTCTGCGCCTTCGCTTTGGCCTTGGCCAATGCTGGAAGCAGCATTGCGGCCAAAATGGCGATGATGGCGATCACTACCAACAACTCAATCAGCGTGAATGCGTCACGCCGCGTGTTCTCTGCAATTTGTTTCATTTTATCTCATTTCACATTTGAAAGGAACCGGCCAGAGCCAACCAACCACATGCTCCGGCCGGTTCATGTTTACCATCTTCAGGTTATTGTCTTACCCGGAAAAATTGCTGTGCGTTCGTCGTTACGATCGGCACGGTGTAAGGCGGCGTTGGGGGGTTGCCGGAACTGTCGGTGGCATCGCTCCAAGGACCGGTCGCACCATTGGCTTCTTGAAGGGTGAGGGTTGGATACCAGTTCAGAATCAGGTTGCCAGCTCCATCGGGTTTACCGGAAATCCTGACGCCAGTGCCAAATCCTGCGACATACAGATTGGTGATGGTCGAGGGCGTAAGCGCCTTGTAGAACACAGCGGCGTCGCTGAATATAGCGCTATCGCCCGCCCAGGAATTATTATATTGTGCCCAGGAGAAATCCGAGCGACCAAGCGCCAGCCGGCCGACGGGGAGGGTGCCGCTGATGTTGCTATAATTTGTTCCCTCGACAGAAGATCGGGACGTGCTCTGCAGCGTGAACGGGTCGGTGCCAGCATAGACAATTGTTTCGTTGGGTTCAACCACCAAGGCCACCATGATCCACTGGTTTTGCGGAAGCGTTATGCCGGAATTCCACATGGAATCTGTGCTTCCCCACTGCGATCCCAAGCTTCCACCGCGGTAGTCGATCCCATAAAAGGGCTGGGAACCCCCACCGCCAGCCTGTCCGTTGCCCATGTCCATCATAAGCGCGTTATGCCCGAGGTATGGCACATCCATCCAGAACACCATGCTCATGGTATTGCTGTAATCCGTCATCCCTGCCAGGTTGATTTGCGAACTGTTACCGTTGTTCTCGGTCTCAATGGAAGTCAAGCCTGCGAAACCGGGGAGGTCGGGGCCGGCAACGCCGAAAGACATGTTGTTGGTGTCGGGACAGTTTCCATCCAGACCGGACATGTATTCATGCAACGGCAAGCCGTTGGTTGTCAAGTCGTTGGTGCTCTCGGTGAGCCGCCAGAAAGCCGCCGCGCCAGCCGCCACTGCGGCTGCCTCAAAGCTGCCTGATGCCGGAGCAAACTCCGTAAGGGTGACGGTTTGAGAATTAGTGGAACCAAACGAATTCGTGGCCGTCACGGAGTATTGCCCCGCATCCGTAAGCGCAATCGGACCATAGGTCAACGTCGTGCTGCCCGGCGCCGACAATTGACTCACGACACCCGGAAGATTAGTTCCGGCATGGTTCAATTGGAAGCTAAACGGCGGCGTGCCATCCACACCCACGGTAAAGTTGGCCGTTCCATTAACACAACGAGTAATCGAAACCGGCTCGGCAGTGAATAACGGCGGCACGCCAGGATTGAAAGTCACATGCACCAAGTTGGTCAACTCCCCGAAATAGTTGCTGACGACAATGCTATAATCCGCCGTGAAATCCACCGTCGTATTCGCCAGCACCAACGAGCTGTTGGTGGCATTCAGTATCGCCACGCTGTTGCTATACCACTGGAGCGACATCGGATAAGTGGTGCTGTTCAAATCAGCATTTTGCGAAATCGTAACCGTCGTGCCGGCATAGACTGTGCTGGCCGGCGTGGCTTGAGGCGCGCCAATGGCCTCCAACCCGATCACATCACCCCAAGTTGTACCCACCCGCAGAGCATCCTGCACCCCGGTCCCACCACCATACGCCCACACCAAGAGCTGCGTCATGACATTCGTGTCCGTGAAACTGTAACTGGCATCCCAAGTGATGGCGGATGGATCCGACGGATACGGACCGGTATTTGGCGGATACAATTTCACTTTCATGGTAGCCGCACCGCTGGCCGTCGTGGTCAACTGCCCTACGAGCAACCCCGCGGCGTCGGTAAACAAATTTACCGCGCCGGCTGCCCGCGGGTAATACGGCCCACCGTCAGTATCAAGCCCACTTATGGGGTCAACATTATTGCCCGTCCCCGCCTGGTTCAGGGTGCCGGTGGTGATGTAACTACTGTTGCCAACGTCATTGGTTCCACCGGCCATATAGAAGGGCGAATTCCGGGTGAAACCCGCCCCCACGAAGTCGGCATTGGTGGCATTGCTTGAAGCAAACCCGAAGCCGGCGGCTACGTCAGCAGTCCAACTCCATGCCGCATAACCTCTAAACATGCGCACACTAAAGTAGTAAGTGGCGTCGGACGCGCAATTGATGTAAGCGTTCGTGGCCAAGGCCCGCGTCGCGTAACACTGGGAATAATAGTTGCCATAGGGCAGACTAGTCACGGGATTGGTAAGCGTTGACATATTGCCACCATAAAACGCAAACGTGCCCCCGTTGCCGCCGTTATCGGTCAACACCGTATTTTCGTCAATTCCCAGCCAACCGTCCAGGTTCCAACTGGAATCCCACTGAATGCCGGTGTTGCCCGCCGGACTGACCACCCACGTGGTGCTGTTGTCCAAGCCCACGCTGGTGAAATCGCTGCCCTTGCCGGCCAGCGGGGTTTTGCCAGAACCATCCCAAAGCTCGCGGATGGTTTGGTTGGCGTGGGCTGCGATGGACACGCCGAAAAATAGTGCCGCCACACCGATGGCGAAACACCTTTGGTAATGCCGTGATTTGACTGTAGTAGTTGTTCTTTTCATAGGTTTGGGGTTGAGGCCGGAAACGTCCGGATCGCGCGCTAAAAGAATGCTCAGCCGGCCGACGGAAGCTTCGCTTTCGTGGTGACAAGAAATCACGCGCGGCAGGCCGCTACGCCAGACAGTGGGGATTCGCATGATGTGAGTATTGTCCAAGCCCGCCGGCACGTCATGTCGAGAAAGAATATGACGGCGCATCCCACCTCATTGGTATCCGACCCAGCGGATTACGCTGGGAGTGTCGGGATCCCTCGTCCCGAGCGCGCTTGGGGAAAAGTCCGGCTGATCATCGGCAATCGCCGCCAAGCCGTTCACGGCTTGGACGGGCGATTGCCCGGCTCGTTCAAGGAGAAATGACTAAATTTGGCGACCGCCTGCGACCGCGAGCGGACGTGCAGTTTTGCGTAGGTGCGCCGAATATTCGTATTCAATGTGCCGCGGCTGACATTCAGCGAATCCTTGATTTCCTTGTAGAGATAACCGCGCGCCGCCGTCCACGGCACTGACGCGCATCGGCGCGGCGGGCGGCGGCGGCGTGGCGGCGGCACGCAGTCCAAGCAGGTTCTTCAAACGGAAATAAACAGCCGGCCTAAGTGATCCCACACCTAGGCCGGCATGTTTATCCAACCCACATATGGCCGGCAGAACTCTCCGGCCAAATCATCTGTCGCCTGCATCTGGAGTTCTCCGCCGTGACCGGCGGCCCAAAAAGACTCAAAACTCCGGCCCCATAACGGTTGGTCAGGCTCGCCGGGCAGGAAGAACCTCCCCGGCGAGACCAAGCTCTGCCTTACGGGTTGCTCAATCGGAAGAACATCTGCTTAGCCGCAGTCACACTGTTGGTGTTTGGCGACGTGGCGTTCGCGACGGGCAGCCACGGCCCCAGCAGATTCGTTGCTTGAAGCAAGGTGCCCGTGCTCCAAGTCAGCACTAACTGATTGGCACTGGAATTGAACTGGCTGGTCAACTTCGGCTGCCCGGCCACGATGGCCTGGATACTGGGCTGGGGGAGCGCATAGCTGTAGATGCGCACGTCGTAGATTTCGCCGGTGTAGAAGTTGCCAAAGTTGTTGCCAGCCGGCTGGTCTTTGGCGCCAATGCAGAGATGCTCCTCCGGAGCCAACACATAATTCCCTTGGCCGGTCTCCGAAACCACCAAGTTCCCATCCACATACAGGTCGCGGTTGCCCGTCACTGCGTCGTAAGTGCCGGCATAGTTGTGCCAATTGCCGTCATTGCTGGTATTGGGCGCTTCCATATCCTCATTGCCACCCGTGCCGCGAATGGTGAAACACGGGGTGTTTCCACCGTCAACGCGCAACTGCCAGCCTGCACCGCTTTCACCATACTTGGACACCCACGGATTCCATCCACCCGGGTAGCCCTTCGCCCAGCACATGACGGTGAAACTGTTGCTGATGGTGGTGTCATAGGTGTCGACATAGTTGGTGTCTCCGGTCGCCGAGTTGGTGACCGAAAAGCCACCGTCGTCGAGGTAAACCGAGACGCCGGTCTCATTAAGCGGCACGTCATTGGTGAAGTAATAGCTGCCGCCATTGTCGATCAGGTAAGCATCGTGCGTACCCGCGGGTGAATAGCCCGCGACGTCGGCGGCGCTCGCCGCTCCCGCAAACCACCGGCCCAGCAGGTTTTGCGGCGGGAAAGGCACGACGGTGAGGGTCGCATTGCTGCTGACCGCCACGCCGACGGCGTTCGAGATCACTAATTGATATGAACCGCCGTTCGCCGCCTCGGTCACATTGCTGATAATCAGGCTCACATTCGTTGCCCCCGGGAGGTTGGTGCTGTTAAACTCCCATTGATAGCTCAGAGGCGCGGTACCACTGATGCCGCCGGCACTGAACTGCACCGTCATCCCCGGATAGGCTTCGGTGGACTGCGGCTGCGTGCTGATCCCTGGCGCGTATTGCGATATGCCGACCCCCTGAGAGAACAGGGCCAGAACCTGTGACTGAGTCAGAGAATAATTGAACACGGCCACGTCGCAAATGTCGCCGGTGAACACGGGGCCGGGGTAGGGAGTGAGGCCGCCGCGATTGTTGCCGATCCAAATTCCGGCGCCCTGCTGCACGACGGTTTCGAAGGCTTCGGGCGTATACTGCATGCTGTTCGTGGCAAAGTAGAGGTGAGGCTTCTGGGTGACGGGATCCAGGTAATAGAGATAGATCGTCGCGTTGGTTGGCTGGATAACCAATGCCACATACTGCCAGGTGCCGACCACCGGGAAAAGTCCTGAATTCCAATTGTAAGTGGAACCGCTGTTGGTGTTCCAGGTGAACCCCAACGCAGCCATTCCTGAGGCATTCTGGGATCCGCCAAACCCCAAGCCGGCGGCGTCCACGTCATTCGCGGCGCGGTAAAAAAGCAATCCCGCCCAATTCGGCACATTCTGATTTGGATTAATCCACATGGTGATACTCACCGCGTTGGTATTCAGACTCAAGGACGGAACCAGGCAATCCCCGTTGGTGTCTGAAGCCACCGTTTGCATCGCGAATTGGTTGGTTGGGAATCCGGGATAAGTCGGAGGTCGGGGACCCTGAACGGCGTCATATCCATCCAAAGCATCCGTGCCATAAACTCCATAGAATCCGTGACCGCTGAAATCATAAGCGGGCGAAATTCCGGAGGCGGGATCCACATTGGTTTCATTCAACTCCCAAAACGCGTACGCACCATAAGACAGAACCAATGCCCCGTAAGGGTCAGACGACGTCGTCGGCGCCCGCGGAGCGGGCAGCACACCCAACGCTGAAGTGCTGCTGAAAACCGGACCGCCATTGGTGGCCGAAAAGAGATTTGACGCCATCAATTGGTAGGTCCCGGCGTCAGACAATTGAACACTGGGAAAAGTCAACACATTGGTGTTCTGGCCAACCGGATTCGTGGCCGTCAGGGATTCATCCAACCATTGGTAGGTGATCGGCAGGCTTCCCGAGAACGTCGCGTAGAACTGCATGGGTTGTCCGACAAAGGCGTAGACTTGCGTGGGCGGCGCGATATCCGAGACCAAGTAAGCCGGGGAGGTGCTTACAGCCACCTGCACCACCGCACTGGTGGCTGTGCCGGCTGCGTTGGAAACGATCACCTCATAGCTATAGTTTCCCGAGAAAGCAGTCGTGTCCACCGTCAGGCTCGACAGGTTGGCTCCCGGGATATTGGTCAAGGCTTTGCCCGATCCGCCATCGGTAAGCCATTGATAAGACAAAGGCGCCTCGCCCGCGGCCACTTCCGTCAAGGTGAACGGCGTGCCGCTCCAAATGGGATTGCTGTTGGTGTAGAACGGCGCGCTAACCAGCGGCGCGCCAACCAAGGCAAGGCCGACATCAAATGCGGCATCATAAGCATTCGTGGTGCTGGAATAAGTGACCGTTCCGCCGGAGGTGGGAATGGCGCAAACTTGGCCGCCCTGATAGGGCCAGTTGTTGGTCGAGGCCAGTCTTTCCCACCCAGAGCCGGAAGCGTCACGCCCAAACCCGTAGGCGTAGGTGGTGTTCGGCTGCAATTGAAGCGTCAGGCCGCTCCATTGCAGCCAGTCTCCCTCCGCGTTCAACTGGCCGGCCGCGGTAAAGCTGGCCACAGGCGTCGCGGTGGTCAGGCCCGCGCCGGAAAGTTGGTAGATGAAAAGGGAAAATGATTGGGAATTAAGCTGGGAGCCGCCGCCGTTGCCGCTGGTTCCGATCACGAGATTGGTCAGCACATAGCCACTCGCGAAACTTCCGGTGGTGAAGGATTGGCCCATCCAAACGCCGTTGTTGGCGCCGTTGTCCCAATAGTAATTCAGTCCACCCGGTTGCCCAGTGTTGAAGTTCAATTGCGAGATGTCGTTTGGGCCCGGCGTCGGCGGAGCAGAACCGATATCAGTGAGCGCCACCTGAGCCGGCGCGATGGCGACCGACAGCCACAGGGCCGCTGCGGCCAATATTCCCGCCGACAAGGGTTTCATTGTTTCTATCTTGGTCTTGGGCATAGGTTTTGGTTTTGGTTTCTGTTTGTTTTTGCCAAACACTGGGGATCAACTACCACAAACGCAAACCGCCGCCAAAACCCGCCAGAAATTTTCAGGCCGAAGAAAAAATCGCAAATCGGCATCTATCAGTCCTTTGCGTCAACCAACGCCGTTGCCTCGCGCAGCAAAATGCGGGCCAAGGACCAGTCAAACCAGGTTCCATTGCTGTCTGTCTGGGGCAATTCGTGGTAGTGGCTTTCGATTTCGAGCCTGGCCGATGCCAGTTCAGCGAGCGCCGCTTTGACCTTCCCGGATTGATAATGCGCCATGGCCAGCAGAACCTGATACGTTACGCCAAGAACTTTATCACTAGGCTGGTATTCATCCTCGGGCACGAACGACCGCGATCGTGCATGCCAAAGTTCCACGCCAGCCTCGTTGTCGTGACGAAAATCCATCAGAGACAGCGAAAAACAAAACCACACCTTCTGCAACTTGGCATTACGGTACGACGCCCGCTCGCCCGCCCCAGCGCTGACAACATCGTTCGACAACGTTGTGACCAAGGGCGCCAGAGCCGCCAGCGTTCCCGCGCCAGCCGGCGTCAACAAATTGATCTTGAGGATGCGTTCCGACTGTTCCGGGCTGACAGTATTGGCAAAGCGCGCCAAGGCCGATTGCTTGAATGCTTCGTAACCATCCGAATCGCCGGTTTCCAAGAGCAACATCCCGTAGCGCAAATAATCAAGCGTTGTCCGGTCCCAATCATCCGGCTGGCCGACGTGTATCAGCACCGCACACCGGTCCATTGCTTGGTGCCAACGGCCATTATTCGCGTGCCAGTCCACCAGCGTGCGATACAAATCGGCGTATTCCAGATTTGGCTCCGGCACGGGAATGCCGGCAATCAAACGGTCGGCTTCCTCAATCCTGTCGCGGCTGAAGGCGACGGTCGCCTCGGTTAGATTCTGACGCCACTCCGCCTGTTGGCGCAGGTGATCCGATTCTTCACGCAGCCGCTTTTCCCGTTTGAGAGCTTCGTGTTCCTGATGCCAAAACCATGTGGCCGTGCCCAAACCAGCAATCAACGCCAAAACCACCAGCACGCCGGCGCCGAAGGCGATTTTGTTGCGTCGAACCAGCTTTTTAAGGGAGTAAAGCCGGCTGGGGGGGCGGGCTACCACCGGCTCGTTGTCGAGAAACCGCTGCACATCCATGGCCAGGGCGTTGACGGTTTGGTAGCGCTGCGACCGGTCTTTTTCCAGCGTCTTCATGACGATCCAGTCCAAATCGCCCTTCACGGTGGTGATCAACCGTGGCGCTTTGATGTGATGCTGCAATGCCACCGCATGAAGAGTGGTGTCTCCCAAAGCAGTGAGCGCCGTGGACGGCGGCTTCGGTTCACATTCGCGCAGCGTCCGGCGCATCTCATCAATGCCGCTTTTGGTCAACTCCTTTGAATCAAAAGGCGTCTGGCCGGTGATCAATTCGTAAAGCAACACACCCAGCGAATAAATGTCGCTGCGCGTGTCCACATCCAGCACGCTCGTGTCGGCCTGCTCGGGACTCATGTAGGCAGGCGTGCCAATAAACTGATCGCGGGCCGTGTAAAACGGATGGTCCGCCAACCGGCACTGCATGGCTTTGGCAATGCCAAAATCAATCACCTTCGGCAAGGGAACGCCATTATCCAACCGCACCAAAATGTTTGACGGTTTGATGTCGCGATGAACAATGCCCTTCTGATGGGCGTGTTGAATGGCGTGGCAAACCTGGATGAACAAATTCAGCCGTTGCCGCGTGTCCAAACTATTTTGATCGCAAAAATCGGTAATTTTGGCGCCATTCACCAATTCCATCACAAAATACGGCCGGCCTGATTCCGTGGCGCCTGCGTCGAGGACGTGCGCGATGTTTGGATGATCCATCATCGCCAAAGCCTCCCGCTCCCCTTGGAACCGGGCGATGACGCTTTCCGTGTCCATTCCAAGCCGGATGATTTTCAAGGCCACCCGGCGGCAAATCGGCTCCTGTTGCTCGGCCAGAAAAACGATGCCACAACCGCCTTCACCCAACCGCCGCAAGAGCCGATAGCGGTCGATCACCGTCTCGACAATTTCAGATGGATTCGATTCCTCCCGCATGGAGTGAGACTCCATTGCGTCCGCGGCGCGCGACTCTCCGCCATTGAACAGAACCGGCGAAGCTTCAAAAAACTTGGCCGCCGGCGCGGCAAGCGCGAGCAGTTTTTCCAGCCGTTGCCGGAGCGCCAGATTGCCCTTGCATTCCTGGTCCAGAAAGGCAGCCCGCTCCCGCGCGTCGTTCAACGCCAGCGCGGCCTCAAAAATTGTTCTCTCGACTTGTTCGGGAATAGCCACGGATCACTTTAATAAACGCAAACCGGACGCAAACCCCGCCGTGAACGCGACCGTGAACGCGAATCGGAATCAAAGCTCTTGTTGGATCAACTCAAAAAGGCGCGTTCGTGCATAAGCCCACTGCCGTTCAAGGGAACGCTCGGGCACGTCCAAAATAGCGGCAACTTCCTTGTTGGTCAAACCGGCAAAGAACTTCAACGAAATAATCCGCGCGCTTTCCGGAGCTTCCTGTTCCAACCGGTCAAGACATTGATCCACCAGCAGCACCCGGTCATCCATTGTCGGCGCAGCGATGTCGAAATCTTCCAATGAAATCCTTCCGGCACCGCCGCCGCGCTTCTGGCTCGACTTTTTCCGGGAGTGATCCACCAAAATCTGCCGCATCGCCATCGCGGCAACACGGAAAAAATGTGGCCGGTTCCGCCAGGTACTGCCTTCCTCATGGACAACCCGCAACCAGGCTTCATGCACCAGTGCGGTTGGCTGCAATGTGTGCCCCGCCGCCTGTCCAGCCATTTGCACCGCCGCCAACCGCCGCAGTTCTTCATAGACCAGTGGCAACAGTTCTTCCGCCGGCGATTTCTCACCCCGACAGAAAGTTTCCAGAACCAACGTGACATCGCTCATGCGGAAATCAATGTCAGTTGTTGGCGCCATTTCAGGTGTAAGGGCTTCACCATAAAAAGTTTCTGCCACTGGCCCTAGGACCAGTGATTGGCCCGAAGGCAGCGGACATTTGAGTAAAAACTATCCTCGTTACCAAATCAACATGGCCATCCAAACCCACGGCATTGCCACCATTCTTACTATGCAACCGTCCGATGCCTTCGGAGGCATTCGGGAAATTGAAACTGTCATTGTATTCGAACGCCCCGGGATTGCCTTGCGAAATCGCGTTCTCATCCGGCTCCCACAACAGATAACACACGGGACTCCAAGCCGCCGTGATCTTACAGGGAACTCCAATGTTGGCCGGATTTGCACTGCCACCTGGATAGCCCGTCACCGCCCCATCCATAACGTACGTGGAAAGTTAGTTATTCCGTTCTCCGGCGGACGTGGCCATGGTAAAGGTCTTGCCGGCGGTATCCACTGGACAAAGGCAGGTCTCCGGGTTGATGTGAGTATTGTCCAAGCCCGCCGGCACGTCATGTCGTGAAAGAATATGACGGCGCAGCCCACCTCCTCGGTATGCGACCCAGCGGATTACGCTGGGAGCGTCGGAATTCCTCGTCCCGAGCGCCCTTGGGGAAGAAGTTTGAGGGGTAATCGGCCAACGCCGCCCCTCCGTTCACGGCTTGGACGGGCGATTGCCCGGCTCGTTCAAGGAGAAATGACTGAATTTGGCGACCGCCTGCGACCGCGAGCGGACGTGCAGTTTTTCGTACGTGCGCCGGATATACGTGTTTAACGTGCCGCGGCTGACATTCAACGAATCCGTGATTTCCTTGTAGAGAAAACCACGCGCCAACAATTCGAGCACCTCACGCTCGCGGGCGGATAACTTGGCCGACTCTGGCACGCTGGCGTCCTCGCGGTGAAACGCCTGCACCACCCGGCGCGCGATGTTGCTGGTCATGGGCGAGCCACCGGCGTATACGTCCTTGATGGAGGCCAGCAGTTCGTTGCGAGGCGTCTGCTTGAGCAAATAGCCCATCGCCCCCGCCGCCAATGCCTCAAAGACATGATCCGCGTCCTCATAAACCGTCAGCATCAAGAATTGCGTGTCCGGCATCATTGGCTTGAGTCGCCGCACACCTTCAATGCCGCTCAGGCCGGGCAGATTGATGTCCATGAGCACGACTGACGGATGCTCGGCGGGCAAGTGTTCCAAGGCCTCCTCCACGCTGGCGTGTTGGCCCGCGCACTTGAAACCGCTGGCTTGACGCACCCAGTCGGCGAGAATCTCCCGCGCCGGGGCGTCGTCCTCAACTATCGAAACAGCAATGTTCATCCGTTGCGGTTTCATCTTACGCCCGAAATGCTTTTCGTATCGTCATAAGTTTTACCGACAGTCTGCTGGCCCCCGCCCGTCATTATCCATGGGCACGGTGAACGTCACCGTCGTACCGTGCCCCGGTTCGGTGCGAATCTCGCATGCGCCCGCGATGTCCGTCAACCGCCGCCGCATGTTGATCAGCCCGTTTCCGCGCGCGATGCGGCCGGCCACAGTCGGGCCGGCGGCCGGATTCGCCGGGTCAAATCCGCGCCCGTCGTCGGTCACCCGCAACCACAGTTGCCCCGTCTCCAGTTTCAAAGCCACGTGCACTTCCGCCGCCGCCCCGTGCTGGACAACATTGTGTAATGCCTCCTTGAAGGCAAGGAACAGATTATGCCGGGTCTCCGCCATGACCGGCAGCGCCGGCAGTTGCAGCGGCACATCCAGCCGGCAGCGAATCCGCGCCTCGCTCAAATAATCATGCGCAAACCGGCTCAAGTAATTTGCCAAACTGTCCAGCGTGTCATGCCGCGGGTTGACGGCCCATACGATTTCGTCCATCGACCGCGTTAATTCGCGCGCCGTCCCATAGATGCGGTGGAGGTTTTTCGCGACCGCTTCGGGCACGTCTGCTTCGCCGCGGACTGATTCAGTCAACATGGCGATGCGCGTCAGGCTCGCGCCCAAATCGTCGTGAATGTCCTGGGCGATGCGCGCCCGTTCACGCTCCATGGCCCGCTCGCGCTCCAGTTTTTCCAACCGGCGGCGCAACCGCCGGCGCGCGTCG
>CAYTJG010000152.1:0-14509 GCA_964437865.1 uncultured Bifidobacteriaceae bacterium | reverse complement strand
TCCTTGCTCTGCTGACGGGCACGCTGCTTATTGCAGGTTGCAAAACCTCCTTAATCTCTTCCCCGAGCCATTTCAGCCGTTTCATCGGGTTGGATGATTTTTCCGGTTTCACCTGTGGCCGGGACAGCAGCGACCACCGGGTCCTGCTCTCGCCCTTTATCAAATCCCCCATTCCTTGGAATGAGCTCATCGTTTCCTGGAACGCGGAAGCACCTATTGGAACCGGGCTGAAGGTCGAGGCGGCTGGGATTTCCGCAGGCCATCGGACGGGGTTTTACACACTCGGCGAATGGTCCCCGGATGCGGTCATTTTCCCGCGGACCAGTTTGGGAAGGCAACGCAATGCGGATGGCACGGTCAACACAGATACGCTGGAGTTGAACCAGCCGGCCTCTGCCGTACAAATCCGCCTGACCTTGGAGGGGACGAATGCAGCGCTGCCCAAGCTAAGATTTCTTGGTCTTTCGTTTTCCAACACCAAAGCGCACACCGTCTTGCCCCGGCCAGAAACGGCGGCTCGCGCCCGAGAGATCGCCACCCCCGAACGTTCGCAACACGGTTATCCTGGCAATGCCGGTTGGTGTAGTCCGACGTGTCTCTCGATGGTCTTGGCCCGCTGGGCTCAGGTGCTGGATCGCCCGGAGCTGGACTTGACCGTACCACAAGTGGCCGCTGCCGTTTATGATCGAGACTACCGCGGCACCGGCAATTGGTCCTTCAACACGGCGTTCGCAGGCAGTTTTGCCGGCCTTCGCAGCTACGTCACCCGGTTCGATGATCTGTCGGAAGTGGAGGCTTGGATTGCCAGCGGCATTCCCGTGATTCTCTCGGCGCGCTGGGACTGGCTGGAGCCCGGCCGGCCACCTTCACCGGAAGGACATCTGATTGTCTGCCGCGGTTTTACGGAAAACGGTGATGTGGTGGTCAACGAACCGGCCGCGCATCTCGATCGGGGTGAAACCGTGCGGCGCGTTTATCGGCGAGAGAATGTTCGCCGCGCTTGGGCGGCGTCCGGCAATACGGTCTATCTCGTTTACCCGGAAAACGCCACTGTGCCGCCTGACCGGCTCGGTCATTGGTAGTCGTCAGAGGTCCCTAGTCGGTCGGGTGACCAACAATTCTCCGCAGCGATGCGAGCTAGGGGGACGAATCGGCCTCGGCGGGCGCTGGTGGGGTGGCCTTCAAAGCCGCATCGCCCCGCTCCCCGGTCTTAATGCGCAGCGCGTCCAAGACCGGCAGAACGAAGATCTTGCCATCACCCCGCTGGCCGGTATGGGCGCTGCGGTAGATGGCTTTGACGATGGTCTCCACCTCCTGGTCTGGGCACACAATTTCCACCCGCAGTTTCGATGGCAACTCCACGTCGGTAAAATCCCGATCATGCTGGCCAAAACCGCGCGCTTCGGACACGGTTAGCCCCGGGAGTTCATGTTCGTCGAGATCATCGAGCAATTTATTCAAATGCTCGGGTGGTATCATGGCGAGAATCATTTTCATGGCTGATCAAGGGATCGTCCGTCAAACCACGGGTATAGTGCTGGGACGAGGAACAGGGTGATGGCGGTACCGGTGAGCAAGCCGCCGATGATCACCACGGCGAAGGGTCGGGCCGTTTCCGCGCCTACGCCCGTGGAAATCGCGGCCGGCAGCAATCCCAACATGGCCATCAACGCGGTCATGACCATCGGCCGCACGCGCTGCGCCGCCCCTTCCCTCACCGCAGTGGCCATCCCCAGGCCGGTTTTGCGCAATTCACGAATCCGCGAAATGAGGATCACGCAGTTTTGGATGGCAATGCCGAACAGCGCCACAAAGCCCACCAGGGCGGCCACGGACAGGTTCAAGCCAGCCACCGGCAGGGCCAGAATGCCACCCACGGCAGTGCAGGGCACGATCAACAAAATCAGCGCCGCCAGGGCCGACGAGTCAAAGGTGACAAAGAGTAGAAAGAAAATGGCCAGGAGCGTGATCGGGAAGATGATGGCCAACCGGCGTTCGGCACGTTGTTCGTTTTCAAAGGCGCCGGTCCAACTGACGCGATACCCCGGGGGCACCTTCACCTGCGCTTGGATGTCCCGTTGCGCATCCGCCACCAGCGAGCCCATATCCCGGTTGCGCACGGAAAGCTTGATATCCGTGCGTCGCTCATTCTCCTCGCGATAAATACGCGCCATGCCCGGTGAGGCCTTCACATCGGCCAGATCGCCCAAGGTAATCCGTTCACCATTGGCCCCAAAAACCGGAAGACTGCGGATGGATTGGACATCGGCAACGGCTTGCTGCGACATCTTGACCACGAGATCAAAACTTCGCTCGCCTTCCAGCACCCGGGTGGCCGCCTGGCCGCCCAGCGCGGTGGCCACGATGTTCTGCAGGTCAGCCATGGCCAACCCGTAACGCGCGATGGCGGCCCGGTTCACGGTGATTTGAATCTGCGGTTGTCCCGTCAGATGCTCGGTGCCCACGTCCGCCGCTCCGGGTACCTTGCTTACCACCTCCACAATCTGGTCGGCGAGTTTCTGTAACACATAGGTGTCCGGACCGAACACTTTGATGGCCAGGTTGGCTTTGACGCCGGAAACCGCCTCATCCACGTTGTCTTCAATGTACTGGCTGAATTGGGTCTGAATGCCCGGAATCGCCGCCAGTTTACGCGACATGGTGTCGCATAACGCTTCGCGGTCGTGGGCGGTGGTCCAGCGCTCGCGCGGAATCAGGCTCACGCTATATTCGGTTACATCCCAGCCGTTGACATCGCTGCCGTCATCCGGCATGCCTTCCTGGTCCACGATGCAACGCACCTCGGGAAAGGAAGCCAGCAGAAGCCGCACTTGGTGGGTGATCTTGGCCGCCTCGGACGGCGAAATGGACTGCGGAAGGTAGGTACGCACCCAAAGGTCGCCTTCGTCGAGCTTGGGCAGAAATTCGGAGCCGAGGAAATGAAAAACGATGCCGCCCACTACGAGCAAGGCGGCCGCGCCGGCCAGCACCAAAGCGCGTGACCTAAGCGCGTAGTCCAGCAACGGTCGGTACACCCGCAACAGCCAGCGGACGATCCGTGACTCTTCGCCGGCGATACGGCCGCCGCGGACCGCAAAGGTCGCCAGGACCGGTGCCACCAGCAACGCAAAGACCGTACCGGCCACCAGCGCAAAGGTCAGTGTCCAAGCCATGGGCTTAAAAATGCGCCCCTCGACCTGCTGCAAGGTGTACAGCGGGATGAAGGCGGTAAGCAGAATGACCTTTGAAAACAGAACCGGCCGCCCCATTTGGGCCACTGCCTCGGTAATGGCGCGGGGCAACGAACGCAGCTTCTCTTTTCGCTCGTGGAGAATTCGCAGCAAATTCTCCATGATCACCACCGACGAATCCACGATGATGCCGAAATCGATGGCGCCCAAGGAAATCAAATTGGCCGGAATGCCCCGCAAATCCAGCAACATGTAGGCGCCCAGCAGCGACACCGGCACGGCCAGCGCCACCACCAGCGCCGAGCGCCAATTCCCCAAGCCCAGGAACAGCAGCGTCACGGTGAGCACCAGTGCAATGCCTTCCGCCAGATTTTTGTGCACGGTATGCACCGTACGATCGACGAGCGCCGTACGGTCGTAATAAACGGCCAGTGTTACTCCCGCCGGCAGGTAATGGGCGTTGATGTCCTTGGCCATCTGTTCGACCGCGCGGCAGACCACGGTTGGGTTCTCTCCGCGCCGCATGATGACGATGTTCTCCGGCACGTCGTCCTCATCGCGGGTGACCTTGCCGTCGATACAATCCGTACGGCCGACCCGCCCCAGGCGCGTGGCATGACCGATGATCACCTGGCCAATATCCTTGATGAAGACGGGCGTACCGTTGACCGTGGTCACAGCGATGTCCTTGATGTCATCCACGTTCTTGATCAGACCCAAGCCGCGAATGATGTAGAGCTGCGCGCCATGCTCAACGTAGCCGCCGCCGGAGTTGACGTTTCCATTTTGTAGAACATTGAACACTTGCTGGAGACCCAGTCCATAGGACTTCAGTTTGGCCGGGTCCACCAGCACCTGGTATTGTTTGGTCAACCCGCCAAAGGGATTGAGGTCCACGACTCCGGGCACGGATCTGAATTTCTTCTCCACCACCCAGTCCTCGATCGCCCGCAATTCCTCGGGCGGGAATCCCGGCGGCGCGCGTAGCGTGTAACGGAAGATCTCACCGATGGGGGTGGCGTCGGGCGACAGCCCCGTGTTGGCGCCGGTCGGCAGGTTAACCGTGCTCAAGAGCTGGCTGACCAGATTGCGGGCCGCCACGGGATCCGCATTGTCCTCGAAAATCAGCGATATTTGCGAGAGACCAAACAAGGAGATCGACCGCATGGACAGCCGCCCCGGCACTCCGTTCATCACGGCTTCGATGGGAATGGTTACCTGTTGTTCGACTTCCTCCGCCGCGTGGCCCGGCCAGAGCGTTTGGACCTGAATTCGCAAGTTGCTAACATCGGGATACGCCTCGACCGGCAGGCGTTCATAGGCATTGACGCCGGCGAGAATGAAGACCACCAGCAAGGCCAGAATCAATGGCCGATGGCGCAGAATAATAGCAGTCAGTTTGCCAAACATGATCAGTTGGCCGGGTTGATGATGGACTGCAGCAGCAGTGCTCCTTCGGTCACCACTTTTTGCCCGGCCGCCAGCCCGGCATACACGGGAATCTTCCCGTCCGCCTCCGGTCCGACCGTCACTTGCTGCCGTTTGAACTGCCCGGGAGCAGTCTCTACGAACAGATAGTAATGATCATCCAGCATAAATACGGAGGAGGAAGGTATGTTCACCCCAGCCTGCGCGAGACGGTCGGTCGGTTCAGTGACATCGACTGTTACGTACATTTCAGCCTTGAGCACCCCGCCGGGGTTGGCAACTACTCCCCGGACTTTGACCGTGCGGGTTGAGGGATCAAGCGTGTCGCCGATTTTCGCCACCGCCCCGTCAAAGACCTGTCCGGGAAAGGCGGGGCTATGGACGATCAACTTTTGTCCGGCGGCAAGCACCGAGAGATCCGTCTCTGGCACATCCACCTGCAGCCAGAGCTTGGTGGGGTCACTGATGGTGAAGAGTGAATTGAAGGTCTGCGGCACGTTTCCCAGCATCATGTCAGCGCGGAGTTCCTGGCCTGGATTGATGTTTTTGTCCACCACCACTCCGGCCAGCGGCGTTCGTAACCAATAAAGCTCGTTGGTGCTCTGGACGCTGCCTCCGTAGTTGGCCAGCACCGCCCCCGAGCGGTCACGTTCTGCCAATGCCGCCTGGTAGGCAGCTTCCGCCGCCTCCACATCCTTTTGGGCTGCGGCACCATGCGCGAATAACTCTTTGGTGCGGACATTGGCCTTGTCCGCGGCTGCCAGGTTTGCCACGGCCGTCCGCGCTGCTGCGAGCGCCTGGCCAAAATCAGGCGAATCCACTTCCGCCAGCGCCGAACCATTGGTGACCGCTTCGCCCAAGTCAGCCACCGCCCGCGTCACCCGGCCCGAGACGGGCGTAAAAACCCGCACGGTCACATCGTCATTCCAATAGAGACGGCCAGTCAAATGCTGAATCGCAATCGTCCGGGCTTGGGCTTGATCCACGCTGATCGAGTCCAACTGCGGCGACCCGGACGCAAACTGTACCTCGTCACCCGACACTTTGGGGCCGGAGGTATCCGGAACGGCAACGGGTTCTTTGGCGCAACTGGCCAATACCAACACGACCAACGGCAGGAATACCCGGGCACAACTCGCTTGCTTGGCAAAAAATTCAGTTCTCACAAAATCATTCTCTGGTTTTCAAATCCAAATCGGTTTCCGCGATCGCGGTTCTTGCCGCCGTCAAATCGGCCATCGCGCTGGCGGTGTCGGCCATGGCCTGCGCCAGAGCCAACCGCACATCATTGTCCGTGCGCTCGGCTTCCAACAGCTCCACCAGCGTGGCGCCGCCTTTGTCAAACTTGAAGATCACGGAGTCACGCGCCGACGCCGATAGCGGCGCAATCTGTCCGCGATAGCGTTGCAACCTCGCGGAGGCCTCGTCGTAGGCGGCTTGAGCATTGATCAGATCGCTGGTCATTTGCGCCTGCAACTTGGCCAAAGCCAGGCGAAACTGTTCCAAGCTAGCCTTGGCGGCCTCGATGGCACCCTTGTTTTGGTTCCAAATCGGCAACGGAAAGGACATTCCGATATTCAACGTATCCACCGGGGGGCCGCCCCCGGGCGGTTCATGCTCGTAGCCAACGGAAATGGTGGGATCTGGTATCCGCATGGCTTTGGCCAGCTTCAAGTTCTGCTCAGCCGATCGCATATCCGTTTTGGCCGCCAAAACATCAGGACGCAACCCGTTGGTGGGGCCGTTCGATTCCGGGACGGCCAAGTGGCTGACCTGATCCAAGGAATCGGCCGCCTCCCAATTGCCTTGTGGCCGGTTGACTCCCAGCAGTACCTCGACGGCCGTGCGCGCCAGGATTGCTGCAGTCTCGGCGGCTCTTTCCTGCAACACATATTGCTCTGCCGCCACCTGGATCTGCTTGAGGTCCGATTCCGCCAAATCGCCCGCCTTGTAGCGGGTCTCGGCAATCTGCTGTTCTTGTCGCATGTAGTTGGCCGACTGGTGCAACACCCGCTCATTCTCATTGGCCAGCAGGGCGGTCACGTAGGCCTTGGTCATCCCCTGCTCCAACGTCCGTTTGGCATCCAAAAACCGCGCTTTGGCACCCAGCACGCCTTGTCGAGCCGCCGCCTGCCGGTCCTTCCGCTTGCCGGCGATTTCGATCAACTGATTCACCGATGCGATCGTGTCGTAATTTCGGGCCAGAACGCCATTGCCCAAGGGGGTCCCCCCCTGGCTGTCGCCGATTTTATAGGTGTTCCAACCGACCGTGGGGTTGGGAAATTCCTTGGTCACCAACCATTGAGCCTCGGCTGTGTCCACGCCGCTCCTGGCTGCCAGCAAATCCCAGTTGTGCTCAATCGCCAGTCGCTGGGCGGTGGCGAGAGACAATGGCGGTGCCGTCTGGGCATTCGTTTGCGCCGGGGCCGAAGCCTCGAACGCAAGCGTCATAACCGCCACAATCCAATTTACTTGGAATGGGAACTTCATCCGCAGGTATGATGCCAGCGGGGTGGGCTTTGTCTGTCAGGCGAGGCCTAATTATTTGTCAGGCAAGATCCGACACCAACGGTTTTGTCAGGCGGTTCGAGGCCGGAAATTCTCTTCTTGGCAGCGCAAGGAGTTTGCTTTGGCAATGGATTTACAACTGCATGGCTGAATGGCGTTGCGGAAGTAGCGCCCTGCAAGTCAGACGCTGTCTTTGGAGTCCCGCCAACGCACCGCTTCGCGCAGCAATTCGGTGGCATTGTTCAGGTGCAGCTTGTCTTTGATGCGGGCACAATACTCCTGGATGGTCTTGACACTGACGTGAAAATCCTCGGCAATCTGCCGCGTGCCCAGCCCCTGGCCAAGCTTGTCGAACACTTCCAGCTCCCGGTCGCTCAACAAATCGATGGTGGATTGGCTGGCGGTCTGACCGCGAATAGAGCGAGCGGCCAGGATCTCGCCCGCCTTCTCACTGATATACAACTTACCCTCGAGCACGCGGCGGATGGCCTCAATCACTTTCTGGGCCGTTTCCCGTTTGTTCACATACCCCCGGGCACCAGCCCGGAAGACCCGTTCGGCATAGAGCGATTCGTCGTGCATGGAAAGCACCAGCACTGGAAGCTCCGGATGCAGTTGTTTCAGGTCCTTGATCAACTCGATGCCGGAGGAATTGGTCAGGTTCAGGTCCGCGATCACCAATTGGGCTGG
Organism: uncultured Bifidobacteriaceae bacterium; assembly: GCA_964437865.1. Classification (GTDB taxonomy): domain Bacteria; phylum Verrucomicrobiota; class Verrucomicrobiia; order Limisphaerales; family UBA11358; genus UBA11358. The sequence continues at coordinate 6,692 of CAYTJG010000152.1, read as the reverse complement.
CCTTGCGGCGAGGGCCGACAGGGCGGCTGGGGCGTTTTCCGCCTCGCCGCAAACCGCCAGATCCGTTTGCTGGTTGATCAAATTGGTCAGCCATTCGCGCACCAGCGGATGGTCATCCACCAGAAAAATCTTCTGTTTGTTGAGAGCTGGGGTCATGAAAAATCGTCACCGGCCGGACGTGGATACGGTGCACTTGACAAAGGTGCCCCCCGTCGGGTTGGGTTCGATGGAAAAAGTGCCGTTAATCATGGCAGCCCGGTGGGCCATGCTTCGGGTGCCCAAGCCGCGATGTTTTTGCCAATCATCCGGCAACCCGGCGCCGTCGTCCTCCACGGTGAGTTCGACGGTGCCCTTGCGGGTGCCGAGGGAAATCACAATCTGCCGTGGCTTGCCATGGTGAATGGCATTGTTGACTGCTTCCTGGGCAATGCGGTAGAGATGCGTGGCCGTCTCCGCAGCTTCGATCGGCGGGGGCGTTTGGCATTCAAATAGGCAATCCACGCGGAACATCTTGGACACATTGGCGGCCAATTGCTCCAGTGCCGTCACCAGCCCTTCCGCCTCCATTTCCGGGGGGGCGATGCCGTGTGCCACATTCCGGGTCAGGGTGATGCCGTCTTGAACCAGACGCACGATTTCCCGGGCGTCCACCGCTTCCGGCAGGGCCTTGGCCGCAAGTTTCTCGCCCAAGACCTGACCGGCAATGGCCGTCGCCGCCCAATGCTGACAAACGCCGTCGTGGAGGTCGTGGCCGATGCGCCGCTGCTCCCGCTCACTCACCTCCAGCAGCTCTTTCTCCAGACGCGCCCGCTCCAGCATTTCGATGGTGAGGGCATTCGTCCGCTGGCGGACACGTTCCTCAAGCTCCGCGTGCAGTTTGCGCAGACTCGTGAGGATCATGACCACCACGAAATAGACGGTCGATTCAATGGCCCCGTTCCAGATGGGAATGAGCACGTTGGGATACGAAGCGCCGGCCAAATAATCGCCCGCCACCGATACGGTCACGCAAGCGATCGAAATGCCCAAGCCAAAACCCCGCCCCACGTACCACGAGGCGAGCGCCACCGGCACGAGGTAGAAGGCCGAAAAGAAAACGCCATAGCCGGCGAGATAATCAATCACGCCAATAAAGGCCACCAGCAGGAAGCTGAGGGCCACACCAAACGTACGCGGACGTTTGGCCAGTTGAATTACCAATGCCGTCATGAGTTGTGCCAACGGGAAATCAAGCCAAGCCGGATCATCATGGGGTGTGGACAGCCGCACAGCAAATGCAAAGCACCTCCCCAAGGCCGCGCAAATATCGGCTGCGGACTTGTTTTTTACGCTTGTCCGCGTAGATTTCAGGGATGAAGAACGACGTTGTACCGATCCAGATTCGGGGCATCCTACCGGCCAACAGCGGGTGCGCTTTGTTCGTGGGCAATGACGAAAAAGTTTTTGTCATCAACGTCGAGCCGCAAATGGGCCAGGTCATCGGCATGTTCCTGCGGGAAACTCCCAAGGAGCGGCCGCTCACACACGATCTGATCAACTGCATTTTTCAGGGTTTCGGCATCAACGTGGAACGCGTGGTGATCACCGACCTCAAGAATTCCACCTATTTCGCCCGGATCATTCTGCAACAGCAAAACGAAGTGGCGCGCAAGATCGTGGAACTTGATGCCCGCCCCAGCGACTGCCTAGCCCTGGCGGCGGCCCACAAGAAACCAATCTTCGTCTCGGCCGCCCTGTTTGCCCAAGTGGAAGACATGAGCGAGGTGCTCAACAAGATGAACGAATCGGGCGGCGATCTGGAATCTGAATAAATGGCCGCCAGGTCCAATAATCCACTGGCGCTCGTTTGTGGCGACGACGATTTTGCCGTCAAGCAGCGCGCCCGTCAGTTGTTCACCGCCTGGTCCGCCGAATTGGGCGGCATGGACCACGAGATCATTGATGCCAGCGTGGGCAACAGCGGCGAGGCGCTGGCGGCCCTGGGTAAACTCCGCGAAGCGCTGCAGACCCTGCCCTTTTTTGGCGGCGCCAAGGCAGTCTGGCTGCGGGATTGTAATTTCTTGGGCGAGGAGCGCACCGCCACCTCCCAAGCCGTCACAGCGGCCTGTGCGCAACTAGCGGACGAGCTCAAGACCTTTGCCTGGCAGAACGTCCGCCTGCTCATCAGCGCTGGCAAGGTGGACAAGCGGCGGGCTTTCTTCAAAACCCTCGAAAAACTCGGAACGGTGGAGGTCTTCTCGGCTTGGTCCCAGGACGACAAGGATTGGGCAGAACGGGCCGAAGTGGCCGCGCGCGAGGCCTTGGGGAAACGCCGGAAGGACATCGCCGAGGCGGCCTTGGGCGAACTGGTCAACCGCGCCGGCTCCAACGCCCGGCAACTCGAAAACGAGGTGGAAAAGCTCTGCCTGTTTGTGGGGGATCGCCCGCGCATCGAACTGGCCGATGTGGCGGCCGTCTCCTGCCGCAACAAGACAGCCAAAGCCTTCGCTCTGGGCGATGCCTTGGGCGATCGTGACCTGCCACGCCTGCTCCGGCGGCTGGATGAGGAGTTGTGGGAGACGAAATTTGACAAGGACAAGTCAGAAATCGGCCTGTTATACGGTCTGATCGGCAAAGTGCGCGCGATGCTGCTGCTCAAGGAGATGCTGCGGGAGGGCTGGGTGAAACCCGAGCAGGACTACAACCGCTTTAAAGCTCAACTGGCCGCCATTCCCGCCGATAAATTACCAGCGGAGAAAAAGTTTAATCCGCTGGCATTGAATCCTTATGTGCTTTACAAAGCGTTGCCGCAGGTTAAAAAATACACCTCGTCGGAGTTGGTCCGGGCGATGGATGTGCTGCTGCGCTGCAATCAGCGGCTCGTTTCGAGTGGACTGGACGAAACCTTGGTGTTGCAGCAAGCTTTAATCCAGATTGTGACACCGGGCACAGCGCCCTAAACCCAAAGTGAACAACAAAGATGTCATCGGCTAATTTGTCAGTGTTGGTGGGCAAAAATTTTGCCTGCATCAAGATCTGCGGGCGCGCCAATTTTGCGTCGAGTCCGGATTTTAAGACTTTGCTGAACGAGTTGACGCAGAAGGGTTTCAAACATTTCATCATCGATCTCGGCGAGTGTGTGCTCATGGATAGCACCTTCCTGGGAGTCTTGTCGGGCTTCGGCATGAAGATGAATGGCAACGGTGCCGTACCCGAACGCGGCATTGAACTCCACAACGTCTCGCCGCGGGTAGGCGAACTCCTTGAGAACCTCGGTGCCGCCCATCTGTTCACGACCACGAACGGTCCCTTGCAGCTGCCGGCCGATCTCACTACTTGCACGCCGGCCCCGAAGAACCCGACGCACGAAGAAATCACGCGCACCAGCCTGGAGGCTCATGAAACCTTGATGGCAATGAACCCTGAAAACGTGGTTCGCTTCAAGGATGTTGCCCAATTCCTCGCCGAAGACCTCAAGAGCCTCGAAAAGTCGACGTAGGCCCGTTTTTCCTTCCCCATCCAACCGGCAGTTCCGCCATTCTCCAGTCCAATGCGGGCTGGGGAACGCCTTGATTCCGCAGCGTCAAGCGCTTCCCCCCTAAGATCCTGTCCAGTGGATGCGCCGGGGCCGAAGCTAGCCAATAAAAAAACGGCGACCAAGACGGTCGCCGTTTAGCTTGGAAAGTGCGCTTATCCAGCCGGCGCAGGAGCGGGAGTGCCCAGACCGGGCAATTTCGGCGGTGCAGGTTTCGGCGGATTTTCGGGCAGCGGCGTGCCGGCTGGCGCACCCATCATGGGCGTGGCATTGCTCGGTGGCCGGGGCGGCGGCGTCAATTTCCCAGTCCTCACAATTTCATCCACTTGGGCGCCATCCAGCGTCTCAAACTCAAGCAGGCTGTTGGCCACCAACTGCAGCTTGTCGCGATTGTCGTCAATCAGCTGCTTGGCCGTCTGGAACGCACTGTTCACAATGCGTTTGACCTCCGCGTCAATATCCTGCGCCGTGGCTTCGCTGTAATCCTTGGTTCGCATCATGTCGCGGCCCAGAAAGACATATTCCTGGGATTCGCCGTAAAGGACGTTACCGAGCTTTTCGCTCATGCCCCAATGCATCACCATCGCCTTGGCCAGTTGGGTGGCCTGTTGAATATCCATGGCCGCGCCACTGGAAATATCGTCAGTCACGTATTCCTCGGCAATACGCCCGGCCATCGTCATGATGATCGTGTCGATGGCCTGCTTGCGCCGCATGTTCAGCATGTCTTCCTTGGGCAGGGACATGGTAACGCCCAAGGAACGGCCACGGGGAATGATCGTAACCTTGTGCAGGGGATGCGTGTGTTTGAGCAACACGTTGACTAGCGCGTGGCCGGCTTCATGCCAGGCGGTGGCGCGTTTTTCTTCATCGCTCATGGCCATGCTGCGGCGCTCCCGTCCCCAGCGCACCTTATCTCGCGCCTCCTCCAACTCGGGTTGGCCCACGCCCTTCTTGTTGGTCCGCGCCGCCAGCAAGGCAGCCTCATTCAACAAGTTGGCTAGTTCCGCGCCCGAATACCCGGGCGTGCCGCGCGCAATCACTGATAAATCCACATCCGGCAACAATTTAACGTTCTTGGCGTGCACCTTCAGGATGCCTTCCCGACCGCGCACATCCGGCAAATTCACCGTCACCTGACGGTCAAACCGTCCGGGCCGCAGCAAGGCGGGATCCAACACGTCGGGCCGGTTCGTAGCCGCGATAATGATGATCCCTTCCTGCGTGTCAAAACCATCCATTTCCACCAGCAGAGCATTGAGCGTCTGCTCGCGCTCATCGTTGCCGCCGCCCAAACCATGACCGCGGGAACGGCCTACAGCATCGATTTCGTCGATAAAAATGAGGCACGGCGTACTCTTGCGCGCCTGCTCGAACATGTCGCGCACACGGCTGGCACCCACCCCCACGAACATCTCGACGAAGTCCGAGCCGCTGATGCTGAAAAACGCCGCATCTGCCTCGCCGGCAATGGCCTTGGCCAAGAGCGTTTTGCCCGTGCCAGGCGGTCCCACCATCAACACGCCCTTGGGAATGCGCCCGCCCAAGCGTTGAAACTTCTTGGGATCCTTCAAAAACTCCACCAATTCAGACACTTCCTCAATCGCCTCGTCCACCCCAGCGACATCTTTGAAGGTCGTTTTATTGCGATCCTTTGCCAGCATGCGGGCCTTGCTCTTGCCGAAGCTCAAAGCACCCTTTCCAGCCGCTTTGATCTGGCGGATGAAGAAAAACCAAAATAGGACGCCCAGGATCAAAAACGGCGCGATGCCCCAAATGAGATTCATCACCACGATATTGGGTGAGCTGACGGTGACATTCGGGTTGTGGTTGATGAGGGCCTCGGTCTCCCGGGTCAAAAAGAAGTTGTGAACCACGAAGGGGACCTGCTCAGTGGTCACCTTGCCGCTCTTGTCCACCCGGTAATAGGAACCGGAAAGCTCGGACAAAGGCAGTGTCTGCTGGTTGACGACCACATTGGCGCTGGCAATGAGGTTCGAGGAATTCAGCGCCAGAAACTGGGACGGCGGAATCGCCTGGGCGGGCGCCGAGATCTTCTGTCGCATCACAAACAAGATTACGATTGCGGCAATGATTCCCGCCCACGCCAGCAGGGTGAATACAGGAATACGATTAAATCCGTTGCCCGTCGGCTTCTTCGGGCCACCGTTCTCTTTCAAATTTGAATCATCATCAAACATTTTGATTGCGCCAAATTATCACGCCGTGACCGTTTTCGCAATCTATGAATTCCATTTATGAATGTCATTCCCTGATCCACGCCTAATTTTCTGAAACTGGCAAAAGATGCGGCAGGGTATGGTATTTTGTTTAAAAAAAACAAATAGTTTTTATACAGGTTACTTCCGTTTCCAGACGCCCTTGGTCTTGGATGTGCGGCCGCTGATCAAGGCGCCGAGCCCGCCCGCCGGCCTCCTCAGCGTCTCACGCGCCTTCCGCTTCTTGGGCCTGCCGGCATTGATGGCGGCCAACCTCTCGCCGCGCAAACGCCAGCGCGGCTTTCCTGCGGCCCAACTTATCGAATCGCCCCTCCCTGCTGCAAACCGTGGGCGAGGAGTGCCCCGAAGGCCCGATTACATGACCCCCGCCCCAAGAGTTCTGGCCTGGATTTGCATACTTTTGGCCGCCAGTATCGCCTTGCCGTTGGACCAGAGCACCCCTTTCCCCTCCAGGATGATCCCCCCGTCCGCCTCGGCCAGCACGGTCAGCTTTTGCCCGTCGATCTGGATTTCCTGCCCGCTGAAAGTAACCATGGAGGCCAAGTTCTTGCCATCGGAGATACGGACGTAAATCGGCGGGGAGGCCGGCACATTGTCCGCGTCTGACAGCACCAGATTGATGCCGTGTTGATCGCTCACAATGGCGCGGACGCGATGCGGGAACATGGCCAGGGTTTCGTGGATCACCTTGGAGTTGGTCAGAATGTCCTGGCCGGTCTCCGCCCGCCCGTGCCAACGCCCGATCCCAAAAGCGAGGAGCACACAGCCGGCGGTGGCCAACGCCCAAGCGAACCGGGGCCGCCAGGAACGCGGCGGCGTTCTGCGCACCGGTGATGAACGCAAATTGCCGAGCACCTTTTCTGCAAAGGCCTGCCGGTAATCCGGGGGCAGGTCCGGCCCGGGGGCGGCCTTCAATAGCTTTTCCAGTTCCGAATCAT